>NZ_JBIAZN010000001.1:237233-545012 GCF_042899225.1 Streptomyces sp. NPDC000134
CGGCCCCGCGGGGGGGGGGGGGGGGGGGGGGGGGGGGGGGGGGGGGGGGGGGGGGGGGCGGGGGGGGGGGGGGGGGGGGGGGCGGCCCCCCGCGGGGGGGCCCCCCCCCCCCACCGCGTCAACCCCCGGCGGGCGCCTCGACCGGATCGCGGAGTATCCGCTCGTGCGTGCCGCGCAGGAGGTCACCTGGTTCGACACCCAACTCGCGCACGAGATGATGCCGGGTGTCGTGGAACACCTTCAGCGCGTCCGCTCGCCTCTGTGACCCGATGAGTGAACGGGGGGCCCTGCCACAGTTCCAGAGCTTATTCCAGCAGCGCACTCGCGTTTACTGCGTCCGCATTCCGGGCGCTTTCGGTGAGGCGACGGAAGCGATAGAGGTCAACCTGCTCCTTATCGACCCTGATCGCATATCCCTGTGGGCTCGTTTCTATTTTCGCACCGGAAGCTGACGTCAGTAGGCGTCTCAGCGCGGATACGTATCCCTGTATGGCGTTGCGTGCGCTCCCCGTGGGGTATTCACCCCACACGATATGCATCATCCTTTCCATGGATACTATTCGGTTCTCCCCGAGTACCGCTGAATTTTACCTCAGTCGGCTGTCGCTGAGGCAGTCATGCTGCTGTCTCCGTGGATCTGCTAATGCTGCTGCACGGAGTTGCGGCAGGAAATCAGAACGAGAGGCTGTATGTAGCCATTTTGCGTGCAATCACCAGTTCAGGTTTATATGTGGCAGTAAAAATGGGGATGTCGCCATGCGGTAGTGCATTCAACAGTCGTTCAGTGGATTTTCAGTGTGAGCGCGAACAGCGGTCGACGGCCCCAGTGAGCCTCTTCGGCGCGGGCGTACCGTCCGCAGTGGCCGACGAGGAACTCGACCTGGCTTTCCCGGTGGGCACCTCGGGGAAAGGGCTGACCGAATCCCCGACGGTGGTGAACGGAGAGGCGGCCGCTTCTGCAGACGGCATCGCCGCGATCCTCTACGGCAACGCCGACGAGGGCAGCGGGCGCGGCAATCTGCTGTGCACTGGTTCCATTATCGCCGAACGCTGACGGCGAAGCACTGCTTCTCCTCCACGGGCATCGGCCAGGACGCCTCCAAGATCCAGGTCCGGGTCAAGAGCACGCAGTTCAATGACGGCGGCGGAGTCATTCAGGTCGATGACATCAAGCTGCGGGGCGAACACGACATTGCCCCGCTCCATCTGACGCGCGAGGCGAACGCGGAGCATGTCCGTCTGGCGAGCGCCAGCCCGGTCGAAGGCGGCACCAACTACATCTTCGGACGGGGCTCACAAAGCAAGATAGGCGGCGCGGCCTCGAAGAGCCTGAAGCCGGCGACGATCAAGGTGAGCGACATCAACAGCAGGGATGTCCTGGGCGTGGGCCGCGGCATCCTCAGCTCCAAGGGCAACGGCATGGCCTGCTCCGGTGACTCCGGAGGTCCCCAGTTCAAGCTGGTCGACGGCAAGCGGTACCAGGTGGGTGTGACCTCAGGCGTCTACTACAGCAACAGCGACAACGTCTGCGTCGGCCCGATGTTGGCCGCTACCGTCCCCACCAGTCTCGACTGGATCAGGGGCGTCGCCGGTCTCTGATTCCTCCCCGCCGGACTCTCGCCCCCGGTGCGCCTGTCCGCCGTTTGATACGGAGCGCGCCACCGGTCAGGATGCGCGTAAGTTGCGGAGTGAGTTCGGACGCGAGGGGAAGAGCGCAGGTGGCAGCAGTGAGGCAGGCCGTGGGCGAGGCCCGCAGGATCGTCGTCAAGGTCGGTTCCTCGTCGCTGACCACCGCGGCCGGGGGCCTGGACGCCGACCGGGTCGACGCGCTCGTCGACGTCCTGGCGAAGGTGCGCGGCGGCGGGGAGCGGGAGATCGTCCTCGTCTCCTCCGGCGCCATCGCCGCCGGACTCGCCCCGCTCGGGCTGCGCCGCCGCCCCCGGGACCTGGCCCGCCAGCAGGCCGCCGCCAGCGTCGGCCAGGGCCTGCTGGTCGCCCGCTACACCGCCTCCTTCGCCCGCTACGGCGTCCGCGTCGGCCAGATCCTCCTCACCTCCGACGACATGAGCCGCCGCGCCCACCACCGCAACGCCTCGCGCACCCTGGACGCACTGCTCGCGATGGGCGCCTTCCCGATCGTCAACGAGAACGACACCGTCGCCACCGACGAGATCCGCTTCGGCGACAACGACCGGCTCGCCGCCCTCGTCGCCCACCTCGTCCACGCCGACCTGCTGGTCCTCCTCTCCGACGTGGACGGCGTGTACGACGGCGACCCGGCCCGGCCCGGCACCTCCCGGATCGCCGAGGTCCGCCGGCCCGCCGACCTGGCCGGCGTCGAGATCGGCAGCGCCGGCAAGGCGGGCGTCGGCACCGGCGGCATGGCCACCAAGGTCGAGGCGGCCCGGATCGCCGCCGCCGCCGGCATCCCGGTGGTGCTGACCAGCGCGGTGCACGCCGCCGACGCGCTCAGCGGCCAGGACACCGGCACCTGGTTCCACCCCACCGGCAAGCGCTCCGCCGACCGCCTGCTCTGGCTCCAGCACGCCTCCACCCCGCAGGGCGCGCTCACCCTGGACGACGGGGCGGTACGGGCCGTGGTCGAGCGCCGCAAGTCCCTGCTGCCGGCCGGGATCGCCGCCGTCGAGGGCGAGTTCGGCGCGGGCGACCCGGTCGAACTGCGGGACGGCGAGGGGCGCGCGGTGGCCCGGGGCCTGGTCACCTTCGACGCCAAGGAGATCCCCCGGCTCATCGGCCGCTCCACCCGGGAACTGGCCCGCGAACTCGGACCCGCGTACGAACGCGAGGTCGTACACAGGGACGATCTGGTGATCCTGCACCCGTAATGGGCGGAATCGTCCCCGCACCGGTGGTGGACGTTCCGCAAAACCGCCCCGCGACGCGTTGTGGCCTGCTCAACTTTTCCCAGAGACCAGCCCCGGCCGATCAGCGGGGCCGTCAGCGTGCGAGAAGGAGGCCGTCGTGAGACGAGTGCGCCCGGGGGCGGCGGCGTCCCGCGGCGGTCCAGGCTCCCGCGGTGCTACCGGCTCCCGTGGCGGTACCGGCTCCCGCGCGCCCGAGGAACGCGCCCTGACCAGCGTCGCCGCCGGGGACCGCTACCGCGGCGAGGACCCCCGGGACACCCCCCGCCTGTGGCACGTCACCCTCAGCGTCTCCGGCGCCCGGACCCCGCTGCCCGAGGTGCGGCGCGCCCTTGAGCAGCTCGCCCACGACCACCCCTTCCTGCTGACCAGCAGATACGCCGACGACCACGCCGAGATCCGGTACTGGGAGGAGGCCCGCGACCTGCACGACGCCGCGGCGGTCGCCCTGCGCCTGTGGGGCGAGCACCGGCAGACCGCGGGCCTGCCGCCCTGGGAGATCGTCGGCCTGGAGGTCATCGACCGCGCCACCTACCACCAGCGCATCGCCGCCGGTTACGGCCCGGCCCCGGCGACCCCGGTCGGCGTCCACCCGTTCTGACCCGCCGGCCGGGGTGTCTCGGGGTGTGGAACACGCTCCGGACGCCGCCGCCCGGCGCACTACCCTTCCCCCATGACCACGCTCTCGCCGTACGACTCGATGACCCCGGTCACCCGCGCCGCCTACCGGGCCAAGGCCGCCGCCGCCGACCTCGCGCCGCTGCCGCGGGCCGCGAAGGACGACGCGCTGCTCGCCGTCGCCGACGCGCTGGAGGTCCGTACCAGCGAGATCGTCGAGGCCAACGCGGCGGACGTGGCCAGGGCCCGCGAGGCCGGGACCGCCGAGGCCATCATCGACCGGCTGACCCTCACCCCGGAGCGGGTGCGGACCATCGCCTGCGACGTACGGGACGTCGTGGCGCTGCCCGACCCGGTCGGCGAGGTGGTCCGCGGCAACACCCTCCCCAACGGCATCGACCTGCGCCAGGTCCGCGTCCCGCTCGGCGTGGTCGGCATCATCTACGAGGGCCGGCCCAACGTCACCGTGGACGCCGCCGCCCTCTGCCTGAAGTCCGGCAACGCGGTCCTGCTGCGCGGCTCCTCCTCCGCGTACGCCTCCAACACCGCCCTGGTCCGGGTGATCCGCGACGCGGTCGGCGGCGCCGGACTGCCCGCCGACGCCGTCCAGGCGGTCCCCGGCGAGAACCGCGACAGCGTCCGCGAGCTGATGCGCGCCCGCGGCCTGGTCGACGTCCTCATCCCGCGCGGCGGCGCCTCCCTGATCAACACGGTCGTCCAGGAGTCCACCGTCCCCGTCATCGAGACCGGCACCGGCAACTGCCACGTCTACGTCGACGCCGCCGCCGACCTCGACATGGCCGTCGACATCCTGGTCAACAGCAAGGCCCAGCGGGTCGGCGTCTGCAACGCCGCCGAGACCCTCCTGGTCCACCAGGACATCGCCGCCGACTTCCTGCCCCGCGCCCTCGACGCCCTCGCCGACGCCGGGGTCACCGTGCACGCCGACGAGCGGGTGATGGCGTACGCCAAGGACTCCAGGGCCGCTGTCGTCGAGGCCACCCCGGAGGACTGGGAGACCGAGTACCTCTCCTACGACATCGCCGCCGCCGTCGTCGACTCCCTCGACAGGGCCGTGGAGCACATCCGGCTGTGGACCTCCGGCCACACCGAGGCCATCGTCACCACCTCGCAGCAGGCCGCCCGCCGCTTCACCCAGTTGGTCGACTCCACCACCGTCGCCGTGAACGCCTCCACCCGGTTCACCGACGGCGGCCAGTTCGGCTTCGGCGCCGAGATCGGCATCTCCACCCAGAAGCTGCACGCCCGCGGCCCGATGGGCCTGCCGGAGCTGACCAGCACCAAGTACATCGTCACCGGCGACGGCCACGTACGGCGCTGATCCCCCCCGCGCACCTGTCTCACCCAGCGGATCAATTTCCGTACGGTCTGCCCAAAATGACCCCCCAGGTCTACTCTGGAGCCGTGCCGGAGGACGTGGGGGGCACGCCGTTCCCGGACGGCTGGGAGCCCGACGACGACCACGACCGCGGGGTGTCGGACGAAGAGTTCGCCTCCGTGGTCTTCGACGAGGAGTTCGTGCGGGCGGCCCCGGTGCACGAGCCGACCGCCGTCGAGCGCCTCCTGGCCGCCGCCGAGGCCAGGGCCGAAGCCTTCGAGGCCGAGGCCCGCCGCTCCCGCCCCCGCTACGACGACGGGTACGGCGGCTACGGCCGCGACCTGGGCCACGACGACCCCGACGAGGACGTCGACCTGCTCGACCGCCCCTACGGCGCCCCCGGCACCTACGGCAGACAGGCCCGCTGGCACCGCCCCGTCGCCTGGCTGCTCGCCCTCGTCATGGGCGTCGGCATGGTCGCGCTGGCCTTCGCCGCCGTCTACCGGGGCGCCTCCTCCGACGGCGACCGCGAGCAGGCCCCGCCGCCCGCCTCCACCCGACCCGAGCGGGGCGGCACCGAACCCGAGGGCGCGGCCAGCCCCTCCGCCTCCGCCGACCACTCCGCACCCCCCGTCCCGGTGATTCCGCGCACTCCCTGAACGGCTCCCGGGCGGCCGCTTCCCCGCCCGGTCCCGGCCCTGCCGGGAATCCGCCGGAAGTTGGCGCGTACCAGGGCGTTTATCCGGGCGTCCCGCGACCTACCCTTGAAGACATGGGAGGGCCTTCAGACCCGCCTGAGGGGACACCCGAGGGCGCCCCCGGAGGCGGTGAGGACGAGTACCGATCCGTCGTCTTCGACGAGTCGTTCGTCCGCGCTGCCCAGCTCCAGGAGTTCTCCGCCGACGAGCGCATCACCGAGCACGCGCCCGCCGTGCGCCGCCGCGCGCCCCTGCACCGGGGACTGTCCCGGCAGGCCCTGATCCTGGTCGTGCTGATCGCCCTCGCCTTCGGCACCGCGATCTACATGGGCGTCCGGCACCCGTACCAGAACCCGGCCGCCGGGCAGTCCGACGAACCGCTGCGGATGACCGTCGTCCCGCTGGCGCCGCAGGGCCGGGTGCCCGGCGCCGCCGACGCCGACGAGCTGTACGCGCACAGTCCCGCCGCCCAGTTCCGCGTGGGCGCCGAGGGGGTGCCGCTGCCGTCCGCGCGCAGCACCGCGCACTTCTCGGACGAGCAGGTCATGAACGCCCTGATCACCGCCAAGAACTACGTCGTCCGCTCCGCCCTGGACCCGGAGGTGCTGACCGGGGGAGCGGTCCGCTCGGTGCGGATACTCCTCGACCCCGACCAGCTCGACCAGTTCGACGAGAGCTTCGACCGGCCCGCCGCCGACGGACGGCACGCGGCCACCGGCTGGCTGGTGCGCTTCGACCCGGCCCGCACCGAACTGGCCGACGACCAGGTCCGCGCCCAGGGCTCGCTGCACGCCGTGGAGAGCGACGCCTCCACCCTGGAGGTCACCGCCGACCACACCTTCGTCTATCCGCTGCGGCCCGCCGGCGACGACCGGGCCGAGGTCTCCCTGTTCACCGTCCGGCGCGAGCTGCACTTCCGCTTCGACCGGGACGACCTGCGGCTGCACCAGGCCCGGCTCACCGTCTCCTACGTCCAGGCCGGGCCGCTGTCCTGCGCCGAGGACTCCGCGAGCCGGCTGCGCCCGCTGCTGGCCGGCCAGACCGCCAAGCGGGGCGGCCCGGCCGGCACCGACCCGTACACCACGGACGGCGCGACCGCCCTGTGCGGCTCGCTGGCGGAGCGGGCGCAGCCGAGGGTGTAGCCAGGGCAAGGGGTGCTCGGCCGGCCGCCGTGCGCCCGGAGGTCAGCCGCGCGGTGGCCGCGGCGCGTCCGGACCGCCGGTCCCGTCGCCCGGACCGCCGGTCCCGCCGCCCGGACCGCCGGTCCCGTCGCCGCCGTCCGCCCCGTCCGGCCCGGCCGAGCGGCCCTCGGAGCCGCCGGTGTCCTTCGGCGGCCTGGGCTGGGTGGCGGTGAAGCCGCCGAAGCCGCGCCGCACCCGGTCGCCGAGGTCCCCGGCCCCGCCGGCTATGTCGTTCACCAGCTTCATCAGCGGGTCCTTCGAACCGCGGACGTTGCTCGCGTAGCTGGAGGCCGACTCGCGGAAGGAGTCGCGGACCGAGGTGTCCTTGTCCTCCGCGCGCCGCGGGTAGTGCCCGTCCATGATCCGCTGGTAGTCCCGGGACGCCTGCCACTTCTTCAGCTCGGCGGCCCGGACGGTGGTGAAGGGGTGGGAGCGCGGCAGCACGTTGAGGATCTTCAGCACGGAGTCGCGCAGGTCGCCGCCGGCCTCGTACTCCTCGGCCTGCTCCAGGAAGGCGTCCACGTTCATCTCGTGCAGGTGGTTGCCGCCGGCGATCTTCATCAGGCCGCGCATGGAGGCCCGCAGGTCCTGGCCGACCAGCAGTCCCGCGCGGTCGGCGGACAGCTCCGACTTGCGGAACCACTCGCGCAGCGCGGTCACGATCGCCATGACCGCCAGGTTGCCCAGCGGAATCCAGGCGACCCGGACGGCGAGCGAGGTCAGGAAGAGCAGGACGGTCCGGTAGACCGCGTGACCGGACAGCGCGTGCCCGACCTCGTGCCCGATGACCGCCCGCATCTCCTCCTCGTCGAGCAGCTCCACCAGACCCGTGGTGACGACGATGATCGGCTCGTCCAGGCCGATGCACATCGCGTTGGGCTGCGGGTCCTGGTTGACGTACATCGGGGGGACCTTCTCCAGGTCCAGGATGTAGCAGGCGTCGCGCAGCATGTCGTTCAGATGGGCGAACTGCCGGTCCGAGACGCGCACCGAGTCGGACAGGAACAGCAGCCGCAGGCTCCGCTCCGGCAGCAGGCCGCTGAGGGCCTTGAACACCGTGTCGAAACCGCTCAGCTTGCGCAGGGCCACCAGGGCGCTGCGGTCGGCCGGATGCTCGTACGCACGCGAGGAGATCCCGGAGAAGCGCCTGCGCTGCCTGCCGGGCACCTGCTCGTGCCCGTTGTGCTCGTGCCCTTCGGACATGTCTTCCCCCATGTGCGTGTCGATGGCCCGCTGTGAACCCTGTGCGGGTCTTTGTCCGTCCTTGGCGCCCCCGAGGCACCGCCCAGCCTAGGCCGAGATACCGTGGACGGGCAGTACAGCGAAGGAGTCCACGACATGGCGCACGTCCCCCACCCCGCCTGGCTCGCCGAGGCCGCGACCGCCGCCGGGCAGCCGGGCTCGGGCAACCTGCTGCGGATCGTCCTGATCGTGATGGTGCTGGGCTCCGTGCTGACCGCGTGGTTCCTGCTGCGGGGCTACAAGCGGAAGGACGACTGAGGCCGGCGGAAGGTTCCCCGGGACGCCGGGGGCGTCCCCAACGGCGGAGTCGGCGTGATCACCCCAGGGGCGCCCGCATACCATGAGCCGACGTCTTTATCCCGCCCACACCTGATAGGTCCCTGCCGATGATGAGCATCCACAGCACCGCTGCCCAGTTGGTCACCCTCGCCGCCGAGGGCGAGGGGCACGGGGGCAACCATCAGAGCCTGAGCCCCTTCCTGACCGGCGGCGGCGCCCTCGTCATCCTGCTGCTCCTGCTGTGGGTCACCACGCGTTTCAACCGCGACCGCTGACCCGCGCCCGGCGCCCGCGCGGGCGCCGCAGGGGGGAACTGGCGGCCGAGGCTCGCACGCCGGGCCGGTAGGGTCTGCACGCATGGGAGAGCAGGACATGCCTACCGGCCCGGCGCACGACGCGGAAGACGGCACGGTGGGCGGCGCAGCACACCGCCCGGCCCCCGGCCGGGCCACCGGCCCCGGCAGCGGCCGGCGCCGCCTCGGCGTCATGGGCGGCACCTTCGACCCGATCCACCACGGGCACCTGGTGGCGGCCAGCGAGGTCGCCGCGCAGTTCCACCTCGACGAGGTGGTCTTCGTGCCCACCGGGCAGCCCTGGCAGAAGAGCGACCGCGAGGTCTCCGCGGCCGAGGACCGCTATCTGATGACGGTCGTGGCCACCGTCGAGAACCCGCAGTTCTCGGTCAGCCGCATCGACATCGACCGCGGCGGCCCCACCTACACCGTGGACACCCTGCGCGACCTGCGCGCCCTCAACCCGGACACGGACCTGTTCTTCATCACCGGCGCCGACGCGCTCGCCCAGATCCTCACCTGGCGCGACAGTGAGGAACTCTTCTCCCTGGCACACTTCATCGGAGTCACCCGGCCCGGCCACACGCTGACGGACGCGGGACTGCCCAAGGGCGGCGTCTCGCTCGTCGAGGTCCCCGCCCTCGCCATCTCCTCCACCGATTGCCGTGCGAGAGTCGCCAAGGGCGACCCCGTCTGGTATCTGGTGCCGGACGGAGTCGTGCGCTACATCGACAAGCGCCAGTTGTACCGCGGCGACTGAGCCGAGAGGGGCCCCCACCGGTGAACGACCAGTACGACGCGGGATACGGCAGCGGTCAGGACGGCCCGTACGGCGCGGGACAGGGCAGCGGCCATGACGGCCGGTACGACGCGGGGTACGGCAGCGGTCCCGACGGCCCGTACGAACTCGTCGGCTACGACGAGTACGGCCGGCCCGTCTACGGCCGGCCCCCGGCGCAGCCCGCCGTCCCGCAGCAGCCGTACGACCCGTACGCGCAGCAGCAGTACCGACAGCAGCAGCAACAGCACCAACAGGGCTACGGCTACGACCCGTACGCCCAGCAGCAGCCCTACGACCCCTACGGCACCCCGGACACGGGACAGCAGCCGCCGGTCCCCGCCCAGGACGCCTACGGCTACGACCCGTACGCCCAGGCGGCGCCCGAGCCGGCGGTCCACGACGACCCCTACGGCCGGGCGGGGGCCGCCGCGCAGCCCGCGGTGGCCGAGCAGACCGCCCGCATCCCGCAGCAGGCGGGTCCGCCCGAGGAACCGCGGGAAGCGGCCGAACCGGACTACCGCACCGAGCAGTTCGCCTTCGTCGAGGAGCCGGACGGCGACTCGGAGGACGTCATCGACTGGATGAAGTTCACCGAGAACCGCACCGAGCGCCGCGAGGAGGCCCGGCGCCGCGCACGGGCGCGTGCCGTCGCCCTCGGCGTCGTCCTCGCCCTGGTGGCGGTCGGCGGGATCGGCTACCTCTGGTACGCCGGAAAGCTCCCCGGCCTGTCCTCGTCCGACTCCGCGACGGGTGGTACGGCGGCGGCGGGCGCCCAGAAACGCGATGTGATCGCCGTCCACCTGCACGACACCGACGGCGGCGAGACCTCCACGGCCCTGCTGGTGGACAACACCACCACCGAGCGGGGCACCACCGTGCTGGTGCCCAACGCCCTCGCGCTGACCGGCGACGACGGCAGCGCCACCACGCTGGCCAAGTCGGTCGACGCCGGCCCGGACGCCACCCAGGCCGCGCTGGACTCCGCCCTCGGCACCGACATCGAGGGCACCTGGCGGCTGGACACGCCGTACCTGCAGAACCTCGTCGACCTGGTCGGCAACATCGACGTCGACACCGACGCCGACGTGCCCGACCCCGGCGCCAAGGGCAAGGACCCCGCCACCCTCGTCCACCGGGGCGAGGACCAGACCCTCAGCGGCAAGATGGCCGTCGCCTACGCCACCCACCAGGGCCCCGGCGAGGCGCAGGACGCCCAGCTCAAGCGGTTCGGTCAGGTCATGCAGGCGGTGCTGCGCAAGCTCTCCTCCGACCCGGGGGCCGCGACGACCACCGTCCAGACGCTGGGCATGATCCTGGACCCGCCGCTGACCGACAAGGACCTCGGCGCCTTCCTCGCCGGGCTCGCCGACCGCGCCAAGGGCGGCGACTACACGACGACCCTGCTGCCCGTCCAGGACGACGGCACGCTCAGCGCCGAGACCGCCGACAACGTCGTCAAGGACGTCCTGGGCGGCACCGCCAAGAGCCCCGACGAGGACGCGGCGGTCAGCGTCTCGGTGCGCAACGCCACCGGTGACAAGGGCGACACCGCCAAGGCCCGGGTCGTCCTGCTCAACGGCGGCTTCACCTTCCTGGAGGGCGGCACCGCCTCCGCCACCGAGGCCACCTCCGAGGTGCGCTACGCGGACGCCGCCGACAAGGAGCAGGCCACCGAGGTCGCCAAGACCCTCGGCCTGCCCGCCGGCGCGGTCGCCAAGGGCGAGGTGCCCGCCAACGCGCGGGTGTCGGTCGTCCTCGGCCAGGACTACCGGCCGTCCTCGTGACCGTGCGTGATCATCTGAGGCGAGGTCGGCGGTCATGAGACCCTGGTGTCAAGTGACCGCCGACCGAAAGCCACGTAGTGACCGCGACCGACCGCTCCCTTGAACTGATCACCACCGCAGCCCAGGCCGCTGCCGACAAGCTCGCGCACGACATCATCGCCTACGACGTCAGCGACGTGCTGTCGATCACGGACGCCTTCCTGCTGGCCTCCGCCCCCAACGACCGCCAGGTCAAGTCGATCGTCGACGAGATCGAGGAACGGCTCAGCAAGGAGCTGGGCGCCAAGCCGGTGCGCCGCGAGGGCGACCGGGAGGCCCGCTGGGTCCTCCTCGACTACGTCGACATCGTCGTACACGTCCAGCACAGCGAGGAGCGCGTCTTCTACGCCCTGGAGCGGCTGTGGAAGGACTGCCCCGAGCTGGACCTGCCGGCCGACGCCAAGGCCACCCGCGGCAAGGGCGAGGAGCACGCCCGCGCCCGCGCCGCCGAGGAGTCCGGGGAGCCGGGCGGGGAGTGGCGATGAGCGCGACCGGTGAGGTGACCTCCGGCCGGGCCGGCCGGGGCCGCCGCATCATCCTCTGGCGGCACGGCCAGACCGCCTGGAACGTGGAGCGCCGCTTCCAGGGCACCACGGACGTCGGGCTGACCGGGACCGGCGTGGCCCAGGCCCGCCGGGCGGCCCGGCTGCTGGCGGCCTGCGAGCCCGACGCGATCGTCGCCTCCGACCTCTCCCGGGCCGCGGACACCGCGGCCGAGCTGGCCGCCCTCACCGGCCTGGAGGTGGCCCTCGACGAGGGCCTGCGGGAGACCTACGCGGGCGTCTGGCAGGGCCTGACGCACGAGGAGATCATCGCCCGGTACGGCGCGGAGTACGCCGCCTGGAAGCGCGGCGAGTCCGTCCGCCGGGGCGGTGGCGAACTGGAGACCGAGGTCGCCGACCGCGCCGCCCCCGTGGTGCTCCGGCACGTGGAGAAGCTCCCCGAGGACGGCACGCTCGTCGTGGTCAGCCACGGCGGCACCATCCGCACCACCATCGGGCGCCTTCTCGGCCTGGAGTCCGGCCACTGGGAGAGCCTGGGCGGCCTGACCAACTGCTGCTGGTCCGTCCTCGGCCAGGGCGCCCGCGGCTGGCGCCTGCTGGAGCACAACGCCGGCACCCTGCCGGAGCCGGTGCTCGGCGACGACGACTGAGACACCTGCCGGGACCCGGATTTCACTTTCCGGCAGGTCGCAGGCTAAAGTTCTTCTTGTTCGCCCCGCCGAGCGGGAAGAACACCGGCCCAGGGGCTATAGCTCAGTTGGTAGAGCGCCTGCATGGCATGCAGGAGGTCAGGAGTTCAATTCTCCTTAGCTCCACTTGGTTCCACGGATGAATCCCGTCCCCTTAGGGGGGCGGGATTTTTTCGTCGGCCACCGATCGAGCGGCCACCGATCGAGCGGCCACCGATCGAGCGATCGCCGCCCCGGCGGCGTATACCTCCGCGGAGGTCCGCCGGAACGCCGTGTCCGGACTGGTACTGAGGCGTCGCTGACCGTGTCGGTCCGGTCGTGGCAGAATCAAATGGCCGGAAGGGGGCGCGGCCCGACGGGAGGGAGTGGCGATGCCTGCGAGCATCCGCGAGGAGGTCGACGGCCTCCGCCGAGCGTTGTCGACACGGAACACTGCCACCCGTCTCCACTGCCCTTCCTGCGGTTCCGCGCACGTCGCCCAGGTCCTCGGGGACAACGGCGGCATCTCGTACGTGTGCACCGCCTGCGGCCATGGCTGGAGCTGATGCATGGGCGCGCACAGGCGGAAGTGCGACTGGTGCGGGAGCGGCACCCCGATCGTCCGGGACATGGAACCGATCAACCCCGAGTACCAGTACTGGTGCGAGGAGTGCGCGCGGGCGCTGATCATAAAAGGCGACCCGATCGAGACGTACCGCGAACTCGAGGGCGAGCCGATCTACGGCCGGCTGCTGGAGGAGCACTGCACGCTCAAGAGGTTCTACTCCTTCGTCACCGCGTGATCCACGGAGCTGAACAAAAGGGCAAATCGGGCAGAGCGGAAACGATTTGGTGTTGGGCCCGGGGGACCGTGTAAAGTTGGCGTCGCCGCCGGGGAAACCGGCGGAAGCACCATAAGGGGCTATAGCTCAGTTGGTAGAGCGCCTGCATGGCATGCAGGAGGTCAGGAGTTCAATTCTCCTTAGCTCCACAAGAAGAAAGATCCCCCGGTCCGCAGGGACCGGGGGATCTTCTCGTTTCCACGGCGGGCTTCCGTCCGCCGCCGCGCCGCCGCCCGGGACGCCCCTCGGGGACCCGGCCCCCTCGGACAGCGGCAGCACGCCCCGTACTGGAGTTATCGGGCCGTTATCGCACGGCCTCGTACCGCCGTCCGGATTCCCGTGGCAGCGCGTCGCGGCCCGCCAGGCGGCTGCGGTACCCTGACGCCATGCGTGCCGTACGCCTTCTGCTTAGCGAGCCGCGCTGATCAGTACCGACCACCGGCGCTCCGGTAGGTCGGCATCGGCGCGGCGTCCCCTCCTGTGCGAGGGGATTTTTCATTTCCGTCCCGGACGGCCGTCCTGGACGAAAGTCGCAGCCGCAGGCGAAGACGATCGATGGAGCTTTGAGGATCATGAGCGAGACGAACCCCGCTGCCACCGCCGAGGTGGCCGCGCCGCACCGCTACACGGCCGCCCTGGCGGCCGAGGTCGAGGCACGCTGGCAGGACTTCTGGGACGCCGAGGGCACCTACGCGGCACCGAACCCGAGCGGTGACCTGGCGGGCGACCCGGAGACGGTCGCCAAGCCCAAGAAGTTCATCATGGACATGTTCCCGTACCCGTCCGGCGCGGGCCTGCACGTCGGCCACCCCCTGGGGTACATCGCGACCGACGTCTTCGCCCGCTTCCAGCGGATGACCGGCCACAACGTCCTGCACACCCTGGGCTTCGACGCCTTCGGCCTGCCCGCCGAGCAGTACGCCGTGCAGACCGGCACGCACCCGCGCGTGTCGACCGAGGCCAACATCAAGAACATGCAGAGCCAACTGCGCCGGCTGGGCCTGGGCCACGACAAGCGCCGGTCGTTCGCCACGATCGACCCGCACTACTACAAGTGGACCCAGTGGATCTTCCTGCAGATCTTCAACTCCTGGTACGACGACGAGGCGCGCAGGGCCCGCCCGATCGCCGAGCTGGTCGCCCAGTTCGAGGCCGGTGAGCGGGAGGTCCCCGGCGGCCGCGCCTGGAACGAGCTGACCGACGCCGAGCGCGCCGACGTCCTGGGCGAGTACCGCCTGGCCTACGCCTCCGACGCGCCCGTCAACTGGTGCCCCGGCCTGGGCACCGTGCTGGCCAACGAGGAGGTCACCGCCGACGGCCGCTCCGAGCGCGGCAACTTCCCGGTGTTCAAGGCCAAGCTGCGCCAGTGGAACATGCGGATCACCGCCTACGCGGACCGCCTGCTGGAGGACCTGGAGGAGCTGGACTGGCCCGAAGCCATCAAGCTGCAGCAGCGCAACTGGATCGGCCGCAGCGAGGGCGCCCGCGTCGACTTCCCCGTCGACGGCGACCACATCACGATCTTCACCACCCGCCAGGACACCCTGTTCGGCGCCACCTACATGGTGCTGGCCCCCGAACACCCCCTGGTGGAGAAGTTCACGCCGGCCGCCTGGCCCGAGGGCACCCGCGAGGCGTGGACCGGCGGGCACGCCACCCCCGCCGACGCCGTCGCCGCCTACCGCGCGCAGGCCGCCGCGAAGTCCGACGTCGAGCGGCAGGCCGAGGCCAAGGACAAGACCGGTGTCTTCACCGGCGTGTACGCGACCAACCCGGCCAACGGCGAGAAGATCCCGGTCTTCATCGCCGACTACGTCCTGATGGGCTACGGCACCGGCGCGATCATGGCCGTCCCCGCCCACGACACCCGGGACTTCGCCTTCGCCCGCGCCTTCGAGCTGCCGGTGCGCTGCGTCGTCGAGCCCACCGACGGCCGCGGCACCGACACCACCGCCTGGGACGACGCCTTCGTCTCGTACGACGCGAAGATCGTCAACTCCGCCGGCGCGGACGTCTCCCTGGACGGTCTGGGCGTCATCGAGGCCAAGGCGCGCATCACCGAGTGGCTGGCCGCCCGGGGCATCGGCGAGGGCACCGTCAACTTCCGGTTGCGGGACTGGCTGTTCAGCCGCCAGCGCTACTGGGGCGAGCCCTTCCCGATCGTCTACGACGAGGAGGGCATCGCCCACCCGCTGCCCGAGTCGATGCTGCCGCTGGAGCTGCCCGAGGTCGAGGACTACAGCCCCCGCACCTTCGACCCGGACGACGCCGACACCCAGCCCGAGACCCCGCTGTCGCGCAACGAGGACTGGGTCCACGTCACCCTGGACCTGGGCGACGGCCGCGGCCCGCGCCGGTTCCGCCGCGAGACCAACACCATGCCCAACTGGGCCGGTTCCTGCTGGTACGAACTGCGCTACCTGGACCCGCACAACTCCGAGAAGCTGGTCGACCCGGAGATCGAGCGGTACTGGATGGGCCCGCGCGAGGGCCAGCCGCACGGCGGCGTCGACCTGTACGTCGGCGGCGCCGAACACGCCGTGCTGCACCTGCTGTACGCCCGCTTCTGGTCCAAGGTGCTGTACGACCTGGGGCACATCTCCTCGGCCGAGCCGTTCCACAAGCTGTACAACCAGGGCATGATCCAGGCGTACGTCTACCGGGACGCGCGTGGGATCGCGGTGCCGGCCACCGAGGTGGAGGAGCGCGACGGCGCCTACTACTACCAGGGCGAGCAGGTCTCCAGGCTGCTGGGCAAGATGGGCAAGTCCCTGAAGAACGCGGTCACCCCGGACGAGATCTGCGCCGAGTACGGCGCCGACACGCTGCGCCTGTACGAGATGGCGATGGGCCCGCTGGACGTCTCCCGGCCGTGGGACACCCGCGCGGTGGTGGGCCAGTTCCGGCTGCTGCAGCGGCTGTGGCGCAACGTCGTGGACGAGAGCACCGGCGAGGTCACCGTCGTCGACGCCGAGCCGGACGAGGAGACGCTGCGGGCGCTGCACAAGGCGATCGACGGCGTGCGCGGCGACCTGGAGGGCATGCGGTTCAACACCGCCATCGCCAAGGTCACCGAGCTGAACAACCACCTGACCAAGACCGGCGGCCCGGTCTCCCGGACGGTCGCCGAGTCCCTGGTGCTGATGGTGGCGCCGCTGGCCCCGCACATCGCCGAGGAGCTGTGGCGCAAGCTGGGCCACCCCGACTCGGTCGTCCACCAGGACTTCCCGGTCGCCGACCCGGCCTACGTCGTGGACGACACCGTCACCTGTGTGGTGCAGGTCAAGGGCAAGGTCAAGGCCCGCCTGGAGGTCTCCCCGGCCATCTCCGCCGAGGAACTGGAGAAGGTCGCGCTGGCCGACGAGAAGGTCGTGGCCGCGCTGGACGGGGCCGGAATCCGCAAGGTCGTCGTGCGCGCGCCGAAGCTGGTGAACATCGTGCCTGCGTAGCCGCCCGCGTCTCGGGGTGGTCCCCTACGGGCAGGTTCGGGGTTCTGACGGAACTCCGGACCTGCCCGCTGCGTTTACGGTGGAAGAGTGGCGCGGTGGGCAGCGCGCCATGTCCGCAGGGCCCGAGGAGGAACACGTGGAAACAGCGCTCGCAGTCGTCGCCCTCCTCTTCGTGCTGATGGTCCTCCTCGGCGCCTACGCCACGGTGAAGGCCGTCGGCGCCGCCAAGCGGGGCGTGGACCGCGGCATCACCCAGGCCCGCCGCACGGTCGAGGAGCACACCCTGCGGGCCAAGTCCCTCGTCCAGGTCGGCCCGGCGGGCGAACTCGCCCAGCTCCGGCTGACCCTGCGCTCCTCGATGCGGGCCACCCAGGACGCGCTGCACGCGGGCGCGTCCGACGACGCGTCCCTCAAGGAGTCCCTCGCCCTCTTCGAGCGGCTCAGCGCCCACGGCCACGAACTCGACGGCGAGCTGCGGCGCCTGGAGTCCGAGCCCGACCGCGCCACGCTCGCCGAGCGCCTCCCCGGGCTGCGGGAGCGCACCGAGCGCATCACCCAGGCGGCGGACTCCCTGCGCTGGGCGGCCCGCGACCGGGCCCGCCGGTTCGCGGACGACGACCTGGACACCCTGAGCGCGCAGATCGACCTAGAGGCGGGCGCCCTGCGGCACTGGACCCGGACGGAGCCCTCCTCGACGCAGCCCCCGTGGCCCGAGGCCCCGGCCGCCGACGACCAGCCGGCCGCGCGGCCGGCCCCCGCCGAGGAGCCGGCGCCGCCCGCCCTCGACCGGTCCCGTCCGCGCCCGGTCCACCCCTGGCAGAAGAAGGCCCGGCCGGAGAGCACGACCTGAGCGCGCGGGTGACGCGCGGGTGACGTGCGCGTGCCCCACCGGTGGCCGGGGCCGGACTGCCGCGCGGCCACTACGGCAGGTAACCTCCAGCTCATGTCCCGCCATGTCGCGATCGTCACCGATTCAACGGCCTACCTGCCGGCCCGGACGATGGAGCGCCACGGCATCACCGCGGTACCGCTGACCGTCGTCCTCGGCGACCGGGCCCTGGAAGAGGGCACCGAGATCTCGACCCGTTCGCTGGCCCAGGCCCTGCAGAAGCGGCGCCCGGTCACCACCTCCCGGCCCAGCCCCGAGCTGTTCGCCCGGACCTACCGCGAGATCGCCGGGACCGGCGCCACCGGCATCGTCTCCCTCCACCTCTCCGCCGAACTCTCCGGCACGTACGACGCGGCGGTCCTCGCGGCCCGCGAGGCACCGGTCCCGGTACGGGTCGTGGACACCGGCATGATCGCGATGGCCCTCGGCTTCTGCGCGCTGTCCGCGGCCGAGGCGGCGGAGGGCGGCGGCACCGTGGACGAGGCCGTCACCGCGGCGGAGAAACGGGCCGCGGGCACCTCCGCCTACTTCTACGTCGACACCCTCGACTACCTGCGGCGCGGCGGCCGGATCGGGGCCGCGCAGGCGCTGCTCGGCTCCGCGCTCGCGGTGAAGCCCCTGCTGCAACTGGGCGGCGGCCGGATCGAACCCCTGGAGAAGGTGCGTACCGCCTCCAAGGCGATCGCCCGCCTGGAGGAGATCGTCGCCGACCGGGCGGGCGGCGCGCAGGTCGACATCGCCGTCCACCATCTCGCCGCCCCGGAACGGGCGTCGGCCCTCGCGGACCGGCTGCGCACCCGCCTGTCCGGGCTGGCCGACCTGCATGTGAGCGAGGTGGGGGCGGTGATCGGGGCGCACACGGGGCCCGGGTTGCTGGGGGTCGTGGTTTCGCCTCGGTGAGCTGAGGGCCGGCTCCGGCTTCCGCCAAGGCTGGTCGCTCGTACGGGTGATGGAGTTTTCCACAACCGGCTGGTGATCCCCGGAAATCGACCATGATCATCGCGATAGTGCCGAGGTGTCGGATTCTCGCCGCATGGCACTTCGATCACGTTCACGCATGTCGGCCGCGACCAGCGGTCCCGGCCGCGCCCCCGCTTCCGACGGCCGGGTCCGGCATCGCCGTGCACCCCGTGCGCGCGGCCCGGTACGGCACGGCCGGCACCCGTCGGCTCAGGAACTGCGGCGCCGGGCGGAGACGCTGTTCGCGCGGCACGACGAGCGCGCCGAACTGCCGGGGGAGTGGCAGGAGTCGGGAAAGGGACCGCCGGGGCGGGCGGAGCCCGTCGACGTGGGGGACGAGGGCCCCGGTGGCGGGGCGGCGGTCGCCGGGACGGGTGCCGAGGCGGCTGTCCATGCGACTGTCGGGGGCGGTTCCCGGCGGGAGCGGCTCCGGCTCGCGCTGCGGGAGCGGATGCCGGTGTGGTTGCAGACGCGGTGCGGTCTGGAGCGGCGCGGTGTGCTGGCGCTGACCGTCGTGCTGGTCGCCGCCGCCGGGCTCGCGGCGCAGCACTTCTGGACCGGCCGCACCGAGACCGTGCGCCCGCCCGAAGTGGTGGGGACGGCGGCCTATGGAGGAGAGGAGGGGGGAGGGAAGGCGGCGAGCACGAAGGCCGTGGGCCCAGGTGGGCCGGGGGCCACGGCCAGCCCCGGTGCTCCCGGTGCTCCCGGTGCTTCCGGCGCCTCCGGTGCTCCCGGTGGTGAGATCGTCGTCGATGTCAGCGGCAAGGTGCGGGAGCCGGGGGTCCACCGGTTGCCGGCCGGTTCACGGGTCGAGGACGCGTTGCGCGCGGCCGGTGGTGTCCGTCCGGGTACGAACACCGACTCGCTGAACCGGGCCCGGTTCCTCGTGGACGGCGAGCAGGTGAGCGTCGGCACGGCCGTCGCGGGTGCGGGTGCGGGTACGGGTGCCGGCGGAGGCGCCGGCCCGGCCGGTGGCGCGACGGGGGCGGCACCGGGGGCGGCGCCCGCGGCTCCCCTCTCCCTGAACACGGCGACCGTCGAACAGCTCGACACCCTGCCGGGAGTCGGCCCGGTGCTCGCCGGACACATCGTCAGCTACCGCACCGAGCACGGCGGCTTCCGCTCGGTGGACGAACTGCGCGAGGTCGACGGCATCGGTGAGCGGCGCTTCGCCGACCTGCGCGACCTGGTCCGGCCATGAGCCGCCCGCCCGCAGCGTCCCCGGCGCGGGAGCGGTCGGCCGTACACGCCGCCTCCGGGAAACGGCTCGGCGCCTCCCGCCCCCGGCAGGAGGGCCCGCCGGACCTGCGGCTGGTACCGCCGGCCCTGGCGGCCTGGGCGACGGCGGCCCTGCTGCTGGGCCGGTCGCCCGGCTGGGCGGTCGGCGCGGTGGCGGGCTGCGCGGCCGTGGGCGGTGTGCTCGGCACGGTGTGGTGGTGGAGGGGACGCGGGACGGGAGGTGCCGGAGCGGCGGTCCGGCGGGTGGGGGAGGGGCACCGGCCCGCGCTCGCCGCCCTGTTGCTGTGTGCCGCCGCGTCCGCCGCGTCGGCCGGGCTGCACGGCGCGGACCTGCACCGGGGGCCGGTGCCGGAGCTGGCGGGGCGGCACGCCACCGTCACCGCCGAGGTGGAGCTGACCTCCGACCCGCGGTTCACCCGCCCCCGGGTCCGCGGCGACCGAGCGGCCCCGCCCGCCGTACTGATCGACGCCGAGGTCCGGCGCGTGGAGCGGACGGACGGGACGGCGGTGGCGACCCGGACACCGGTGCTGATGATCGTCGACGCGGGCGCCCCGCCGCCGGGGCCGACGGCCGGCCGGACCCGTGCCTCGCCGTGGCTCGGCCTGCTGCCCGGCACCAGGCTGCGGATCACCGCGCGGTCGGCGCCCCCGGCGGTGGACGGCGACCGGATCGCGGCCGTGCTGCGGGTCCGGGGCGGTCGGGAACCGCAGGTCGTGGCCGGACCGTCGGGAGCGCAGCGCCTCGCGGGCCGGCTGCGCGCCGGGCTGCGGCAGGCCACCGACGGCCTGTCCACGGACGCCAGGGCGCTGCTGCCGGGGCTGGTCGTCGGGGACACGGCACGCGTCACCCCCGAACTGGACGAGGCGTTCAAGGAGACCGACCTCGCGCACACGCTGGCCGTGAGCGGGGCCAACTTCACGATCCTGCTGGCCCTGCTGCTGGGTCCGCCCGGACTGGCCCAGTACAGCGAGCGCCGGGGACTGGCCCCCCGGCTCGGCATCTCGCTGCGGACCACCGCGCTGCTCGGCGGTGCGCTCGCGCTCGGGTTCGTGATCGTGTGCCGGCCGGACCCGAGTGTGCTGCGGGCGGCGGCCTGCGGCTGCGTCGCGCTGCTCGCCCTGGCCACCGGGCGCCGCCGGTCCCTGCTCCCGGCGCTCGCGACGGCGGTGCTGCTGCTGGTGCTCCACGACCCCCGGCTCGCCCGGAGTTACGGCTTCCTGCTCTCCGTGCTGGCCACCGGGGCCCTGCTCACGCTGGCCCCGCGCTGGAGTGCCGCGCTGCGCGGGCGGGGGGTGCCGCCCCGGCTCGCCGAGGCGCTGGCCGCCGCTGCCGCCGCGCAGGCGCTGTGCGCGCCGGTCGTCGCCGTGCTGTCGGCGCGGGTGAGCCTGGTGGCGGTGCCGTGCAACCTGCTGGCGGAGTTCGCGATCGCGCCGGCCACGGTCCTCGGCTTCGGGGCGCTGGCGACCGCGCCGCTGGCGATGCCGGTGGCGAAGGCGCTGGCGTGGTGCGCGAGTTGGCCAGTGGAGTGGCTGGCCTCGGTGGCCCGGACGGGGGCGGGGCTGCCGGGCGCGGGGGTGGACTGGCCCGGAGGCTGGGCGGGGGCGGCGCTGCTGGCGTTGCTGACGGCGAGCGTGCTGTTCGCGGGCCGGCGGTTGCTGCGGCATCCGTGGTGGTGCGGGGTCTGCGCGGTGCTGCTGGCGCTGGCGGTGGTGCGGCCGGCGCCGCTGACCCGGGTGCTCACCGCCTGGCCGCCACCGGACTGGCGGCTCGCCATGTGCGACGTGGGGCAGGGCGACGCGATGGTCCTGGCGGCCGGTCCGGGCACGGGCGTGGTGGTGGACGCCGGACCCGACCCGGCGCTCGTCGACCGCTGCCTGCGCTCCCTCGGCGTCACCCGTGTCCCGCTCGTCGTGCTCACCCACTTCCACGCCGACCATGTGACCGGCCTGCCCGGGGTGCTGCGGGGACGCGCGGTGGGCGGGATCGAGACGACCGCCTTCGAGGAACCCCCGGACCAGGTGGCGTCGGTGCGCCGACAGGCGGCGGCGCACCGGGTCCCGGTACGGCACGCCGTCGCCGGGGAGCAGCGGCGGTCCGGGACGCTGTCCTGGCAGGTCCTCTGGCCGCCACCGGCCCCGGGACCCGGCGGCGACGCACCGGCCCCGGAGGGGCCCAACGACGCCAGCGTCACCCTGCTGGTCAGGACGGCCGGGTTGCGGCTGCTGCTCCTCGGCGACCTGGAACCACCGGCCCAGCGGGCGCTGGCCCGCTCACCGGCGGCCCCGGCGCTGAAGGAGGTGGACGTCCTGAAGGTGGCCCATCACGGCTCGGCGTACCAGGACCCCGGGCTGCTGCGGGCGGCGGCCCCACGGGTGGCGCTCGTCTCGGCCGGCGAGGACAACCCGTACGGCCATCCGGCGCCCGGCACGCTGGCGGCGCTGCGCGCCCGGGGTACGACGGTGCTGCGGACGGATCGGGACGGGGCCCTGGCGGTCGCGGGCACGGGGGAGAAGCTGCGGGTGACGAGCGAGTGAAAGCGCGGAGTACGCGACGGGGGACGTGAATTCGGTTCACAGGGTGTCATCCGGCCGGCCCGGGTCCACGGCCGGTTCAACTCCTTCGCGGGCGCGGTCCGGGTCGCCGAGGACATGGAACGCTCGGCGATGCACGTGGTGATCGACGCGGCCTCCGCTGACCTCGCGGCCGGTGCCGGACCGCCGGTGTCGGACAATGGCCGGCGTGAGTGATGTGAGACATGTCCTGGTGCTGCCCGACCGGGACGCGGCGGAAGAGGCGGCGGAGGCGCTCGGGGAGCGGTTCGGGACCGACGAGGAGCCGCGGCTGGTCCGGGACGCGCTGGCCGGCGAGGACGACGCCGAGGACGCCCAGTGGCTGGTCGTCCTGCGCGACGAGGGGGAACGGCTGGACCCGGCCGAGCTGGACGAGTTCGCGTCCCGCTGGGACGGCTGGCGCGAGGACCCCTGACCGGGCCCCGGGGCCTCGCCCCGGCCCCCGTTGTCAGTGGTGCGTGCGATGCTGTGTCGTGATGGCCAGGAAGACTGCGAATGACGACCCTCTCGCCCCGGTGACGCTCGCCGTGGGCCAGGAGGACCTCCTGCTCGACCGTGCCGTGCAGGAGGTGGTGGCCGCCGCGAAGGCCGCCGACGCCGACACGGACGTACGCGACCTCGCCCCGGACCAACTGCAGCCCGGCACCCTCGCCGAGCTGACCAGCCCCTCGCTCTTCGCCGAGCGCAAAGTCGTGGTCGTACGCAACGCGCAGGACCTGTCCGCCGACACCGTCAAGGACGTCAAGACCTACCTCGGCTCCCCGGCCGAGGAGATCACCCTCGTGCTGCTGCACGCGGGCGGCGCCAAGGGCAAGGGCCTGCTGGACGCCGCGCGCAAGGCGGGGGCGCGGGAGGTGGCGTGCCCGAAGATGACCAAGCCGGCCGACCGGCTGGCCTTCGTGCGCGCCGAGTTCCGGACCGCGGGGCGTTCGGCCACCCCCGAGGCGTGCCAGGCGCTGGTCGACGCGATCGGCAGCGATCTGCGGGAGCTGGCGTCGGCGGTGTCCCAGTTGATCGCGGACGTGGAGGGGACGATCGACGAGGCGATCGTCGGGCGTTACTACACGGGACGGGCCGAGGCGTCCAGCTTCACGGTCGCGGACCGGGCCGTCGAGGGCCGCGCCGCCGAGGCGCTGGAGGCGCTCAGGTGGTCCCTGTCGACGGGCGTGGCGCCGGTGCTGATCACCAGCGCCCTCGCACAGGGCGTGCGGGCGATCGGGAAGCTGTCCTCCGCCCGCGGCGGCCGGCCCGCCGACCTCGCGCGGGAGCTGGGCATGCCGCCCTGGAAGATCGACCGGGTGCGGCAGCAGATGCGCGGCTGGACACCGGACGGCGTCGCGGTGGCGCTGCGCGCGGTGGCCGAGGCGGACGCCGGGGTGAAGGGCGGCGGCGACGACCCCGAGTACGCCCTGGAGAAGGCCGTGGTCATCATCGCCCGAGCCGCCCGCTCCCGAGGCCGCGCCTAGCCGACACCCCCGGGCCCGCCCGTGCCCCGACGGCTCACGCCCGCCCTTGCCCGGACGACGCGTGCCCGCCCGTGCCCGGACGACCCATGCCCGCCCATGCCCGGGACTTGCCCGGTCGCGGGCCCGGACGACCCATGCCCGCCCGTGCCCCGACGGCTCACGCCCGCCCGTGCCCGCACGACTCACGCCCGCCCGTGCCCGGACGCCCCGTGCCCGGTCGCCCCACATTCGCCCACGCCCGGTCGACCCGCGCCCGGTCGACCCGCGCCCGGACGCCCCACGCCCGGTCGCCCCACGCCCGGTCGCGGCCCGCGTCCGACGCCGAGCCCGACCGCCCGAACGCGGCATGGCCGCCCGCACGCCCCCGCGCACCGCCGCGCACCGCCCCTTCCGTACGCTCCCGCAGACCGAAGACCCCGGCTCCCGTCCGGGGAAGGACGGGAGCCGGGGTCTTCAGGTCAAGCGGGTGCATCCGCGCCCGCGTGGCGAACGCAGGCCGCGCGCGGATGCCGGGGTGCCGGTCGGGAGCGGATGAGAGAGGGCCCGCTCGGGTCCTTCCGGCGGTCGGACCAGATAAGGGGTTCAGCCCTTGAGGGCGGTGACCTTCTGCGCCAGCGCCGACTTCTTGTTGGCGGCCTGGTTCTTGTGGATGACGCCCTTGGAGACGGCCTTGTCGAGCTGACGCGCGGCAGCGCGCTGGTACTCGGTGGCCTTCTCGACGTCACCCGCGGCAGCGGCCTCGCGGGCCTTGCGGATCGCGGTCTTCAGGGAGGACTTGACGGCCTTGTTGCGCAGCCGGGCCTTCTCGTTGGTCTTGATCCGCTTGATCTGGGACTTGATGTTCGCCACGAATGAGCCTTTTCAGGTTCTGGCACGGGGCCGCACGGGTCCCGCACCGGTGAATTTCCAGAGGATGTGCCTCGCGCTGAGAGGGCATGAGACACAGCCCCCCACACTACCAGCGGCCCGTCCGGGGCCCCAAACCGGCCCCCGGCCGCTCCCGCACCCCCCGGTGGTCCCCGCCCGTGGGACCATGGAGGCTGCGTAACGATCCGACCCGAGACCGCAGACACTGCGGACGCCTCAAGAATCAGGACCCTGCGTGCCCGCGATCCCTAGCCATGTGCCCGAGCCGAGCCGTACCGACCCGGCTCTGATCCGCAACTTCTGCATCATCGCGCACATCGACCACGGCAAGTCCACGCTCGCCGACCGGATGCTCCAGTTGACCGGTGTGGTCGAGCAGCGGCAGATGCGCGCCCAGTACCTCGACCGCATGGACATCGAGCGCGAGCGCGGCATCACGATCAAGTCCCAGGCGGTGCGGTTGCCGTGGGCCCCGACCCACGACAAGGGCAACACGCACATCCTCAACATGATCGACACCCCGGGGCACGTCGACTTCACGTACGAGGTGTCGCGGTCGCTCGCCGCCTGCGAGGGCACCATCCTCCTGGTCGACGCCGCCCAGGGCATCGAGGCGCAGACCCTCGCCAACCTCTACCTGGCGATGGAGAACGACCTCACGATCATCCCGGTGCTGAACAAGATCGACCTGCCGGCCGCGCAGCCCGAGAAGTTCGCCGAGGAGCTGGCCAACCTGGTCGGCTGCGACCCCGGCGACGTCCTGAAGGTCTCCGCGAAGACCGGTCTGGGCGTCGAGGCGCTGCTGGACAAGGTGGTCGCCGAGATCCCGGCCCCGGTCGGCGTCAAGGACGCCCCCGCCCGCGCGATGATCTTCGACTCGGTCTACGACTCCTACCGCGGTGTCGTGACGTACGTCCGGGTCATCGACGGCCAGCTCAACAGGCGTGAGCGCATCCGGATGATGTCCACCAACGCGACCCACGAGCTGCTGGAGATCGGCACCAACTCCCCGGAGATGCTGCCCGCCGACGGCCTCGGCGTCGGCGAGGTGGGCTATCTCATCACCGGTGTGAAGGACGTCCGCCAGTCCAAGGTCGGTGACACCGTCACCAGCATGCACAAGGGCGCCACCGAGGCCCTCGGCGGGTACAAGGACCCCAAGCCGATGGTCTTCTCCGGCCTGTATCCGCTGGACGGCTCCGACTACCCCGAGCTGCGCGAGGCGCTGGACAAGCTCCAGCTCAACGACGCGGCCCTGGTCTACGAGCCGGAGACGTCCGCCGCCCTCGGCTTCGGGTTCCGCGTCGGCTTCCTGGGCCTGCTGCACCTGGACGTGATCCGGGAGCGCCTGGAGCGCGAGTTCGGCCTCGACCTGATCGCCACCGCGCCCAACGTGGTCTACCGCGTGACCCTGGAGGACGGCGAGGAGATCACGGTCACCAACCCGAGCGAGTTCCCCGAGGGGAAGATCGCGGAGGTCCACGAGCCGGTCGTGCGGGCCACGATCCTGGCGCCCACCGAGTTCATCGGCGCGATCATGGAGCTGTGCCAGACCCGGCGCGGCACCCTGCTCGGCATGGACTACCTCTCCGAGGACCGGGTCGAGATCCGTTACACCCTCCCGCTCGCGGAGATCGTCTTCGACTTCTTCGACCAGCTCAAGTCCAAGACGCGGGGGTACGCGTCGCTGGACTACGAGCCCACCGGCGAGCAGAGCAGCAGCCTGGTCAAGGTCGACATCCTGCTGCACGGCGACAAGGTGGACGCCTTCTCGGCGATCACCCACAAGGACCAGGCGTACGCGTACGGCGTCCGGCTCGTCGCCAAGCTCAAGGAGCTGATCCCGCGGCAGAACTTCGAGGTGCCGGTCCAGGCCGCCATCGGCTCCCGGGTGATCGCCCGCGAGACCATCCGCGCCATCCGCAAGGACGTCCTCGCCAAGTGCTACGGCGGTGACATCTCCCGTAAGCGCAAGCTGCTGGAGAAGCAGAAGGAAGGCAAGAAGCGGATGAAGATGGTGGGTTCCGTGGAGGTTCCGCAGGAAGCCTTCATCGCCGTCCTCTCCAGCGACGACGGCGCGGCGTCCGGCAAGGCCAAGAAGTAGTCGGGCGAGAACACGAAGTAACCGTGGAAAACGGACACAAGGGGCCCGTCGTGCGAAAGTACGGCGGGCCGCCGTGCGTCCGGCGGGGTGCTTACTGGAGGAAGTGACAGGGCGCGGGCTCTTACGTACCGGCCGGTCGGGCCTTAATCTGATCCCTGCTCGATAGTTACTCGCGAGTTAAACAACGGCCCGCGAGGGAAACCAGCCGCACTGAGCCAGCCGCACCGTCGCGGGCCCGGAGGATGTCGTGAGCGACACACAGACACTGATCGAGAACCGCCCGCCGTCCGTGGCGGGCCTCTTCCTGGAGCGCGTGGCGGCCACGCCGGACGCCGTGGCCTACCGCTACCCCGTCCCCCCGGCCGCCGGTCGGGGGGCGGAGGAGTGGGCGTCGCTGACCTGGGCGCGGGCCGCCGAGCGGGTCTACGCCATCGCGGCCGGCCTGATCGAACTGGGTGTGGCACCGGAGCAGCGGGTGGCGCTGGCCTCCTCGACCCGCATCGAGTGGATTCTGGCCGACCTGGGCATCATGTGCGCGGGTGCCGCCACGACCACCGTCTATCCGCAGACCAACGCGGAGGAGTCGGCGTACATCCTCTCCGACTCCGAGAGCCGGGTGCTGATCGCGGAGAACGCCGAGCAGCTCGCCAAGGCCAGGGAGAAGCGGGCCGAGCTGCCCGACCTCACCCATGTGGTGGTCGTCGACCCGGCCGGCGCCGACACCGGCGAGGACTGGGTGCTGACCCTGGCCGAGCTGGAGAGCCGGGGCGCGGCCAGGCTGGAGAGGGAACCCGGGCTGATCAAGGAGCGGGTCGGGGCGCTCACCAGGGACCAGCTCGCCACCCTCATCTACACCTCCGGCACCACCGGCCGCCCCAAGGGTGTCCGGCTGCCGCACGACTGCTGGTCGTACATGGCACGGGCGATCGCCGCGACCGGGCTGGTGACCAGCGAGGACGTGCAGTACCTCTGGCTGCCGCTCGCGCATGTGTTCGGCAAGGTGCTCACCTCCGGGCAGATCGAGGTCGGCCATGTCACGGCCGTCGACGGCCGCGTCGACAAGATCATCGAAAATCTGCCGGTGGTGCGGCCGACGTACATGGCCGCCGTGCCCCGGATCTTCGAGAAGGTCTACAACGGGGTCGCCGCCAAGGCGAAGGCCGGCGGCGGGGCCAAGTACAAGATCTTCCAGTGGGCCGCCGAGGTGGCCCGCGAGTACGCCCGGGTCACCCAGGACAACTTCCGCCGCACCGGCACCGCCTCCGCCCCCTTCGGCCTGAGGTCCCGGCACGCCGTCGCCGACAAGCTCGTCTACGCCAAGATCCGCGAGGCCTTCGGCGGCAACCTGCGCGCCTGCATCTCCGGCTCGGCCGCCCTCGCGCCCGACATCGGCTACTTCTTCTCCGGCGCCGGCATCCACATCCTGGAGGGCTACGGCCTCACCGAGTCCTCCGCCGCCTCCTTCGTCAACCCGGGCGAGGCGTACCGCACCGGCACGGTCGGCAAGCCGCTGCCCGGCACCGAGGTCCGTATCGCCGACGACGGCGAGATCCTGCTGCGCGGCCCCGGCATCATGCAGGGCTACCACAAGCTGCCCGAGAAGACCGCCGAGGTGCTGGAGCCGGACGGCTGGTTCCACACCGGCGACATCGGCGAACTCTCCCCGGACGGCTATCTGCGGATCACCGACCGCAAGAAGGACCTGATCAAGACCTCCGGCGGCAAGTACATCGCCCCGGCCGAGGTGGAGGGGCAGTTCAAGGCGGTCTGCCCGTACGTCTCCAACATCCTGGTGCACGGCGCCGACCGGAACTTCTGCACCGCCCTGATCGCCCTGGACGAGGCCGCGCTCACCGACTGGGCCGAGGAGAACGGCCTGGGGGGCAGGCCGTACGCGGAGATCGTCGCCGCGCCGGCCACCGTCGAGATGGTGCAGGGCTACGTCGACCAGCTCAACCAGGGCCTCCAGCGCTGGCAGACCATCAAGAAGTTCCGCCTGCTGCCGCGCGACCTCGACATCGAGCACGGCGAGATCACGCCCAGCCTCAAGCTGAAGCGGCCGGTCGTGGAGCGGGAGTACAAGAACCTGATCGAGGAGATGTACGCGGGCGCCCGCGAGGCGTAGCGCACGACCCGGGGCCGGGACACCGGCCCCGGTGACGGCCGGCGTGCGGGACAATGGAGCCCATGCCCTCCGCACTCCCCGACGGCGAGCCCGTCCCCGCCGACGGCGCGCTGCCCGCGTCCGCGCTCACCGGGGCCGCCCACCGCCCCCTCGGCTTCTACCTGCACGTCCCGTACTGCGCCACCCGCTGCGGCTACTGCGACTTCAACACCTACACCGCGACCGAACTGCGCGGCACCGGCGGCGTCCTCGCCTCCCGCGACAACTACGCCGAGACGCTGACCGACGAGATCCGCCTGGCCCGCAAGGTGCTCGGCGACGACCCCCGCGAGGTCCGCACGGTCTTCGTCGGCGGCGGCACGCCCACCCTGCTGGCCGCCGACGACCTGGTACGGATGCTGGGCGCGATCCGCGACGAGTTCGGCCTCGCGGCCGACGCGGAGGTGACCACCGAGGCCAACCCGGAGTCCGTCGACCCCGGGTACCTCGCCACCCTCCGCGCGGGCGGCTTCAACCGCATCTCCTTCGGCATGCAGAGCGCCAGACAGCACGTGCTCAAGGTGCTCGACCGCACCCACACCCCGGGCCGCCCCGAGGCGTGCGTCGCCGAGGCCCGCGCGGCCGGGTTCGAGCACGTCAACCTGGACCTGATCTACGGCACCCCCGGCGAGTCCGACGACGACTGGCGGGCCTCCCTGGACGCCGCGCTCGGCGCCGGACCCGACCACGTCAGCGCGTACGCCCTGATCGTCGAGGAGGGCACCGGGCTGGCCCGCCGCATCCGCCGGGGCGAGATCCCGATGACCGACGACGACGTGCACGCCGACCGGTACCTGATCGCCGAGGAGACCCTCGCGGCGGCCGGATTCGACTGGTACGAGGTGTCCAACTGGGCCACCTCGGACGCGGCCCGCTGCCTGCACAACGAGCTGTACTGGCGCGGCGCCGACTGGTGGGGCGCGGGACCCGGCGCGCACTCCCACGTCGGCGGCGTGCGCTGGTGGAACGCCAAGCACCCCGGCGCGTACGCGGCGGCCCTGGCGGCGGGCCGCTCCCCGGGCGCCGGACGCGAGGTCCTCACCGACGAGGACCGCCGCGTCGAGCGCGTCCTGCTGGAGCTGCGGCTGCGCGAGGGCGTCCCGCTCTCCCTCCTGCACGAGGCCGGCCTCGCCGCCTCCCGCCGGGCGCTGGCGGACGGCCTGCTCCAGCGGGAGCCGTACGGGGACGGCCGGGCGGTGCTGACCCTGCGCGGGCGGCTGCTGGCCGACGCGGTGGTGCGGGACCTGGTGGACTGAGCGTCCGGCGGACGCGCGTCCGGCGGTGCTACGCCGGTGCCGTGACGAAGTCGATCAGTTCCTCGACCCGCCCCAGCAGCTCCGGCTCCAGGTCCTTGTACGACCGCACCCGTCCCAGGATGTGCTGCCAGGCGGCCCCCGTGTTCTCCGGCCAGCCCAGCGCGCGGCACACCCCGGTCTTCCAGTCCTGGCCGCGCGGCACCCGGGGCCAGGCGGCGATGCCCACCGACGACGGCTTCACCGCCTCCCAGACGTCGATGTACGGGTGGCCCACCACCAGGGCGTGTTCGCCGGTCACCGACTCGGCGATCCGCCACTCCTTGGAGCCCGGCACGAGGTGGTCCACCAGGACGCCCAGGCGGGCGTCCGGACCCGGCGCGAAATCGGCGACGATCGACGGCAGGTCGTCCACGCCCTCCAGGTACTCCACGACCACGCCCTCGATCCGCAGGTCGTCGCCCCAGACCCGCTCGACCAGCTCGGCGTCGTGCCGCCCCTCGACGTAGATCCGCCCGGCTCGGGCCACCCGCGCTCGGGCGCCGGGGACGGCGACCGAACCGGAGGCGGTACGGGTGGGGCGTACCGGACCGGCGGCGGGACGGGTCAGCGTCACCGCCCTGCCCTCCAGCAGGAACCCGCGCGGCTCCAGCGGGAACACCCGGCGCTTGCCGAAGCGGTCCTCCAGCGTCACCGTGCCCGCCTCGCAGCCGGCCACCGCGCCGCAGAACCCGGTGCCGGCCTCCTCGACCACCAGGCCGGGTTCGGCCGGAACCTCCGGTACCGGCTGCGGCTTCTTCCACGGCGGGGTCAGATCGGCGGAGTACTGGCGCATTCTCATGACGATACGAGGAGCCGGCGTGCGGCGATCACCGCGACACGCCGTAGCGCGCCGCCAGCGCGTCCCGCTGGGCCCGGACGAACGCCGCGTCCACCACCGCCCCGTGCCCCGGCACGTACACGGCGTCCTCGCCGCCCAGCTCCAGCAGCCTGTCCAGGGCCGCGGGCCAGTGCGCCGGCACCGCGTCCGGGCCGGCCTGCGGCTCCCCGGACTCCTCGACCAGGTCGCCGCAGAACACGACGTCCGGGGTGCCCGGCACCAGCACCACCAGGTCGTGCGGGGTGTGCGCGGGCCCCAGGCCGGCCAGCAGCGCCCGCCGGCCGCCGCCCAGGTCGAGGGCGAGCCGCCCGCGCACCTGGTGCCGGACCCGGACGAGCGCGTCCGCCGCCTCCCGTGCGCGGCGCCGGTCCAGGCCGTTGGCCACCGCGTCCGCGCGCAGCGTCTCCCGGCCCCCGTCCAGTGCCGCGTCCATACCGGCCGCGCCGTACACCGCCACGCCCGCGAACGCCGCGGCGCCGAAGACGTGGTCGAAGTGCGGATGGGTCAGCGCGAGATGCGTCACACCGTGCCCGGCGAGCCGCCCCGCCTCCGAGCGCAGCCCGGCCCCCTCGCCGAGGCTGGACCCGGCGTCGATCAGCAGCGCGGCGCCCGCGCCGACGACGAGCCCCGCCGTGCAGTCCCACACCGGCAGGCGGCGCCGCCCCACCCCGGCGGCCACCCGCTCCCATCCCAGCTCTTCCCAAGTCACCGTCATGGCGGCGACGCTAACCCTGCGCGCCCGCCGGGGACGGCAGCGCGCCCCCGGCCTTGCCGGGGGCGTACCCCACGGCCGTACACTGGCCGGGGAAGTCTGGCACTCGTATGTATGGAGTGCCAGGAGGTGCGAGGCGGACGACTGCTGGAGGTGTGCGCGATGCTCAGTGAACGCAGGCTTCAGGTGCTGCGCGCCATCGTCCAGGACTACGTCGGCACCGAGGAGCCGGTCGGCTCCAAGGCCCTCACCGAGCGGCACAACCTCGGCGTCTCCCCGGCCACCGTGCGCAACGACATGGCGGCCCTGGAGGAGGAGGGGTTCATCGCCCAGCCGCACACCAGCGCCGGGCGCATTCCCACCGACAAGGGCTACCGGCTCTTCGTGGACAAGCTCGCGGGCGTCAAGCCCATGACCCCGCCCGAGCGGCGCGCCATCCAGAACTTCCTGGAGGGCGCCGTCGACCTCGACGACGTGGTGGCCCGCACGGTGCGGCTGCTGGCGCAGCTCACCCGGCAGGTCGCCGTGGTGCAGTATCCGTCGCTGACCCGCTCGACCGTGCGGCACGTGGAGCTGCTCTCGCTCGCGCCGGCCCGGCTGATGCTCGTGCTGATCACGGACACCGGGCGGGTCGAGCAGCGGATGGTCGACTGCCCGGCGCCGTTCGGCGAGACACCGCTGGCGGACCTGCGGGCGCGGCTCAACAGCCGGGTCACGGGCCGCCGTTTCACGGATGTGCCGGGTCTGGTGGAGGATCTCCCCGAGGCGTTCGAGCCGGAGGAGCGGGGTACCGTCTCCACTGTCCTGTCGACCCTCCTGGAGACCCTGGTCGAGGAGAACGAGGAGCGGCTGATGATCGGCGGCACCGCCAATCTGACCCGCTTCGGGCACGACTTCCCCCTCACGATCCGGCCGGTGCTGGAGGCGCTGGAGGAGCAGGTGGTGCTCCTGAAGCTGCTCGGTGAGGCGCAGGACCCGGGCGTGACCGTCCGTATCGGTCATGAGAACGCCCACGAAGGACTCAACTCCACGTCCGTCGTGTCGGTGGGCTACGGTTCGGGCGGCGAGGCGGTTGCCAAGCTCGGCGTGGTCGGACCGACCCGCATGGACTACCCGGGAACGATGGGAGCGGTACGCGCAGTGGCACGGTACGTCGGACAGATCCTGGCGGAGTCGTAAGTGGCCACGGACTACTACGCCGTTCTCGGCGTGCGCCGCGACGCGTCGCAGGAAGAGATCAAGAAGGCGTTCAGGCGGCTCGCACGCGAGCTGCACCCGGACGTCAACCCCGATCCGAAGACCCAGGAGCGGTTCAAGGAGATCAACGCCGCTTACGAGGTGCTGTCGGACCCGCAGAAGAAGCAGGTCTACGACCTCGGCGGCGACCCGCTCTCGCAGTCCGGCGCCGGCGGCCCCGGCGGCTTCGGCGCGGGCGGCTTCGGGAACTTCTCGGACATCATGGACGCGTTCTTCGGCACGGCGTCGCAGCGCGGGCCGCGCTCGCGCACCCGGCGCGGCCAGGACGCGATGATCCGTATCGAGGTGGAGCTGGACGAGGCCGCGTTCGGCACGACCAAGGACATCCAGGTCGACACGGCCGTCGTCTGCAACACCTGCAACGGCGAGGGAGCGGCCCCCGGTACCTCCGCGCAGACCTGCGACATGTGCCGCGGCCGCGGTGAGGTCTCGCAGGTCACCCGGTCCTTCCTGGGCCAGGTCATGACCTCGCGGCCCTGCCCCCAGTGCCAGGGCTTCGGCACCGTGGTGCCGACGCCGTGCCCGGAGTGCGCCGGCGACGGCAGGGTGCGGTCCCGCCGCACGCTGACGGTGAAGATCCCGGCCGGTGTGGACAACGGCACGCGCATCCAGTTGGCGGGCGAGGGCGAGGTCGGCCCCGGCGGCGGTCCCGCCGGCGACCTGTACGTGGAGATCCACGAGCTGCCGCACAGCACCTTCCAGCGCCGCGGCGACGACCTGCACTGCACGGTCACCCTGCCGATGACGGCGGCGGCCCTCGGCACCAAGGTGCCGCTGGAGACCCTCGACGGCGTGGAGGAGGTCGACATCCGGCCGGGCACCCAGTCCGGCCAGTCGATCCCGCTGCACGGCCGGGGCGTCACCCACCTGCGCGGCGGCGGCCGGGGCGACCTGGTCGTCCACGTCGAGGTCCAGACCCCCGGCAAGCTCGACGCCGAGCAGGAACGCCTCCTGCGCGAACTGGCCCAGCTTCGAGGTGAGGAACGCCCGCAGGGCACCTTTCAACCGGGGCAGCAGGGACTCTTCTCCCGGCTGAAGGACGCCTTCAACGGGCGGTGAGGCCGGTGTCCGGGCGAGGACGGTCGGATTCGGACTTGTCATCGAGGACGTGACAACATGCGGTCATGTCCTCCGCGCTGACCGATCTCTTCCCGTACCCGATCGTGCAGGCACCCATGGCGGGCGGCGTCTCGGTGCCGTCGCTCGCCGCCGCTGTCTGCGAGGCGGGCGGGCTCGGGTTCCTGGCCGCCGGGCTGAAGACCGCCGACGGGATGTACCAGGAGATCAAGCAGTTGCGGAGCCTGACGGCCCGCCCCTTCGGCGTCAACCTGTTCCTGCCGCAGCCCGAGACCGCCGACCGGGCCGCCGTCGACGTCTACGCCCACCAGTTGGCCGGCGAGGCCGCCTGGTACGAGACGGAACTCGGCGACCCGGACAGCGGCCGGGACGACGGCTACGAGGCCAAGCTCGCCGTCCTCCTCGACAACCCCGTACCGGTGGTCTCCTTCCACTTCGGCGTCCCCGCCCGCGAGGTGGTCGACGCCCTGCACCGCGTCGGCACGTTCGCCTGGGTCACCGCCACCACCGCCGACGAGGCGCGGGCCGTCCAGGACTGCGGGGCCGACGCGGTGATCGCGCAGGGCGTGGAGGCCGGCGGCCACCAGGGCACCCACCGCGACTTCCCGGAGACCGACGGCACCGGCATCGGACTGCTCTCCCTGCTCGCCCAGGTGCGCGAGGCGGTGAGCCTGCCGGTCGTCGCCGCCGGCGGCCTGATGCGCGGCGGGCAGATCGCCGCGGTCCTCGCGGCCGGCGCGAGCGCGGCCCAGTTGGGCACGGCCTTCCTGGCCACCCCCGAGTCCGGCGCGCCCGATCCGCACAAGCGGGCGCTGACCGACCCGCTGTTCGTCCGCACCGAGCTGACCCGGGCCTTCTCCGGCCGCCCGGCCCGCGGCCTGGTCAACCGCTTCCTGCGCGAGCACGGCCCGTACGCCCCCGCCGCCTACCCGGAGGTCCACCACCTCACCGCGCCGCTGCGCAAGGCGGCGGCGAAGGCGGGCGACGCCCAGGGCCTGGCGCTGTGGGCCGGCCAGGGCCACCGGATGGCGCGCGAACTGCCCGCCGGGCGACTGGTGGAGGTCCTGGCGGGCGAACTCGCCACCGCCGGGACGGCGCTGTCGGCCTACACGACGGGAGGCACCGGCCGATGACCGCCCCGGTGTTCGTGGTCGACGCGCTCGACGTGCTCCCCGGCGGGACGTACGTCCTGACCGGTCCCGAGGGGCGGCACGCCGTCTCCGTGAAGCGGCTGCGGCCCGGCGAGGACGTCGTCCTCACCGACGGGCGCGGACGCTGGGCGGAGGGCGTCGTCCAGGCCGCCGAGGGCAAGGACCGCCTGGTCGTCATGGACCTGGAGTCCGTGTCCGAGGAACCGGCGCCGCAGCCCCGGATCACCGTCGTCCAGGCCCTGCCCAAGGGCGACCGCGGCGAACTCGCCGTGGAGACCATGACCGAGGTCGGCGTCGACGCCGTCGTGCCGTGGGCGGCGTCGAGGTGCATCACGCAGTGGAAGGGCGAGCGGGGACCGAAGGCCCTGGCGAAGTGGCGGGCGACGGCCCGGGAGGCCGGCAAGCAGTCCCGCCGGGTCCGCTTCCCCGAGGTCGCGGACGCGGCCACGACCAAGCGGGTTGCCTCACTTCTGGCCGAGGCCGACTTCGCCGCCGTACTGCACGAGAGCGGCGACACCCCGCTGGCCCGCGCCGAACTGCCCGCCACCGGCCACATCGTGCTCGTCGTCGGACCCGAAGGGGGCGTCTCCCCCGAGGAGTTGGCCCTGTTCGCCGAGGCGGGCGCCCGGCCCTACGTCCTCGGCCCCACCGTCCTGCGCACCTCCACCGCGGGCACCGCGGCGACGGCCCTGCTGCTGGGCCGCACCGGCCGCTGGGGCTGACGCCGCGCCGGTGGTGAAGGGTGGCCGTATGCGCCCTACCGCCGCGGTCGGGTCGGTGGCACGCTGCCTGCCATGGGGCTGTCGAGACGGGTACGACGGGGGCGGCGGGCCGTACTGGTGGCCGGGCTGGTGACGGCGGCCGTCGGCGGGGCCGCCGCCTGTGAGCCGGGCGGACTGAACACGGCGACGGTGGCGTTCACCACCGACCAGACGGTCACCCGCGAGCTGAACCGGCAGAAGGCGGACGTACGGTGGCTGACCTGCACCGCGTCCTACGACGGTGACGGCGCGAGCGCCTCGGCGGACGAGAAGACCGTCGCGGAGGTGAACTGCGAGGGGCAGACCGACGACGGCAAGGACATCACCGTCGACGGTGAGGTCACCCGGGTCGTGGAGGGCGCCTGCGTCCGCGGGCGGATCACCGCGAAGGTGGACGGCAAGGAGTGGTTTCGGGTCGAGGGCCTGGGCAACTGCGACGCCACCCCCACCCCCACCCCGCCCGTGCGCCACGATCCCACGGGCGACGGACCCCGGCCCACCGTCACCGTGACCGTCACCAGGACCGTCTACTGCCAGGAGCGCCCCGACTGCTGGCCCGAGGGCAAGTGATCCAAACCGCTGTCCGTCGCCGCCGTCCCTGCTTAGGGTGAGGGGGTGACACAGTCCGCAGCCCCTGCCTACCTCCGGTTTCCGCACCCGCACGGCGAGTTGGTCGCCTTCACCGCCGAGGACGACGTGTGGCTCGCGCCCCTCGACGGGGGGCGGGCCTGGCGGGTCAGCGCCGACGACACGCCGGTGACCCAGCCGCGCGTCTCGCCCGACGGCACCACCGTCGCCTGGACGTCCACCCGGGACGGCGCCCCCGAGGTGCACATCGCCCCGGTCGAGGGCGGACCCGCCACCCGCCTCACCTACTGGGGCAGCACCAAGACCCAGGTGCGCGGCTGGACCCCGGACGGCCGGGTGCTGGCGATCAGCAGCCACGGCCAGGCGAGCCTGCGCCGCACCTGGGCCCGTGCCGTCCCGCTGGACGGCGGCCCCGCCGAGACCCTGCCGTACGGGCCGGTCGGCGATGTCGCGTTCGGCCCGGCGACCGTGCTGCTGTCCGCGCCGATGGGCCGCGAGGCGGCGTGGTGGAAGCGCTACCGGGGCGGCACGGCGGGGAAGTTGTGGATCGACACGGCCGGCGACGGCGAGTTCGCCCGGCTGCACGCGGACCTCGACGGCAACATCGAGTACCCCCTGTGGGCCGGCGACCGCATCGCGTTCCTCTCCGACCACGAGGGCACCGGCGCGCTGTACTCCTCCCTCGCCGACGGCTCCGACCTGCGCCGGCACACCCCCCTCGGGGGCTTCTACGCCCGGCACGCGGCGACCGACGGCACCCGGGTCGTCTACTCCAGCGCCGGTGAGCTGTGGGTGCTGGACGACCTCGACGGGGCCGAGCCGCGCCGCCTGGAGGTCCGGCTCGGCGGGCCGCGCACCGACCTCCAGCCCTTCCCGGTGAACGCCGCCCGCTGGTTCGGCTCCGCCTCCCCCGACCACACCGGACGCGGCAGCGCCGTCGCCGTGCGCGGCGCCGTGCACTGGGTCACCCACCGCTCCGGCCCCGCCCGCGCCCTCGCCGCGCAGCCCGGCGTCCGGGCCCGGCTGCCGCGCACCTTCCGCGCCGGCGGCGAGGAGTGGGCGGTCTGGGTCACCGACGCCGAGGGCGAGGACGCCCTGGAGTTCGCGCCCGCCACCGGACTGCTGCCCGGCGCCACCCCGCGCCGCCTGGCCACCGGGAAGCTGGGCCGCGTCCTCGGCCTGGCCATGGCCCCCGACGGCAGCCGTGCCGCCGTCGCCGCCCACGACGGCCGGGTCCTGCTGGTCGAGCGGGAGACCGGCGAGGTCCGCGAGGTCGACCGCAGCGAGGACGGCGACGTCTCCGGGCTGGTCTTCTCGCCCGACTCGGCGTGGCTGGCCTGGTCGCACCCCGGCCCCCGCCCGCTGTCCCAGCTCAAGCTCGCCCACACCACCGACCTGTCGGTCACCGAGGCGACCCCGCTGCGCTTCCAGGACTACGCCCCCGCCTTCACCCTCGACGGCAAGCACCTGGCGTTCCTGTCCGCCCGCTCCTTCGACCCGGTCTACGACGAGCACGTCTTCGACCTGGCCTTCGTCGAGGGCGTCCGGCCCTACCTGATCACGCTGGCGGCGACCACGCCCTCGCCGTTCGGCCCGCAGCGGCACGGCCGGCCCTTCGAGACCGCCGACCGCGAGGAGACCCCCGACAGCGAGGGCGCCCCCGCCACCCGCGTCGACCTGGAGGGGCTCGCCGACCGGATCGTGCCGTTCCCCGTCGAGGCCGCCCGCTACACCCACCTCAGGGCCGCCAAGGACGGGGTGCTGTGGCTGCGGCACCCGGTCGCCGGCGTCCTCGGCGCCTCCCGGGCCACCCCGGACGACCCCGACCCCAAGACCGAGCTGGAGCGCTTCGACCTTGTCCAGCAGCGCGTCGAGCACCTCGCCGCCGACGCCGACCACTTCGCCGTCACCGGCGACGGCAGGCGGGTCCTGCTCTGGACCGACGGACGGCTCAAGGTCGTCCCCAGCGACCGGCGCGCCTCGGGCGACGAGGACAGCGACACCAACATCACCGTCGACCTGTCCCGGGTGCGCCGGACCGTCGACCCGGCGGCCGAGTGGCGGCAGATGTACGAGGAGACCGGCCGCGTCATGCGGGACCAGTTCTGGCGGCCGGACATGAGCGGCGTCGACTGGGACGGCGTACTGGACCGCTACCGCCCCGTCCTGGACCGCGTCGCCACCCACGACGACCTGGTGGACCTGCTCTGGGAGGTACAGGGCGAACTCGGCACCTCGCACGCCTACGTCGTCCCGCGCGGCGGCCACGGCGGCGCCGCCCGGCAGGGCCTGCTCGGCGCCGACCTGTCCCGGCACGAGGACGGCACCTGGCGCGTCGACCGGGTCCTGCCCTCGGAGACCTCCGACCCCGACGCCCGCTCCCCGCTCGCCGCGCCCGGCGTCGCCGTCCGCGCCGGGGACGCGATCGTCGCCGTCGGCGGTCAGCCCGTCGACCCGGTCACCGGGCCGGGCCCGCTGCTGGTCGGCACCGCCGGCAAGCCCGTCGAGCTGACCGTCCTGCCGGCCGGCGGCGGCGAGCCCCGGCACGCCGTCGTCGTCCCCGTCGCCGACGAGGAACCCCTGCGCTACCACGCCTGGGTCGCCGACCGGCGGGCCTACGTCCACGAGAGGTCCGGCGGCCGGCTCGGCTACCTCCACGTCCCCGACATGCAGGCCCCCGGCTGGGCGCAGATCCACCGCGACCTGCGGATCGAGGTGGCCCGCGAGGGCCTGGTCGTGGACGTGCGGGAGAACCGGGGCGGCCACACCTCCCAGTTGGTGGTGGAGAAGCTCGCCCGGCGGATCGTCGGCTGGGACCTGCCGCGCGGGATGCGGCCCACCAGCTATCCGCAGGACGCGCCGCGCGGCCCGGTGGTCGCCGTCGCCAACGAGTTCTCCGGCTCCGACGGCGACATCGTCAACGCCGCGATCAAGGCCCTCGGCCTCGGCCCCGTCGTCGGCACCCGCACCTGGGGCGGCGTGGTCGGCATCGACAGCCGCTACCGCCTGGTGGACGGCACCCTGGTCACCCAGCCCAAGTACGCCTTCTGGCTGGAGGGCTACGGCTGGGACGTGGAGAACCACGGAGTGGACCCGGACGTCGAGGTCCCCCACCGCCCCCAGGACCACGCGGCGGGCAGGGACCCCCAACTGGACGAGGCGATCCGCCTGGCCCTGGAAGCACTGGAAACGGCACCCGCGAAAACACCGCCCGCCCTGCCCTCCTGAGGGGCGCGGGGAACTGCGCGATCAACCACGACGCACCCGCACCCGCCGACGATACGATGCCCCCCACGCACCGCCCGCCGCTGAAAGGAGCGCAAGCCTATGGCAGGGGAACCGCAGGACGACTGCCTGTTCTGCAAGATCGTCGCCGGGCACATCCCGGCCACGGTCGTCCGCGAGACGGAGACCACCGTCGCCTTCCGCGACATCAACCCCCAGGCCCCCACCCACGTCCTGGTGATCCCCAAGGCGCACTACCGCGACGCCGCCGCGCTCGCCGCCGGTGCCCCGGAAGTCGCCGCCGACGTGCTCCGCGAGACCCGGGCCGTCGCCGAGGACGAGAAACTCGACAGCTACCGCATCGTCTTCAACACCGGCGCCGGCGCCGGCCAGACCGTCTGGCACACGCACGCCCACGTCATCGGCGGCCGCGGCCTGAACTGGCCCCCCGGCTGAGCCACCGTGTCCGTACGTGAACTGGTCGTCCTCGGCACCGCCAGCCAGGTCCCGACCCGGCACCGCAACCACAACGGCTATCTGCTGCGCTGGGACGGCGAGGGCATCCTGTTCGACCCCGGCGAGGGCACCCAGCGGCAGATGCTGCGCGCCGGGGTCGCCGCCCACGACCTGAACCGGATCTGCGTCACCCACTTCCACGGCGACCACAGCCTGGGCCTGGCCGGGGTGATCCAGCGGATCAACCTCGACCGGGTGCCGCACGAGATCACCGCGCACTACCCGCGCTCCGGCCGGCGCTTCTTCGAACGGCTGCGGTACGCCACCGCCTACCGGGAGACGGTCGCCCTCACCGAGGCCCCGGTCGACACCGACGGGGTGCTGGCCCGCACCCCCGCCTACACCCTGGACGCCCGCCGGCTCGACCACCCGGTGGAGTCCTACGGCTACCGCCTCACCGAGCCCGACGGCCGCCGGATGCTGCCCGAACGGCTGGCCGCGCACGGCATCGCGGGCCCGGACGTGGGCCGGCTCCAGCGGGCGGGCGAACTCGGCGGGGTCACCCTGGACGAGGTGAGCGAGGTGCGGCGCGGCCAGCGGTTCGCGTTCGTCATGGACACCCGGCTGTGCGACGGGGTGTACGCGCTCGCCGAGGGCTGCGACCTGCTGGTCATCGAGTCCACCTTCCTCGACGAGGACGAGGCGCTGGCCGTGGAGCACGGGCACCTCACGGCCGGCCAGGCGGCGCGGGTGGCCCGGGACGCCGGGGTGCGGCACCTGGTGCTCACCCACTTCAGCCAGCGCTACGCCGACCCGGAGGAGTTCGAGCGGCAGGCGCGGGCCGCCGGATACCAGGGGGAGCTGACCGTGGCCCACGATCTGCTCCGGGTACCGATTCCGAAACGTCGGTGAAACCGCCGTACCATTCTCTGATGCCCCTGCCCAAAGCTGAACTGCACCTGCACATCGAAGGCACCCTGGAGCCGGAGCTGGCCTTCGAGCTGGCCGCCCGCAACGGTGTCGTCCTTCCGTACGCCGACACCGACGCCCTGCGTGAGGCGTACCGCTTCGCCGATCTCCAGTCCTTCCTGGACCTGTACTACGCGCTGATGGACGTCCTGCGCACCGAGCGGGACTTCGAGGACCTGGCCAACGCCTACCTCGCCCGCGCCGCCGCGCAGGGCGTGCGGCACGCGGAGATCTTCTTCGACCCGCAGGCCCACCTGGCCCGGGGCGTCGGCATGGGCACGGTCGTCGAGGGGCTGTGGCGGGCACTGGGCAGCAGCGTGGACAACCACGGCGTCTCCACCCGGCTGATCCTGTGCTTCCTGCGCGACGAGTCCGCCGAGTCGGCCCTCGCCACGCTGGACGCGGCGACGCTGTACCTGGACCGGATCACGGGCGTCGGCCTGGACTCCGCCGAGGTCGGGCACCCGCCGGCCAAGTTCCGCGAGGTGTACGGCAAGGCCGCCGCGCTCGGGCTGCGCCGGGTCGCGCACGCCGGCGAGGAGGGCCCGCCGCAGTACATCACCGAGGCGCTGGACGTGCTCGGCGTCGAGCGGATCGACCACGGCCTGCGCTGCGCGGAGGACCCGGAACTGGTCGAGCGGCTGGTGCGCGAGCGGGTCCCGCTGACCCTGTGCCCGCTGTCCAACGTGCGACTGCGCACCGTGGACACCCTCGCCGACCACCCGCTGCCCGCCCTCCTGGACGCGGGCCTGCTCTGCACGGTCAACTCCGACGACCCCGCCTACTTCGGCGGTTACGCCGGTGACAACTTCGACGCCGTGCGCGACACCCTCGGCCTGTCCGAGGAGAAGCTGCGGGACCTGGCCCGCAACTCCTTCCTCGCCTCCTTCCTGGAGGACGACGAGGAACTGCGGGCCCGGTACCTCGCCGAGGTGGAGGCGTACGTCTTCCCGTAGCGCCCGCCGCTACGACGGTCCGGGCTGCCGGGGTCCCGCCGTGCCGTAGGCGCCCCGCACGGGCGCCGGGGCGTCCACCGGGAACTGGACGACCGGCTGCTCCGCGGCGCCCACCTCGGGGACCGCGCCGCTGGGCGTGCCGGTGTGCGCGGCGACCAGGGCGGCCGGGTGTCCGCCCCGGCGGCGCACCGCGCCCGGCAGCAGCGGCCGTCCGCCGGTGTGCAGGGCGACGGCGGTCAGCGGCACCGCGACCAGCAGGAGCCCGGCGCAGAGCACCGTGCCCATGCCCGCGAACCCGGCCTGGGCGCAGAGCACACTGCCGGTCAGCGGGCCCGCCGCCGTGCCCAGCGAGGACGCCGACCCGGCGAGCACCGCCCACCGGCCGCGCGGGTCCAGCGAGGCGGCCAGCCCGATCAGGTACGACAGGACCACCGGGTACACCGTGTTCCAGGCGATCTCCCCGGCGGTGAAGCCCGCGGGCCCGGTCGCGGACGCGGTCACCGCGATGCACCCGGCGATCAGCACCGTCCCGGCGCCGATCGGCACCGCCCGGCCCAGCCTGGACCCGAGCGCCCCGGCGGCCAGCACGCCGACCAGTCCGGCGCCGAGCGCCGCCGCGAGGACCACGCCGAGGGCGGCCTCGCCCAGGCGGGCCTGTTCCAGGCCGATCCGGCCGCTGACGCCCCACAGGGAGTTCTGCGCGAGCGACCAGCACACCATCGCGGCGGCCAGCACCAGCCCGGAGCGGCGGTGCGGGAGCGGCGCCCGGACGGGACCGGCGGTCGTGGCGCGGGCGGCGCCGGGCAGCTTCCCGGTGAGCGGCCACACGGCGAGCGCGGTCAGCGCGATCGCGGCCAGCGGCAGGCCGTGGCCGGGGCCGAGGTGCGGCACGGTCAGGTAGACCGCGCCGGCCAGCGCGGACACCGACAGCAGTCCGAGCGTGGACGCCCGGTGCGGGTCGTGCTCGGCGGCGATCCGGGTGGCGGCGACGGTGGTCGCCGTACCCGAGCCGAAGCCGCCCACCATCGCGCCGGCCAGGACGGCCGGAATCGAGGTGGTGAGGGCGGCGGCGCCGTAGCCGAGGACCGCCAGCGCGAGGCCGAGGCGGGCCAGGGCGCGGGCGCCGAGCCGTTCCACGCGGGAGGCGAGCAGGAAGCCGGCGGTGGCGGAGCTGAGCAGCAGGGCGCTGCCGACGGCTCCGGCCTGGGTGGCGGTCAGACCGAGGCCGGAACCGAGCCGGCCGACGGTGGTGGGGAGCAGGTACGGGGCGAGGTACCCGGCCGTGAAGAGGGCGACGAGGGGCCACGGGGTGGTGCGGGCGAACACGGGCGTTCCCAAGGCATGCGAAAGGAAGCGATCAGTAAGGGGAGGGGGCGCCGACCGTCGACGGACCGGAACGCGCGGGCAATTTGTATCAAGCGCGGGAACGCGCAAGCGAAACCACGAGATGTGATCTACGTCACACTGGTGTTTGCGGGCCCTGGAGGTCGGGTAGCGGAGGGGGCTACCGCCAGTCGACCGAGCCGCTCCCGGCCGGAACGGACGCCTCCGCCTTGGCCCGGATCTCCCGCATCACCGCGACGATCCGCCGCTCGTGCGCGGGCGTCAGCCGGGCCACCGGCACCGAGCAACTGATCGCGTCCTGCGCGGGCTTGTCGTACCGCAGCGCGAAACCGAAGCCGACGATGCCGAGGACGCCCTCCTCGCGGTCGACCGAGTAGCCGCGCCGCCGCACCCCGGCGAGGTCGGCCGCGAGGGACTCCCGGCCGGTGTGGGTGTGCGGGGTGAGCGCCGCGTAGGGGCCCTCGGGCAGCTCCTCCTCGGGCCGCTCGGCCAGCAGCGCCTTGCCGAGCGCGCCCGCGTGGGCCGGGAGCCGCCGGCCCACCCGGCTGATCGTGCGCAGGTACTCGTGCGACTCCCGGGTCGCCAGGTACGCCACGTCCCGGCCGTCCAGCCGCCCCAGGTGGATGGTCTCGCCCAGCGCCTCGGACGCCTCGTCCAGATGGGGCCGCACGATCCGCACCCGCGGGTCGGAGTCGAGGTAGCCGGTGCCGGTGAGCAGGGCGTGCAGGCCGATGCCGTAGAGCGAGCCGGTGACGTCGGTGCGCACCCAGCCCCGGGAGATCAGGGTCTGCAGCAGCGCGTACATCGAGCTGCGCGGCACCTCCAGCGCGTCCGCCAGCTCCTGGAGCCGGGCCGGGCGGTCCCCACGCGTGGCCAGCAGTTCCAGCAGTTCCACCGTGCGCGCCGCCGACTTGACCTCGCGGACGCCGCCTGTCTCCGACATGCGCCGATGGTAAGCCGAGGGGGCCGGGCCATTGACGGACGGTGTTCGCCTATCTAACCTCCATCTCCATACATGGATGACGTCTACATGGGGAGATGACCGGCGTGAGTCCCGATACCGGACCGGACCTGGCAGGAGCCGCGCTGTGAACCTCACCGTCACCGACGTCCGCCTGACGCCGATCCTGATCGCCGACCCGCCGCTGCTCAACACCCAGGGCGTGCACCAGCCGTACACGCCCCGGCTCATCGTGGAGGTCGTCACCGCCGACGGGGTCACCGGCGTCGGCGAGACCTACGGCGACACCAAGTACCTGGAACTGGCCCGGCCGATCGCCGCCCGGCTGCCCGGCCGCCAGGTGTCCGACCTGAACGGCCTGTTCACCCTCGCCGACCAGGTCGCCGTGGCCGCCTCCCGGGTCTCCGGCCAGGTCGACGTGGGCGGGCTGCGCGGCGTGCAGACCGCCGACAAGCTGCGCCTGTCCGTCGTCTCCGGCTTCGAGGTGGCCTGCCTCGACGCCCTCGGCAAGAGCCTCGGCCTGCCCGTGCACGCGCTGCTCGGCGGCAAGGTCCGCGACGCCGTCGAGTACAGCGCCTACCTGTTCTACAAGTGGGCCCGGCACCCCGAGGGCGTCCCGGGCGAACCCGACGACTGGGGCGAAGCCGTCGACCCGGCCGGCGTGGTCGAGCAGGCCCGCCGCTTCACCGAGCGGTACGGCTTCACCTCGTTCAAGCTCAAGGGTGGCGTCTTCCCGCCCGAGCAGGAGACCGCCGCGGTCCGGGCGCTGGCCGAGGCGTTCCCCGGCCGCCCGCTGCGCCTGGACCCCAACGGCGCCTGGTCGGTGCAGACCTCCCTGAGGGTCGCCGCCGAACTCGGCGACGTCCTGGAGTACCTGGAGGACCCCGCGCTCGGCACCCCCGCCATGGCCGAGGTCGCCGCGCGGACCGGAGTGCCGCTGGCCACCAACATGTGCGTGACCACGTTCGCCGAGATCGAGGAGGCGTTCACCCGGGGCGCCGTCCAGGTGGTGCTCAGCGACCATCACTACTGGGGCGGGCTGCGCAACACCCAGCACCTGGCCGCCGTCTGCCGCGCCTTCGGCGTCGGCGTGTCCATGCACTCCAACACCCACCTCGGCATCAGCCTCGCGGCCATGACCCACGTGGCGTCCACCGTCCCCGGCCTGCACCACGCCTGCGACTCCCACTACCCCTGGCAGTCGGAGGACGTCCTCACCGAGCGGCTCGTCTTCGACGGCGGCAAGGTCGCCGTCTCCGACGCCCCCGGCCTCGGCGTCCGCCTCGACCGCGACCGGCTCGCCTTCCTGCACCGCCGCTGGCTCGACGACGACGGCACCTACCGGGACCGCGACGACGCGGCGGCGATGCGCGCGGCCGACCCGTCCTGGACCACACCGGCGGTGCCCCGCTGGTGAACCACCGGGCCCCCGGAGATCCCGGCCGCGCCGGCGCACGGCGGCCGTGATCGCCCCCACCGGCCCCGGCGGCGGCCGGAACGCCGGCGGCGTGGTGCACACTGGCTGGAACCACACCGTGCCGGCTTTGCCAGGGAGCGCACCGTGACAGCGTCCACCGTGTCCGCCGCCGCCGAGGGAGCGCACCGCCACCCGCAGGCCGACCCCCTCGCCGCCCTGCGCGCCCCCGGCGACCCGCCCTGGGACGTCTACCTCACGGGCACCGTCTTCCTCGACATCGTCTTCACCGGCCTGGACTCCGCCCCGGTGCGCGGCACCGAGTCCTGGGCCCGCGGCATGGGGTCCAGCCCGGGGGGCGTCGCCAACATGGCCACCGCCCTGGCCCGCCTCGGCCTGCGCACCTCCCTGGCGGCGGCCTTCGGCGACGACCACTACGGCGACTACTGCCACGATGCCCTCGCCCAGGGCGAGGGCATCGACCTCAGCGCGTCCCGCACGGTGCCCAACTGGCACTCCCCGGTCACCGTCTCCATGGCCTACGAGGGCGAGCGCACCATGGTCTCCCACGGCCACGAGCCCACCCCCGAGGAGCAGCCGGTCCCCGACGACCCCCCACGCGCCCGTGCCGCCATCGCCTCCCTCACCCCCGGCACCCGCGCCCCCTGGGTCGCCCGCGCCGCCGCCCGCGGCACCCGGGTCTTCGCCGACGTCGGCTGGGACGACACCGGCGCCTGGGACCTGGCCGGGCTGCCCGACCTCGCGCACTGCGAGGCGTTCCTGCCCAACGCCGAGGAGGCGATGCGCTACACCGGCACCGACTGCCCGCGCGCCGCCGCCCGCGCCCTCACCGAGTACGTACCGCTCGCCGTGGTCACCCTCGGCGCCGACGGCGCCTACGCCGTGGACCGGCGCACCGGGGAGAGCGCCGAGGTCCCCGCCATCGCCGTCGAGGCCCTGGACCCCACCGGCGCCGGGGACGTCTTCGTCGCCGGGTTCGTCACCGGCACCCTGGCCGGCTGGCCGCTCGCCGACCGGCTCGCCTTCGCCGGACTGACCGCCGCCCTGTCCGTCCAGGAGTTCGGCGGGTCGCTGTCGGCGCCCGGCTGGTCGGAGGTGGCCGCCTGGTGGCGCGAGGTCCAGTCGGTCGAGGACCAGGACCCCGCCGCCCTGCGCCGGTACGCGTTCCTGAACGACCTGGTCCCCGACGAGGCCGTCCGGCCCTGGCCGCTGCGCCGGGCGGTCCCCACGATCGGCTTCCGCCGGTCCGCGTGAGCCCGGCGTACGCCCACGGGAAAAGTCCTACGGGGTTGTCGGTGCCCCGTCGTACCCTGGAAAACGCGAGGCCGCCCTCGGCGCGGCCGTGACGAGGAGGAACCGCAGGCCTTCAGCGCCGGCCCATGACTCACACACCGACAGCTCACACCCCCGCGCAGGGGCAGACGAAAGCCATGTTCACCGTCCCCGCCCAGCACCCCATGGTGACCGTCCTGGGGTCCGGCGACTCCCTGCTGCGCGTGATCGAGACGGCCTTCCCGGCGGCCGACATCCACGTCCGGGGCAATGAGATCAGCGCGACCGGCGACCCGGCGGAGGTCGCCCTCGTCCAGCGCGTGTTCGACGAGATGATGCTCGTGCTCCGCACCGGGCAGCCGATGACGGAGGACGCAGTGGAACGCTCGATCGCCATGCTCAAGGCGAGCGAGAACGGGGAGAGCGACGGCCAGGAGACCCCGGCCCAGGTGCTCACGCAGAACATCCTGTCCTCGCGCGGCCGCACCATCCGCCCCAAGACGCTCAACCAGAAGCGGTACGTCGACGCCATCGACCGGCACACCATCGTCTTCGGCATCGGCCCGGCCGGCACCGGCAAGACCTACCTGGCCATGGCCAAGGCCGTCCAGGCCCTGCAGTCCAAGCAGGTCAACCGCATCATCCTGACCCGCCCCGCGGTCGAGGCCGGCGAGCGCCTCGGCTTCCTGCCGGGCACCCTCTACGAGAAGATCGACCCCTATCTGCGCCCGCTCTACGACGCCCTGCACGACATGCTCGACCCGGACTCCATCCCCCGTCTGATGGCCGCCGGCACGATCGAGGTGGCGCCGCTGGCGTACATGCGCGGCCGGACGCTCAACGACGCCTTCATCATCCTGGACGAGGCGCAGAACACCAGCCCCGAGCAGATGAAGATGTTCCTCACCCGGCTCGGCTTCGACTCGAAGATCGTGATCACCGGTGACGTCACCCAGGTCGACCTGCCGGGCGGCACCAAGTCCGGGCTGCGGCAGGTGCAGGACATCCTGGACGGCGTGGACGACGTGCACTTCTCCCGGCTCTCCTCCCAGGACGTCGTACGGCACAAGCTGGTGGGCCGTATCGTCGACGCCTACGAGAAGTACGACAGCGAGCACGGAACCGAGAACGGCGGGCACAAGAACCACGGCAAGCCGTCCGGCGCCAAGCGACCCCAGGGGAAGTAGACCAGCACCACCATGTCGATCGACGTCAACAACGAGTCCGGAACCGAGGTCGACGAGCAGGCGATCCTCGACATCGCCCGCTACGCGCTCGCGCGGATGCGCATCCACCCGCTCTCCGAACTGTCGGTGATCGTCGTGGACGCCGACGCCATGGAGCAGCTCCACATCCAGTGGATGGACCTCCCGGGCCCCACCGATGTCATGTCCTTCCCGATGGACGAGCTGCGCCCGCCGGCCAAGGACGACGAGGAGCCGCCCCAGGGGCTGCTCGGCGACATCGTGCTCTGCCCCGAGGTGGCGGCCAAGCAGGGCGCCGAGGCCGAGACGAAGCACACCATGGACGAGGAGCTGCAACTGCTCACCGTCCACGGTGTGCTGCACCTGCTCGGCTACGACCACGAGGAGCCGGACGAGAAGGCCGAGATGTTCGGCCTGCAGGCGGCCATCGTGGACAACTGGCGTGCGGAGAGGGGCCTGACCGGCCCGTCCCCGGCCCCGACCGTCTCATGAGCCTGCCCCTCGTCGCCGGTGCCGTCGCCCTGGTCGTCGTCGCCTGGCTCGCCGCCTGCGCGGAGGCCGGCCTCGCCCGGGTCTCCAGCTTCCGCGCCGAGGAGGCCGTCCGCTCCGGGCGGCGCGGCAGCGCCAGACTCGCCAAGGTCGCCGCCGACCCGACGCGCTATCTCAACGTGGCGCTGCTGGTCCGCGTCGCCTGCGAGATGGCCGCCGCCGCCCTGGTCACGTACGCCTGCCTCAACGAGTTCAGCAGCACCACCGAGGCCCTGCTCATCGCCATCGCCGTGATGGTGCTGGTGTCCTACGTCGCCGTGGGGGTCTCCCCGCGCACCATCGGCCGCCAGCACCCGCTGAACACGGCGACGGCGGCGGCGTACGTGCTGGTGCCGCTGGCCCGGATCATGGGCCCGGTGCCGCCCCTGCTGATCCTCATCGGCAACGCGCTCACCCCCGGCAAGGGCTTCCGGCGCGGCCCCTTCGCCTCCGAGGCGGAGCTGCGCGCCCTGGTCGACCTCGCCGAGAAGGAGTCGCTGATCGAGGCCGAGGAGCGCCGCATGGTGCACTCGGTGTTCGAGCTGGGCGACACCCTGGTCCGCGAGGTCATGGTCCCGCGCACCGACCTCGTCGTCATCGAGCGGTACAAGACCATCCGGCAGGCCCTCACCCTCGCCCTGCGCTCCGGCTTCTCCCGCATACCGGTGACCGGCGACAGCGAGGACGACATCGTCGGCATCGTGTACCTCAAGGACCTGGCCCGCAAGACGCACATCAGCCGCGACGCCGAGTCCGAGCTGGTCTCCACGGCGATGCGGCCCGCGTTCTTCGTGCCGGACACCAAGAACGCCGGCGACCTGCTGCGCGAGATGCAGAAGGAACGCAACCACGTCGCCGTCGTCATCGACGAGTACGGCGGCACCGCCGGCATCGTCACCATCGAGGACATCCTGGAGGAGATCGTCGGCGAGATCACCGACGAGTACGACCGGGAACTCCCGCCGGTCCAGGACCTCGGCGAGGACCGCTACCGGGTCACCGCCCGCCTGGACATCGGCGACCTGGGCGAGCTGTACGGCCTGGAGGAGTTCGACGACGAGGACGTGGAGACCGTCGGCGGGCTGCTGGCCAAGGCGCTGGGCCGGGTGCCGATCGCGGGCGCCTCCTCCATGGTCGAGCTGCCCGACGGACGCGGACTGCGGCTGACCGCGGAGGCCGCCGCCGGCCGCCGCAACAAGATCGTGACCGTGCTGGCGGAGCCGGCCGGCAAGGAGGAGGCGGACCCCGAGTGAGCCCCGAGCGACTGCGCGCCCTGTGCCTGTCCTTCGACGCCGCCGTGGAGGATTTCCCGTTCGGCCCGGAGATCTCCGTCTTCAGGGTCCTGGGCAAGATGTTCGCCCTCACCTACCTGGACGCGCGCCCGCTCACCGTCAACCTCAAGTGCGACCCGGACGACGCGGTCCGGCTGCGCCGCGAGCACGAGGGCCTGATCATCCCCGGCTGGCACATGAACAAGCGGCACTGGAACACCGTGACGGTGGACGGCGGGCTCCCGGACCGCCTGGTCCGGGAGCTGGTCGAGGACTCCTACGACCTGGTCGTCGCCGGTCTACCGCGCGCCGACCGCCTCCGCCTCGACCGGCCCTGAGCCCGCCCGCCGGACCCGCAGCCCGAGCCCGACCAGCACGGCCGCCGCCAGCACGATCGCCGCGTCCAGCGCCAGCACCGTACGCACCCCCGAGGCGAGGTCCCCCGCGGTGGTGGCCAGCACGCCCAGCAGCGGGATGCCGACGGTGATGCCGACCTGCTGGGTGGAGGTGACCAGGCCGGTGGCCAGGCCCTGCTCCTCGTCCGGGACACCGGAGGTGACGGTCAGCCCGTAGGAGATGATCGCGCCCAGGTGGCACATGCTGGCCAGCGAGACCGCGGCCGTCGCCAGCCACACCGACCCGCCGCCCTCGCCGAGCCCCAGCAGCGCGGTGCCCAGCAGCCCCTGCCCGGCCAGCGAGCCGACCAGCGTCCGGCGGGCGCCGAACCGGCCGATGACCCGCGGCGCGTACGACCCGGCCAGCACCGACAGCACGCCCTGCACCCCGAAGACCAGGCCGGTCTCGAAGGCGGACAGCCCCAGCACCTCCTGGAGGTACAGGGTGAGCACGAAGACGACCGTCGACATCATCGAGAAGGTGACCAGCCCGCCCAGGTTGCCCCAGGCCACCGTGCGGCGGCGCAGCATCGGCAGCGACACCAGCGGCGTGACGGCCCGGGACTCCACGACCGCGAAGGCGGTGAGCAGCAGCACGCCCGCGACCAGGGCGACGAGGACGTCGGCCCGGCCGAAGCCCTGGTCGGCGGCGGTGGACAGGGCGTAGATCAGCGCCAGCAGACCGCCGGTGACGGTGACCGCGCCGGGCACGTCCAGGCGGGGCCGCTCCGGGGTGCGCGACTCCGGCAGCAGACCGGGCGCGAGCGGCAGCACGATCAGGGCGAACAGGGTCAGCAGGCCCATGGTGGAGCGCCAGCCCAGCAGGTCGGTCAGCACCCCGCCCGCCACCATGCCGACGGTGAAGCCCAGCGACAGCAGCGTCCCCGAGATGCCCAGGGCGCGGTCGCGGGCCGGGCCCTCCGGGAAGGTCGTGGTCAGCAGCGACATCCCGGTCGGCACGATGGCCGCCGCGCCGAGCCCTTGCAGGGCGCGTCCGGCGAGGAAGGACGCCGGGTCCCAGGCGAAGGTCGCCAGCAGCGAGGCCGCGCCGAACAGGGCGAGCCCGGCCAGGAACAGCCTGCGCCGGCCGTAGAGGTCGCCGGTGCGGCCGAACAGCAGCAGGAAGCCGCCGGAGGGCAGCGCGAACGCGGTGACCGCCCACTGGAGGGCGGACCGGCTCATGCCCAGGTCGGCGCCGAGCACCGGCAGCGCGACATTGAGCACGGAGAAGTCGAGCGCGACCATGAACTGGGCCGCGCAGAGCACGAACAGGATCAGCCGGTCGCGCGAAGTCAGCGCGGGAGCGGGCGGCTTCCGTACGGTGGTGGGAGTGGTGTCGATCGCCATGGCAACGAGCCTGAGGCCCGCGGAATAGCCTTGGGGAGCGGGCAGTTGTCCTGGTGGTGCCACCACCAGGCAGCCAGGACTTACAGGGGGAGCGGGTGCCGGAACTCAAGGAGGCCGTCGCGGGGCGGCGGGGTGAGCTGCGGGAATTCCTGATGAGCCGCCGGGCGCGGGTGACACCCGCCGAGGCGGGACTGCCGGAGGGCGGCGGCCGGCGCCGCACGCCGGGCCTGCGCCGCGAGGAGGTCGCCGTCCTCGCCGGGGTGGGCGCCTCCTGGTACCAGTGGCTGGAGCAGGGCCGGGACATCTCCGTCTCGCCGCAGGTCCTGGACGCCGTCGCCCGCGTGCTCAGGCTCAGCAACGCCGAGCGGCGCCATCTGTACGTCCTGGCCGGCCTCAACCCGCCCGCGCCCGAGGTGGAGCCCGCCAAGCGGCACATGTGCGACGGGCTGCGGCGGCTGATCGACACCTGGATGCCGTACCCGGCGCACATCATGGACGCGTACTACGACTGCGTGATGTACAACGACGCCGCGGCGATCGTGCTCGGGATGCGCCCCGGCACCACGCAGAACTGCATCGTGGACTTCTTCACCGACCCGCTGTACCGCTCCCGCGCCAAGAGCTGGGAGCGCAACGCCCGCACGGTCGTCGCCCAGTTCCGGGCCGCCTGCGCGGCCGCCCCCGGCGACGAGGGCTACCGGCAGGTGCTCCGGAAGCTGGAGCGGGAGGCGGGGGAGGAGTTCACCCGGCTGTGGGCCGAGCGGGACATCGAGGACGCCGGACAGATCCGCAAGGAACTGGACCACCCGCTGGTCGGGCTGCTGTGCGTGGAGTCGACCGCGCTGAAGGTGCCCGCCCGCCCGGACCTGACGATCGTGCTGCACACCCCGCTGGACGAGGCCAACACCGCCGCGAAGCTGGAGTGGCTGGCCTCCCCGGAGGGCCGGCGCGGGGCGATGTACCCCGTGGCCGGATAGCGCCCCGGCCGCTTTCGTATGCTCGACCCCATGACCGACAGCAGCGCGCTCGACCCCGAGGACCGCAAGATCGTCACCCTGGCCCGTTCCGCGCGGGCCCGCAACCAGGTGCCCGAGGGGGCCGCCGTCCGCGACGGGACCGGCCGGACGTACGTCGCCGGGACCGTCGCCCTGGACTCGCTGAAGCTCAGCGCGCTGCGGACGGCGGTGGCGATGGCGGTGGCCTCCGGCGCGACCTCGCTGGAGGCGGCGGCCGTGGTGACCGACGCCGGGACCGTCTCCGACGAGGACCGGGCGGCCGTACGGGACCTGGGCGGACCCGCGACGCCGGTGCTGGTGGCCGGCCCCGACGGCGAGGTCCGGGGGACCGTCACCGCGGGCTGACCCGGGCGCCCCGGACCGCCCGCGGACCCGGTCCGGTGGCGGGGACGGCGGGCGTGTGAGGAAGGCGGTACGGCGGTGCTCGCCGGATCAGGGACAATGGGCGCCATGAGCGTTCGCAGTCAGTCATCCGAGCCGTCGGAAACGTCCGAGGCCCCCCACCGGGCCGGCTTCGCCTGTTTCGTGGGCCGCCCCAACGCGGGCAAGTCCACCCTCACGAACGCTCTGGTCGGGCAGAAGGTGGCGATCACCTCCAACCGGCCCCAGACCACCCGGCACACCGTCCGGGGCATCGTGCACCGGCCGGACGCCCAGCTGATCTTGGTCGACACCCCCGGGCTGCACAAGCCGCGCACCCTGCTGGGCGAGCGGCTCAACGACGTGGTCCGCACCACCTGGGCGGAGGTCGACGTGATCGGCTTCTGCCTGCCCGCCAACGAGAAGCTCGGGCCCGGCGACCGGTTCATCGCCAAGGAACTGGCCGCGATCCGCAAGACCCCCAAGGTGGCCATCGTCACCAAGACCGACCTGGTCGACAGCAAGACCCTCGCCGAGCAGTTGATCGCCATCGACCAGCTCGGCACGGAACTGGGCATCGGCTGGGCCGAGATCGTCCCGGTGTCGGCGACGGCCGGGCAGCAGGTGGACCTCCTGGCCGACCTGCTGATCCCGCTGCTCCCGGAGAGCCCTCCCCTCTACCCGGAGGGCGACCTCACCGACGAGCCCGAGCAGGTCATGGTCGCCGAGCTGATCCGGGAGGCCGCGCTGGAGGGCGTACGCGACGAGCTGCCGCACTCCATCGCCGTGGTCGTGGAGGAGATGCTGCCCCGCGAGGACCGCCCCGCCGACAAGCCGCTGCTGGACATCCACGCCAACGTCTTCATCGAGCGCCCCAGCCAGAAGGGCATCATCATCGGCCCCAAGGGCAAGCGCCTGAAGGAGGTCGGCATCCGCTCCCGCAAGCAGATCGAGGCCCTGCTGGGCACGCCGGTCTTCCTCGACCTGCACGTGAAGGTCGCCAAGGACTGGCAGCGGGACCCGAAGCAGCTCAGGAAGCTCGGGTTCTGAGCGCGGCGGAGGTCAGCGGCGCCCGTCCGCCAGCAGCTTCCGGAACCAGTGGTACGACGCCTTCGGGGTCCGCTCCAGCGTCGTGAAGTCCACGTGGACCAGGCCGAAGCGGCGGGCGTACCCCTCGGCCCACTCGAAGTTGTCCAGCAGCGACCACACGAAGTAGCCGCGCACGTCCACCCCGGCCGCGAGGGCGTCGTGCGCGGCCCGGATGTGCGCGTCCAGGTAGGCGATCCGGTCCTGGTCGTCGAGGCCGGGGTACGAGCAGCCGTTCTCGGTGATCAGCACCGGCGGGAGCCGCTCGCCGTACCGGTCCCGCAGGCCGGTGAGCAGCTCGGTGAGGCCCTCGGGGACCACCGGCCAGCCGAAGTCCGTCACCGGCCGGTCCTCGATCTCCCGCACCGAGAAGGGCAGTTCGGCCGGGAGCGGCACCCCGCCGAACTCGCCCGGGGTGCCGCTCGGGGCGCCCACCTTCGCCGGCGCGTAGTAGTTGACGCCGTAGAAGTCCAGCGGCTCGGCGATCACCTTCAGATCGGCCCCGGCGTCGCCCGGCATCAGCTCGCCGATGCCGTCGGGGTAGCGGCCCAGCAGCAGCGGGTCGGCGAACATCCGGTTCAGCAGCACGTCGTAGAAGTCCGCCGCCTCCCGGTCGGCGGGCTCCTCGGAGGCCGGCCAAACCGGGGCGTGCGAGTCGGCGATGCCGATGTCCGGGGCGCCGGCCGCGCGCAGCGCCCGTACCGCCAGGCCGTGCGCGAGGAGTTGGTGGTGGGCCACCGGCAGCGCGTCGAACAGCAGGCGCTCGCCCGGCGCGTGCACGCCCAAGGCGTGGCCCAGCAGGGTGTGCTCCGCCGGTTCGTTCAGCGTGATCCAGGTGCGCACCCGGTCGCCGAGCCGGTCCGCGACCACCGCCACGTACCCGGCGAACCGCTCCGCGGTGTCCCGCTCCCGCCAGTCGAGGCCCAGCGGCAGGTCCCAGTGGAAGAGGGTCGGCACCGGACGCACCCCGGCCGCGCACAGCTCGTCCGTCAGCCGGTCGTAGAAGTCCAGGCCGCCGGGGGAGTTCACCCGGGGCCAGGAGACGGAGAAGCGGTAGGCGTCCACGCCCAGGCCGGCCAGCAGCGCCACGTCCTCGCGGTGGCGGTGGTAGTGGTCGCAGGCCACCGCCGCCGTCGAGCCGTCCCGCACCCGCCCCGGCAGCTCGGTGAACGCGTCCCACACCGACCGCTCGCGCAGCTTTGCCGCGCCCTCGATCTGGTGCGCCGAGGTCGACACGCCCCACAGGAAACCGGCCGGGAAACGGGGCATCGGATCCATCGCCATGCGCGGATCATCCGCACCGCCGGCCGCGCCCGTCAACCGTCAGGAACCCTCCTTCAGCACCCGTGCGACCAGCTCCCGCTGCTCCCCGGTCAGCCGGGGGTCGGCCGCGTACACGGTCCGGCCGTCCACGGTGATCCGGTAGCCGAACCCGTCCGGCACCCCGGCCGGCGGCGTGCTCCGGCCGTCGGCGACCGCCCGCCCGGCCAGGGCGTGCCACTCGGCCGCGTCCGAGCGGCCGGCGGTGTCCACCTCCGCGTGGCGCTCGATGCCCGCGAAGCCTCCTGTGCGCGTCACCTGAATCCGCATGGGACCGTGTCTAGTACGGAACTAGGCGGGGCGCACCCCGACCTGTTCCCACGCCTTGTCCACCGCGTCGAGTTCCGGGCCCGTGCCGTACCGCTCCCGGGCGGCGTCCAGGGTCAGCGCCGCGAAGTCGGCGAACCGGGCCTCCGGGTCCAGCGAGCCGCCGGTCAGCACGTCGTACCAGATCTGCCCGGCCCGCTCCCAGGCGTTGCCGCCGAGCGCGGTGGCGACCAGGTAGAACGCGTGGTTGGGGATGCCGGAGTTGATGTGGACGCCGCCGTTGTCCCGGCCGGTGCGGACGTAGTCGTCCATCGTCGCGGGCTGCGGGTCCTTGCCGAGGACGTCGTCGTCGTACGCCGTGCCCGGGGCCTTCATCGAGCGCAGGGCGACCCCGGTGACGCGCGGGGCGAGCAGGCCGGCGCCGATCAGCCAGTCGGCCTGCTCGGCGGTCTGGCCGAGCGTGTACTGCTTGATCAGCGCGCCGAAGACGTCCGACACCGACTCGTTGAGCGCCCCGGGCTGGCCGAAGTAGGTCAGGTTGGCCGTGTACTGGGTGACGCCGTGGACGAGTTCGTGGCCGATGACGTCCACCGGGATGGTGAAGTCGAGGAAGATCTCGCCGTCGCCGTCGCCGAACACCATCTGCTCGCCGTTCCAGAACGCGTTGTTGTACTCGCGGTCGTAGTGCACGGTGGCGTCCAGCGGCAGCCCGGAGCCGTCGATGGAGTCGCGCCCGTACGCCGTGAGCAGCAGCTCGAAGGTGGCGCCGAGGCCCGCGTAGGCGCGGTTGACGGTGGCGTCCTGGCCGGGGTCCTCGCCCTCGCCGCGCACCTGCGAGCCCGGCAGATCGGTGTCGTGCCGGGCGTCGTAGACCGTGCGCCGGGGCTGGGCGGGCTCGGCGGCGGCGGGGCGGGTGGCCGCCGGGGCGCCCAGCACGGTGGTCATCCGGCGCTGGGTGCGCTCGTAGGCGTCGCGCTGGAGGGTGCGGCGGGCGGGTCCGGCGAGCGCGGGGTCCTCGGCCTGCGCGAGCTTGTCGAGGACGTGCGGTGGGACGATGGTGCAGAAGACGGGCTCGAAGCCCCCGTTGGTCGTCATGACCGGCACCTTTGCACTGTGTGACGTACCTGTCACCACCCGCAACCATGATTGGTGAATTGCCCGGTGAGCGGCGCCTCACCGTCCCCTCGGCGTGGTATGTGGCACTCTTCGCCCGGCTTGTCCCCGGGGTCCCGCATACTGATACGGGACCGCGCGTCCGGCGCGGCTCGGCTAGGCTGCGGAGCACCATGCGTTTCGGGCTGCTTCTCCTTAGCTGCCGCGGCGAGGGCCTGTAGTCGAGGCCGACTCCCTCCCCGCGGAGCTCGGCGTTGCGCGTCGGCCGTCCGTCGGACCCCGCGGTCACCGCGGAACCCCAGAGGAGCCCACGCCACCATGGCCAACCGCCAGCAGCCCAGTTCCATGCCGATCAGCAAGTACCGCGGCTACGAGCAGGTCGGCATCCCCGACCGCACCTGGCCCGACCAGCGCGTCACCGCCGCCCCCCGCTGGCTCTCCACGGACCTGCGCGACGGCAACCAGGCCCTGATCGACCCGATGTCGCCCGCCCGCAAGCGCGCCATGTTCGACCTGCTGGTCAAGATGGGCTACAAGGAGATCGAGGTCGGCTTCCCGGCCTCCGGCCAGACCGACTTCGACTTCATCCGCTCCATCGTCGAGGAGCCGGGCGCCATCCCGGACGACGTCACCATCTCCGTACTGACCCAGGCCCGCGAGGACCTGATCGAGCGCACGGTGGAGTCCCTGAAGGGCGCCAGGCGGGCCACCGTGCACCTGTACAACGCCACCGCGCCGGTCTTCCGCCGCGTGGTCTTCCGCGGCTCGAAGGACGACATCAAGCAGATCGCCGTCGACGGCACCCGCCTGGTGATGGAGTACGCCGAGAAGCTGCTGGGCCCGGAGACCGAGTTCGGCTACCAGTACTCGCCGGAGATCTTCACCGACACCGAGCTGGACTTCGCCCTGGAGGTCTGCGAGGCGGTGATGGACGTCTACCAGCCGGGTCCGGGCCGCGAGATCATCCTCAACCTGCCCGCCACCGTGGAGCGTTCGACGCCCTCCACGCACGCGGACCGCTTCGAGTGGATGCACCGCAACCTCTCCCGCCGCGAGTACGTCTGCCTGTCCGTCCACCCGCACAACGACCGCGGTACGGCGGTGGCGGCGGCCGAGCTGGCGCTGATGGCCGGCGCCGACCGCGTCGAGGGCTGCCTGTTCGGCCAGGGCGAGCGCACCGGCAACGTCGACCTGGTCACCCTGGGCATGAACCTGTTCTCCCAGGGCGTCGACCCGCAGATCGACTTCTCCGACATCGACGAGATCCGCCGTACCTGGGAGTACTGCAACCAGATGGAGGTCCACCCGCGCCACCCGTACGTGGGCGACCTGGTCTACACGTCCTTCTCCGGCTCCCACCAGGACGCCATCAAGAAGGGCTTCGACGCCATGGAGGCCGACGCGGCCGCGAAGGGCGTCACCGTGGACGACCTGGAGTGGGCGGTCCCGTACCTGCCCATCGACCCCAAGGACGTCGGCCGGTCCTACGAGGCGGTCATCCGGGTCAACTCGCAGTCCGGCAAGGGCGGCATCGCCTACGTCCTGAAGAACGACCACAAGCTGGACCTGCCGCGCCGGATGCAGATCGAGTTCTCCAAGCTGATCCAGGCCAAGACCGACGCGGAGGGCGGCGAGATCACGCCGGGCGCGATCTGGTCGGTCTTCCGGGACGAGTACCTGCCCAACCCGGAGAACCCCTGGGGCCGCATCCAGGTCGCCAACGGCCAGACCACGACCGACCGGGACGGCGTGGACACCCTCACCGTCGAGGCCACCGTCGACGGCGTGGAGACCACCCTGGTCGGCACCGGCAACGGTCCGATCTCGGCCTTCTTCCACGCCCTGCAGGGCATCGGCATCGACGTGCGCCTGCTGGACTACCAGGAGCACACCATGAGCGAGGGCGCCTCCGCGCAGGCCGCCTCGTACATCGAGTGCGCCATCGACGGCAAGGTCCTGTGGGGCATCGGGATCGACGCGAACACCACCCGCGCCTCGCTGAAGGCGGTCGTCTCCGCCGTCAACCGCGCGGCCCGCTGACCCGCCCCGCTCCAGACCCGGGCCCCGCCCGCCGGACACCGGCGGGCGGGGCCCGTCGCATACCGGCCAGATCCCGGCGCAGGTCACGGAAAGGTCTCGCCCGGGGTACTGACGCCGCGTCGGTGATGTGGCTAACATCACGCCAGTGCGGCGATGATGCCGCGCGGTTACGGAGGTGCGACGTGCTGCCTGGACGGGGACGAGACGGCCGAGCTGCCCGGCTTCAGCGCATCCTGGGCACCCGTACCGCGTGGACGGCCGTCGGCGACGGCGAGTTCTTCTGCCCGGACTGCGGGGGCGACCGCAACTACCAGCGGCTCACCGGCCGCCGCCGCTTCACCGTGCTCGGCCTGCCCGTGCTGTCGCGCGGCGACTGCGGGCCCGCCGTGGAGTGCGCCGCCTGCCTGCGCCACTACGGCACCGACGTCCTGGACCACCCCACCACCACCCGCTTCGCCGCGATGCTCCGCGACGCCGTGCACACCGTCGCCCTGGCGGTCCTCGCCGCGAGCGGCACCTGCTCCCGGACGGCCCTGCGGACGGCGGCCGGCGCCGTGCGCGCGGCCGGTTACGACTGCGCCGAGGAGCAGCTCGACGCGCTGGTCCAGGCCCTGGCCGCGGACACCGGGCGGTTCTACGGGGAGCCCTGCGGGCCCGGCCTCGCGATAGAGCTGCACGAGGCCCTGGACCCGCTGGCCCCGCACCTCGCCGCCCCCGGACGGGAGTCGATCCTGCTCCAGGGCGCCCGGATCGCGCTGGCCGACGGCCCGTACACCCCCGCCGAGCGGGACGTGCTCGCCACCGTGGGCGCCGCCCTGACCCTCCCCGCCGAGGACGTCACCCGCCTGCTGGCGGCTGCCCGTACGCCGTCCTGAGCGCCCTCAGCGGCTCCCGGTGAGGTCCAGGCGCAGGACCCGGCGGTGCATGCCGGGCCCGAAGTAGTCCCGCCGCAGGCCGTCGCCCGGACCGTCGGGGCGGAAGCCCAGGGAGCGGTAGAGCAGGACGGCGGCGCTGTTGCCGGGCTCCACGGTCAGCCGGACCCGCTCGACGCCGCTGCGCCGCAGCCGGGCGAGGATCTCCGTCATCAGCTCCCGGCCCAGCCCGTGCCGCCGCCGGTCCGGGGCCACGCACAGGCCGAGGACCCAACTGTCCCGGTCCAGCGCCGAGGTCCCGGCCAGCACATAGCCGCGCAGCGTCCCCGTGCCGTCGTCCAGGACCAGGAAGTGACCGGCGTACATGTCGTAGAGCTGGCGGAACAGGAAGCCGGGGTAGGCGACCTCCTGGAAGACCTCGCGGTCCAGCCGCCGCAGTTCCGGCAGGTCGCTCTCCCGGGCGGTCCGCAGGACCAGGGACGCCTCGTCCGGGCCGGGGGCGGTGAGCCGCACCCGGCGTTCGAGGAAACGTTCCAGCGGTTCGGCGGTCATGCCACCCCCAGTCGGACACATACGGACGGACGTCAACTCGCCGCGGCGCGCATCACACCTTCCAGTCATTCGCCAGGTGCGGCGGCCGGGGTCGGCCAGTAGCCACAGTGGGCGCCCAACTCCCGCCGCACAAGGGGAAGTTCGGGTGTGCGTCGATGCGCCGGACGTGCCCCCCGCGGCGGGGGACTGGCGAGTTCCGCGCTGGCCGCGCGAGTTCCCGTGCTTTACGGTGCGGAAAAGCCGGGTGCCGGTTTTCGTCGGTCAATGTTCACCGTTCATGGTTCATGGGCACGGACACCGCGCGGGGTCCAGTCCCGGGACGACACAGGAAGCGGCAGGGTGATTATGGATCGCAACGCCGACGCACCTTGGTCGAAGTTCGATCCGGAGGCGTATGTCGACGACAATTACCGGACTCCGCTCGACGTCGATCTGCTGATCGTGCGGATGATGCGCGATCATTTCAGCCGCTGCCTGGAAGGAACCGGCCGGTACACGATCCGCGGTGTCGACGTGGGCGCCGGGGCGAATCTCTATCCGGCCCTGTCCATGCTCCCCTGGTGCGAGAAGGTCGTCCTCCTCGAATACGCGGAGCCGAACGTGGAGTACCTGGAGCGGCAGACCGCCCCCGGCGGGCTGGACGGGGTCTGGGACGCCTTCTGGGACGTACTCCGCCAGGCCCCCGCCTACCGGGACGTCGACCCGCGGACCCGGGCCGGCGAGGTGGTCCGGGTGGAGCGGCAGAACCTGTTCGACCTCGACGGGCACCGGCGCTGGGACCTCGGCACGATGTTCTTCGTCGCCGATTCGATGTCCGAGTGCCCCGAGGAGTTCCGGCGGGGCGTCCGGTGTTTCATGAACGCGCTCACGGACGGGGCCCCGTTCGCCGCCGCGTTCATGAAGGAATCGGTCGGATATCAGGTGGGGGAGGAGCGCTTTCCCGCATACCGGGTGAATGAGCACCGGGCCCGGGAAAGCCTCGCCCCGTACAGCGACGGGCTGGAGATCCACGATCTCAATCATCTGGTCCGGGAGGGTCACGACGGAATGCTGCTCGCCCTCGGGCGGCGCAATTCCACGATCGCCGCCCCCTGACCGGAGCGGCACACCAGGCTCAGCGATCTGTGCAAGGGGTGCGGGGATGCAGATCAAGCCACGGCAGCATCTGCTGGACATCTGGCGGGCGGTGGCCCGTCACTCGTTCGAAGACGGCAAGCTGATCTCGGGGGACGCCGGCGGACTGAGCAGCGTCGCCGACGCCGAGCGCCTGCTCTGCCTGCTCTACCCGGCCACCGAGGTGCCCGCCTTCCGCCTGGACCAGCCCGACACCACCGAACGGGACGTCCTGCGGGTCCTGGAACCGGTCGGCAACCGGCTGGAGATCCCGCTCAACCTGATCAACGCCATGTCCCATTTCATGCGGACCCACACCGACGCCGACGACAGCCCCACCTTCGCCGGCGGGCACTACTTCAAACCGGCCGACCCCACCGGCGAACTCACCCACCGGCAGGCCGATCTGGGCGTGGTGGACAGCTTCTCGATGTCGGTCACCCTCAGCCTCGCCACCCTCGGCTTCCTCAAGGTCTACGAGACCACCACCACCCGCCCCGAGGTGCACGCCGCGATCGAGGAACTGCGCGGGGCCACCAACCTCCGGCTGACCGCCGCGATGATCAGCCTGCTGCGCTCCTTCACGGTCAACGTCTTCGACGCCGAGTCCGAGCAGGGCCGGCGGCTGATCCGGGTGATCGGCCAGGACCGGCAGTCCGACCGGGCCGTCCTCCAGCAGTTCGCCCGCCGCTTCCGGCCGCTGCGCGCCACCGTCATCGAGAGCCTCACCCGCGGCATCCAGGTCGACGAGAGCATCCGGGACGAGAGCCAGTTGTTCGAGTGCGGCTGGGCCTGGGGCGTGGTCCACGACGCGCCGCGCGTCACCGACCTGGGGGGCCGGGTCCCCGGCCAGCCCGACGGCATCGCCGACCGGCTGCCCTACGTGTACTTCACCGTGGTCGCCCTGGACGGCATCCAGGACCTGTTCTCCAAACGCACCCTCACCCTCGGCCTGCTCGACGAGGACCAGCAGAAACTCGCCGAGGCGCTCCGGCTGCGCTGGGAGCTGAGCCAGGAGTACTGGTCGACCGTCGCCCGCTTCGGCGCCGAGCGCTGGCCCCTGGAGGACCTGCCCTGGCAGACCACCGGGCTGCAACTGGAGTCGGAGTACTTCTCCCTGACCGTCGCCGCCATCCTCGTCCACGACCTGGTGCGGCGGAACGCCACCGACGACGACCTCACCCGCACCGTCGCCATCATGGAACGCCTCGCCGACCGCGGCCGGATCACCAGCCGGATGACCGCGGGCGACCCGGTGATCCAGTTGCACCACCCCGGCGTCACCATGCCGCTCGCCGGCTCCGAGCGCTCCGGCGGCGTCCTGCAGTGGCGGATGGTCGACTACTCGGCCCAGATGCTCAAGCGGATCGTCCAGCTCGCCACCCTCTCCCAGAACATCAACTCCCAGGGCAAGCTGCTGCGGCTGGCCGAGCAGACCTTCGAGCACCTCTGGCACCGGCGGATCGAGGGCGGTGAGACCGCCGACCTCTGGGACGACCCCCGGGCCGTCTACCCCGACTCCCGGAACATCGGCAAACGCCTGTCCTGGAGCGTCACCGAACGGGTCACCGAATGCCTGGTCGCCGCCCGCAACCTCTACGAGCAGCAGCCCATCCCCAGCCCCGAACTGGCCCAGCTCGCCCGGGAGCTGCTCAGCGAGGCCAACCACCTCTTCGGCAAGGAGCAGTTGGAGGCGTCGGCCGGCGTCGACGGCAACCGGGGCCGGGCCATGCGCAGCATCGAGAACCGCCTCGACCGGGCCCGCGCCCTGGTCGACAGCCGGCCCGCCACCGCCTTCGCCCTGACCCTGCCGGTGCTCCAGGAACTCGACACCCTGGCCCAGGCCAGGGGCGCCGGCGTGAAGGAGGGCTGAGCCCGTGCTGGTCTTCGCCGCCTCCGACAAGGGAGGCACGGGACGCTCGGTGACCAGCGCCAACCTGGCCTACCAGCGCGCGCTCGGCGGTGACCACGTGGCCTACGTCGACTTCGACTTCGGCTCGCCCACCGCCGCCGCCGTCTTCGACGTCCCCGACGCCGTCCGCGGCACCCGGGAGCGGGGCCTGCACTCCTACCTGGAGGGCGAGGTCACCGAACCCGCCGTGATCGACGTCTGGCGCCGGACCGAGAACCCGGTGCTGCGGGCCTGGCCCAACCAGTCGGGCCGGCTGGTGCTCTTCCCCGGGGACGCCGGCGGCGGCGAGTTCGCCACCGACGAGGACGCCCTGGAGCGCTGCGTCGACCTGCTGCTGCGGCTGAACGCCGAGTTCGACCTCACCATGATCGACCTCAGCGCCGGCCGCAGCTACGCCGTCGACATGGTGCTGGCCGCCACCGCCCACCCCCGGATGCGGCACGTCCGCTTCCGCTGGCTGGTCTTCCACCGCTGGACCCGGCAGCACGTGATCGCCGCCTCCGGACTCGTCCACGACGAGCACGGCATCATCGACAGCGGCATCGCCCGCGGCCACGACGAGCACGCCCTGCGCGCCGCCGTCCGGTTCGTCCGGGCCGCCGTGCCCGACCCCGACTCCGCGGTCTGGTCCCGGGTCACGCCCGCCCAGGCGGCCTGGATGCAGTCCACCGACGAGGCACTGCGCCGGCTCGCCGCCGAGTACGCCATCGGCGACAGCGTCGTCCTCGGCGTCGTACCCCTGGAGCCCATCCTGCAGTGGCGGGAGCAGATGATCACCGAGGAGGACGTGCTCGCCACGCAGATCGCCAACAAGGAGACGCTGGAAGCGCTGGAGGAGATCGCCCGGAGACTGACCGACGACACCTACTGGGGGCGGCCATGACCGGAGCCGTGTTCCGCGAGACCGCCGCCGACCCGCGCACCCAGGCCGTCCCGCTGTCCCACCTCTCCCTGGAGATCGGCCACCTCTACCTGGAGGACTTCGAGGCCGGACCCGCCCAGCTCCGGCGGCACTTCGCCCAGGTCCGGCCCTGGGCCGAGGCCGCCCGTGCCACCGCCGCGGCCGGCCCCGGCACCCGGCGCCCCCGGATCAGCACCTGCTTCCTCGTCGACGACTACTTCACCCGCTTCTCCAGCCCCGCCGAACTGGTGCCGATGCTCCTGGACGAGGCCGACCGGGCCGGGCTCGTCATCGACTACCTGGCCCGCGAGTCGGGCTGCGCGGTCACCGGCGGGACACCCGTCGCCGAGGCGGTGGCCGGCCGGATCGTGGAGTCACCGCCGCCCGGCTCCTACGGCCTGCGCCCGCCCGCCGCCGAGACCGGCTGGCTGGCCAACGGCGAACGCAGCCCCGTGGCCCGCGCCCCGCAGGCGATGAAACGGGCCGCCGCCTGGCAGCCGCCGGCCGAGACCGCGGCCCGCCGCCACTCCGTCTTCCTCGACGCCGAACTGTGGAGCGAGCACCCCGACGGACGGCGCCTGTGGTCCTGCCCGTTCCTCGCCGCCGTCTGGCAGTTGGCCCGCCTCGGGCTGCTGCGCGACGCCGGCGAACCCGTCTTCGTCCCCGGGGAGCACACCGCCGACGGCTTCCCCGACGACTGGGACGACCTGCCCGCCCTGCTCCGGCTCAACCCCCGGGCCGACCCGTTCGCCGCCTACCGCACCTGCTCGGTGCTGCCCAGCCGCTTCCTGCCCGTCGAGCACGCCGTCCGGGTGATCCTCGACCAGACCGAGGTCGACCGGGACGCGCTCGGCCAGGTCGCCGAACGCTCCGCCCGGGAGGAAACGGCCGTCCCCGCCCCGGTCGCCGACCGGATCTCCTACGTGTTCTACGCGGGACCCTGACATGCCGCCCGCGCCGAGCGCACCCGCCGCCGCCCTGCTGTGCGGGGAGGTCCGCACCCGCCTGCTGCCCGCCCGGCAGGCCCTCGACATCCGGACCGCCGCCCAGTTCCTCGGCCTGCGCGCCGACGAACGTGTCCTGCTCTCCGAGCGCCCCAACCTCTACGCGCGCTCCCCCGACACCCTCACCGGCGTCGACTGCCCGCTGCCCACCGCGGGCGGCGCCCGGACCCGCGCCGTCGGCACCGTCGCCGCCCGCGCCGCCCTCACCGAGGGACGCGTCCTGCAAGCCTCCGCCCACGTCACCCTCGCCGCCGCCGGACCCGACCGGCGCCGCCCCTGGGGCGAGTACCTGGTCCGGCCCGGCGTGGCCGAACCGGTCGGGAAACTGGCCCCCGACGCGGTCGCCGACGGGGTGCTCGGCGGCGGGCGCCACGGCGACCTCGACCTCGGCGTGATCGCCGACGGGCTGCTCACCCGGCTGCTGCGGCACCCCCTGATCGACCAGTGCCCGCCCCTGCGGTCCCGGCCCACCCGACTGCGCTGGGCGGCCCTGCCCGCCGCCCCGGACGAGGAACCGTCCATCGAGTTCACCCTCGCCGAGGACCAGATGCGCACCGTCCGGCTGCGCGTGCCCGAGGGCACCCCGGCCGGCGACGTCGCCGGGCTCTGCGACGACCTCGCCCTGCACGACTGGCTGCTCAGCACCGTCGTCCGCCTCTTCGACGGCATCCGGCCGGACACCCCCGCCGCCCTCGCGGCGCTGCGCCCCGCCGTCGACCACCTGCTGCACCTGTGGATGCCCCGGGCCCGGGTGACGGGGACCCTGGCACCGCTCTGGGACGGGCTGGAGGACCGCCCCGGCTTCACCCGGCAGTGGTCGGCGCTGGTCCAGCGCATCCGCGACCAGCTCGCCCTGCACGCGATCCCCTCCCCGCACCGGGAGGCCGAGTTGACTCCCTGACCGCCCGCCGCGGCCCCGCGCACGTCCCCGGACCCTCGACCATCGAGCCCATCCCGACGGGGGGAGCGAGATGAGCACGGCACGAACGCCCCAGCCCCAGGAGACAGCCACCACCCACCCACCGGGTCCGCCGGCCGGACCCGCCCGGCGACTGTGGGCCCGCCGCGCCTGGGCCGGCCTGGTCGTCGGCGGCCTCGCCTGGAGCGTCGCCGCGCTGCTCGGCCCCGAGGACGGGCCGCTGCGCCAGTTCCTGACCGCGCTGCTCTGCGCCGCCGCCACGGTCCTCCTCCAGCAGGTCCTCGCCCTCGACCGGCGCCTGGAGGAACAGGCCCGGCGCACCGACCGGGCGCTGACCGAGACCGCCGACAGCGTGCGCGAGAGCCTCACCCGCTACGACGACGAGCTGCGCACCGGCCTCACCCGCTACACCGAGGACCTGCGGCACCTGGTCGAGGAGCGCATCGCCCGCGCCGACCGCGGCGAGGAGCACGCCCAGCTACCGGACCGGCCCGACGCCGACGGCGTACCCGACCTGGCACGCGGCTTCGCCGAGGTGCTCGCCCCCGGACCGGCGATCCTGCGGGCCTTCGTGCGCCGGGAGATGAAACGGGTCGTCGGGCACCTGACGGACCTGACCAACCTCACCGCCGAGTGCCCCGGCGAGAACCACGACTGGATGCTCACCCTCACCCGCGTCGCCGAGCACTCCCTCTGCGCCACCAGCACCTCCGTCGACCGCGAGTTCTGGAACAGCGAGCCCGCCAGCCGCTACCTCCAGGCCCAGCGGGAGGCGATCGAGGAACGCGGCATCCCGGTGCGCCGGCTGTTCGTGCTGCGGAGCGCCGCGGAACTCGACGACCGGCTGCTGCGGCTCTGCGACGAGCAGGAGTCGCTGGACATCGAGGTCCGCGTCGCCGTCCTGCCCGAACTCCCGCCGCACCTCCAGCGCGGCACCACCAACGACTTCATCGTCTACGACGAGGAGGTCACCTTCGAGATCGAGCAGGACCTCCGGGACGTCAACGTCCGCACCCGGCTCAACGCCCGCCAGAACCACGTCCAGGACCGGATGAAGCGGTTCCGGGAACTGTGGGAGGCCGGCATGGGCATCCGCGAGCTGGAGGTCCGCATCGACGACGAGGAGGACGGCACCTGGATGGTCGACCGGGGCTGAGCACTCGAAAACACTCAGGCATTCGAAGCGCGTGCTCGAACCCCCCGGGACGGTCCTCCCCTCGCCCTTTCGCGAACTCCCCCGCGCCGGACGGCCGTTGGCGCCCGCGATCACCGTCCGGGAGTACAGGCGAAACGTCACCTTAGGTAGGCGAACCGGGCGACCGAAGAACAAGAGGGGGAACGCCGAAGAACGAGGAAGAAACGGAGGACATGGTGAGGGAATCCGTCGGTTCGCACGTCGTGGACATGCGCAGCGGGAGGTTCGGCATCGTCATGGGCCACGAGGGGCCGTACCTCCAGTTGCGGCCCTACGGCGGCGGCCGCGAGTGGGACGCCGACCCGGGCGCCGTCCGCCGGGCCACCCCCGCCGAGCGGCTCGGCGCGGCGCGGGCGTACGCGAACGCCCGTGGCCGCGGTGAGGGGTCTTGAGCGTAGGGGACAATGGGTGCCATGAGTCTGTTCCGCGACGACGGCATCGTGCTGCGCACCCAGAAGCTGGGCGAGGCGGACCGGATCATCACCCTGCTCACCCGGGGCCACGGCCGGGTCCGCGCGGTGGCGCGCGGCGTGCGGCGCACCAAGTCCAAGTTCGGCGCGCGGCTGGAGCCCTTCTCCCACGTCGACGTGCAGTTCTTCGCCCGGGGCAGCGAGCTGGTCGGCCGCGGCCTGCCGCTGTGCACGCAGAGCGAGACCATCGCCCCCTACGGCGGCGGCATCGTCACCGACTACGCGCGCTACACCGCCGGGACGGCGATGCTGGAGACCGCCGAGCGGTTCACCGACCACGAGGGCGAGCCGGCCGTGCAGCAGTACCTGCTGCTGGTCGGCGCGCTGCGCACCCTCGCCCGCGGCGAGCACACCCCCGGCCTGGTCCTGGACGCGTTCCTGCTGCGCTCCCTCGCCGTCAACGGGTACGCGCCGACCTTCGGGGACTGCGCGAAGTGCGGGATGCCCGGACCGAACCGGTTCTTCTCGGTCGGATCGGGCGGTTCGGTCTGCGTCGACTGCCGGGTCCCCGGCAGCGTCGTACCCTCATCGCAGGCCCTGGAACTGCTCGGCGCGCTCCTTGCGGGAGACTGGGCCACGGCGGACGCCGCCGAGCCGCGGTACGTCCGCGAGGGCAGCGGGCTGGTCTCCGCCTATCTGCACTGGCATCTGGAGCGGGGACTGCGCTCCCTGCGGTACGTCGAGAAGTAGGAGAACACGAACATGGCCGTACGCGGGTTCCTGGGGCGCCAGCGCCGGGAGTACAGGACGCCCGAGCCGCATCCGTCCGGCGCACGGCCGCCCCGGCTCGGCGAGCTGGTCCCGGAGCACGTGGCGATCGTCATGGACGGCAACGGGCGCTGGGCCAAGCAGCGCGGGCTGCCGCGCACCGAGGGCCACAAGGTCGGCGCCGAGCGGGTCGTGGACGTCCTCCAGGGCGCGATCGAGATCGGTGTGGCGAACATCTCGCTGTACGCGTTCTCCACCGAGAACTGGAAGCGGTCACCGGACGAGGTGCGCTTCCTGATGAACTTCAACCGCGACTTCATCCGCAAGTCCCGCGACACCCTCGACGAGCTGGGCGTGCGGGTGCGCTGGGTGGGCCGGATGCCCCGGCTGTGGAAGTCGGTCGCCAAGGAACTCCAGATCGCCCAGGAGCAGACCAAGGACAACGACCGGCTCACCCTGTACTTCTGCATGAACTACGGCGGCCGGGCCGAGATCGCGGACGCGGCGCAGGCGATCGCCGAGGAGGTGCGGGCCGGGCGGCTCGACCCGTCGAAGGTGACCGAGAAGACGGTCGCGAAGTACCTGTACTACCCGGACATGCCGGACGTGGACCTGTTCCTGCGGCCGAGCGGGGAGCAGCGTACGTCCAACTACCTGCTGTGGCAGAGCGCGTACGCGGAGCTGGTCTTCCAGGACGTGCTGTGGCCGGACTTCGACCGGCGCGACCTGTGGCGGGCCTGCCTGGAGTTCGCCTCCCGCGACCGCCGCTTCGGCGGGGCGATCCCGAACGAGGTCCCGGCCGAGCGGTAGTTCGGCCGCGGGTGCGTCGTGGCTGGTCGCGCAGTTCCCCGCGCCCCTGGGACGCGCGCTTCGCGCGGCGTCCCCCGGGCAGAGCGCGGCGGGGCCGCAGCTTTCGGGGGCGCGGGGAACCGCGCGACCAGCCCCCGCCGGCCCGCGGCCGAAGACTCCTCAGCCCGCCGCGCACTCCGCGCACGTGCCGAAGATCTCCACCGTGTGCGCCACGTTCACGAACCCGTGCTCCGCGGCGATGGCCTCCGCCCACTTCTCCACGGCCGGGCCCTCGACCTCGACCGCCTTGCCGCAGGAGCGGCAGACCAGGTGATGGTGGTGGTCGCCGCTGGAGCAGCGGCGGTAGACCGACTCGCCCTCGTCGGTGCGCAGCACGTCGACCTCGCCGGCGTCGGCGAGGGACTGGAGGGTCCGGTACACCGTGGTGAGCCCGACCGAGTCGCCCTTGTGCTTGAGCATGTCGTGCAGTTCCTGCGCGCTGCGGAACTCCTCGACCTCTTCCAGGGCGGCCGCCACGGCAGCGCGCTGCCGGGTGGCACGGCCCTTCACGGACGGTCCAGCGGTGGTCACCGGTTGCCTCCTCAGGTCTGCCTTGCCCGGCTCATTGTGCCAGTCCGGGCCGTTCCCGGTCAGACGCCGGCCTCGTCGCCGGACGTCCGCCCGGCCGGAATCCTGCACTCCAGGGGGTCCGTCCCGGCCCGTGCCCCGGCGGCCGCCCGTGCGCGGCGCCGGGCCAGCGGGGTGGCCAGCGCGGTCAGCACGACGAACGCCCCGATGGTCAGCAGCACGATCGTCGCGCCGGGCGGCACGTCCTGGTAGTACGAGGTGACGGTGCCGCCGGTGGTCACGGCGACGCCGATGGCCACGGCGATCGCGAAGGTCGCGGCGAAGCTGCGGCTGAGCTGCTGGGCGGCGGCCACCGGGACCACCATCAGCGCGGACACCAGCAGCAGTCCGACGACCCGCATGGCGACGGTGACGGTGACGGCGGCGGTGACGGCGGTGAGCAGGTTCAGCGCGCGCACCGGCAGTCCGGTGACCCGCGCGAACTCCTCGTCCTGGCTGACCGCGAACAACTGGCGGCGCAGCCCCAGAGTGATCAGCACCACGAACGCGGCGAGCAGGCAGATCGCGGTCACGTCCGACTCGGACACCGTCGACAGCGATCCGAAGAGGTACGAGGTGAGGTTGGCGTTGGAGCCGCTCGGCGCGAGGTTGATGAACATCACGCCGCCGGCCATGCCGCCGTAGAAGAGCATGGCGAGGGCGATGTCGCCGCGGGTCCTGCCGTACCAGCGGATCAGCTCCATCAGGACGGCGCCGAGGACGGAGACGGCGGTGGCCATCCACACCGGGGACCAGGAGAGCAGGAAGCCGAGGCCGACGCCGGTCATCGCCACGTGGCCGATGCCGTCGCCCATCAGGGCCTGGCGGCGCTGTACGAGGTAGATGCCGACGGCCGGCGCGGTGATGCCGACCAGGACGGCGGCGAGCAGCGCCCGCTGCATGAAGGCGTAGTTCAGGAAGTCCATCAGCTCAGCAGTCCGGTGCGGATCGGCCCGGCCCCGGCCGGGGCGTGCGGGTGTACGTGGTCGTGGCCGGGATGGGGGCACCCCCTGCACGAACGCAGTTGAGTGCTTGGGGGAGCGTGCTGGCCGACCGCCTCCGGGGGCGGGCCGTCGTGCGCGACGCAGCCGTCGCGCAGCACCACCGCCCGGTCGATCAGCGGCTCCAGGGGGCCCAGTTCGTGCAGGACGAGCAGGACCGTGGTGCCCGCGGCGACCTGCTCGCGCAGGGTGCCGGCGAGGACTTCCTGGCTGGCCAGGTCGACGCCCGCCATCGGCTCGTCCATGATCAGCAGTTCGGGTGCGGCGGCGAGCGCGCGGGCGATCAGGACGCGCTGGTGCTGGCCGCCGGAGAGGGCGTCGACCGAGTCCTTGGCGCGGTCCGCCATGCCGACCAGGTCGAGGGCGGCGCGTACGGCGGCGCGGTCGGCCTTGCGGAAGAGGCCGAACCGGGTCCGGGAGAGCCGGCCCGAGGAGACGACCTCGGTCACCGTCGCGGGCACGCCGCCGGCGGCGGTGGTGCGCTGCGGCACGTATCCCACCCGCGACCAGTCGCGGAACCGGCGGCGCGGGCCGCCGAACAGCTCGACCTCCCCGGCGCTGACCGGGACCTGGCCGATGACGGTGCGCACGGCCGTCGACTTGCCGGAGCCGTTCGCGCCGAGCAGCGCGACGACCTCGCCGCGGCGCACGGTGAGGTCGATGCCGCGCAGGACGGGGCGTGAGCCCAGCTCGGCGCGGACGCCGCGCAGGGATATGACGGGCTCGTCGCTCACGAGGTCCTCCGTGGTGTTCATTCGGCGCCGAGGGCGGCTTCCAGCGCCTTGAGGTTGGCTTCCATGACGCCGAAGTAGTCGTCGCCCTCGGACTTGCCGGTGATGCCCTCCAGCGGGTCCAGGACGTCGGTCTTCAGGCCCGCGTCATCGGCGAGGGTCTTCGCGGTCCTGTCGGACACCAGTGTCTCGTAGAAGACGGTGGTGACGCCGTCGGCCTCGGCCTCGGTCTGGAGTTCCTTGATCCGGGCGGGGCTGGGCTCGCTCTCCGGGTCGAGGCCGTTGATGGCCTCCTGGGTGAGGCCGTAGCGCTCGGCGAGGTAGCCGAAGGCGGCGTGGTTGGTGAAGAAGACCTTGGTGGCGGTGTTCTCCAGGCCCTTCTGGTACGCGGTGTTCAGCTCGGCGAGCCTGCCGGTCAGCGCCTCGGCGTTCTCGCGGTAGTCGGCGGCGTGGTCGGGGTCGGCCTTCTCGAACGCCTTGGCGACGCCCTCGGCGACCTCGGCGTACTTCACCGGGTCCAGCCAGATGTGCGGGTCGCGGGCGTGTTCCTCCTCCTCGCCGCCGCCGTGGTCGTGGCCGTCGTCGCCGTGCTCCTCCAGGGTGGTCAGCGAGGCCGCGTCGATCTTCGTCCGCACGCCGGACTGGCCGACGGCCTCGTCGACGGCGGGCTGGAGGCTCTTGAGGTAGAGCACCGCGTCGGCCTCGCCCAGCTCGGCGGTCTGCTTGGTGCTCAGCTCCAGGTCGTGGGGTTCCTGGCCGGGTTCGGTGAGGGTGGTGACGTTCACATGGTCGCCACCGATCCGCTCGGCGAGGAACTGCATCGGGTAGAACGACGCGACGACGTCGAACTTGTCCGTATTGCCCGCCGCCGCATCGTCGCCGGAGCAGGCGGTCAGGGTCCCGAGGCCGAGCGCGGCGACCGCGGTGACGGCTATGCCGGATATCTGTCGTCGTCGTACGTTCATGACACTCATTTTCAACAAATCTGGAAACGGTTGTCAACAAGGGGCCGATTTGGTCGAGGGGCCTCACACGCCGGTAACCTGAGGCATTCGCTGGAAGCAATCTCGCTTCGTCGCCCGTCGTCGTAATGAAGAGAGCACCGTGGCCGCCGACAAGATCGACACCATCGTCAGCCTGAGCAAGCGCCGTGGCTTCGTATTCCCGTGCAGTGAGATCTACGGCGGCCAGCGCGCCGCCTGGGACTACGGTCCGCTGGGTGTCGAGCTCAAGGAGAACCTCAAGCGCCAGTGGTGGCGCTACATGGTGACGTCGCGCGAGGACGTGGTCGGTCTCGACTCGTCCGTCATCCTGGCCCCCGAGGTCTGGGTCGCCTCCGGTCACGTCGCCACCTTCACCGACCCGCTCACCGAGTGCACCTCCTGCCACAAGCGGTTCCGCGCGGACCACCTGGAGGAGGCGTACGAGGAGAAGAAGGGCCGCGCCCCGGAGAACGGCCTGGCCGACATCAACTGCCCCAACTGCGGCAACAAGGGCCAGTTCACCGAGCCCAAGCAGTTCTCCGGTCTGCTCTCCACCCACCTCGGCCCGACCCAGGACTCCGGTTCGGTGGCCTATCTGCGTCCCGAGACCGCCCAGGGCATCTTCACCAACTTCGCCCAGGTGCAGACCACTTCGCGCCGCAAGCCGCCGTTCGGCATCGCCCAGATGGGCAAGTCCTTCCGCAACGAGATCACGCCCGGCAACTTCATCTTCCGCACCCGCGAGTTCGAGCAGATGGAGATGGAGTTCTTCGTCAAGCCGGGCGAGGACGAGAAGTGGCAGGAGTACTGGATGGAGCAGCGCTGGAACTGGTACACCGGCCTGGGCCTGCGTGAAGAGAACATGCGGTGGTACGAGCACCCCAAGGAGAAGCTCTCCCACTACTCCAAGCGCACCGCCGACATCGAGTACCGCTTCCAGTTCGGCGGCAGCGAGTGGGGCGAGCTGGAGGGCGTCGCCAACCGCACCGACTACGACCTCAGCTCCCACTCCAAGGCGTCCGGCCAGGATCTGGCCTACTACGACCAGGAGGCCGGCGAGCGCTGGACGCCGTACGTCATCGAGCCCGCGGCCGGTGTGGGCCGCGCGATGCTGGCGTTCCTGCTGGACGCCTACGTCGAGGACGAGGCGCCCAACGCCAAGGGCAAGATGGAGAAGCGCACGGTGCTGCGCCTGGACCACCGCCTGGCCCCGGTGAAGGTCGCCGTCCTGCCGCTGTCCCGCAACCCGGAGCTGTCCCCGAAGGCCAAGGGCCTGGCGCAGTCGCTGCGGCAGAACTGGAACATCGAGTTCGACGACGCGGGCGCCATCGGCCGCCGCTACCGCCGCCAGGACGAGATCGGCACCCCGTACTGCGTCACCGTCGACTTCGACACCCTCGAGGACAACGCCGTGACGGTCCGCGAGCGTGACTCGATGAAGCAGGAGCGGGTGTCGCTGGACCAGATCGAGGGTTACCTCGCCTCCCGTCTGATCGGCGCGTAACACCGCGCTTCGCACCCGGCGGCCCCCGCCGCCCGGCCCTCCGTGGCCGGGCGGCGGGGGCCGCCGTGCGTGGCCGCTCAGGCGTCCGGCGTGGAGCGGAGGATGTCGCGGGCCTGTTCGGCGGCCCGGAGGGTGGTCTCGGAGACGAAGTCGACGTAGCGGGCGATGTTCTCCAGGCGGGTGGCGGCCGGGGTGCCGCGGCCGAGGACGTCGACGCCCTGCCGTGAGGTCTCCATGACCCGGGCGAGCGCCTTGGAACTGGCGATCGTCGCCTGGTACCAGACGTCGTCGTCCACGATGTACCGCTCGCGGCGGCGTTCGTCGCGTTCCCGGCGGACGAGCCCCTGGCCCGCCAGGAACGTGATCGCCTTGGAGATGGACGCCGGGCTCACCTGGAGGCGCCGGACCAGTTCGGACGCGGTGAGGCTGCCGGAGTCGGTGGTGTAGAGGCAGACCAGCACCCGGGCCATCATCTTGGGCAGGCCCGACTGCATGAAGACGGTGGTGAGCGTCTCCTCGTAGGCGCGTACGGCCTCGGGGTCGCGTCCGTGGGCCGGCGGGGGCGCCTGCCGCCCGGCCCGGGGCGCGGTCCGTCCGCGCCGCCGGGCGCGCTGCTCGGCGGCGCGGTGGGCGAGGTCGGCGCGGTAGCCGGTGGGGCCGCCGTTGCGCATGACCTCGCGGGTGACGGTGGAGGTGGGGCGGTCCAGGCGCCGGGCGATCTCCGCGTAGGCAAGGCCGTCGGCCAGTCCCAGCGCGATCCGCTGGCGTTCCTGCTGGGTGAGTCTGCCTCCCGGCATCGCGGTCTCCTTGCGTGAGCGTACTGCCGCGAGGGTAGCGTTCACCTCTGGCTCATTGCAATGAAGGGCGGGAGATTCGTTGCGTTCTGCTCTGCTCCGTTGCAACGAAATACCCGCTGTGGACTGGTAGTTCAGTGCGTGGGTGCAATGAAGTCGTTGCCGAGGTAGTGAAAGCAACGTAGCGTTTCCCTCATCGGAAACGACGAGTCCAAGGAGTGCACCATGCCGCAGTTCGACACCCCCGCCCCCGTCTCGGCCGTCCTCGACATCCCCGCCGGGCGGGTCCGGTTCATCGCCGCCGACCGGGCCGACACCACGGTCGAGGTGCTGCCCGCCGACCCCGCCAAGGGCCGCGACGTGAAGGCGGCGGAGCGGACCGAGGTCGGGTACGCCGACGGCGTGCTGCGCGTCGAGGTCCCCGAGGCGGGCAGCCGCGTCCTCGGCCCGTCCGGCGCCGTCGAGGTGACCGTCCAGTTGCCCGCCGGGTCCCGCGTCGAGGCCAAGGCCGCCGACGCCGAACTCCGGGGCGTGGGACGGCTCGGTGACGTCGCCTTCGAGGGCGCCCGGGGCTCGGTCAAGCTCGACGAGACCGTGAACGCCCGCCTCACCCTCCAGGCCGGCGACATCACGGTCGGCAGGCTGGGCGGCTCCGCCGAGATCGCCACCCAGCAGGGCGACCTGAAGGTCACCGAGGCCGTGCGCGGCACCGTCACGCTGCGCACCGAGTCCGGGAACATCACGATCGGCGCCGCCCACGGGGTCTCCGCCACCCTGGACGCCGGCACCGGACACGGCCGGATCGACAACGCGCTGAAGAACGCCGACGGCGCCGCCGCCCTCACCGTCCACGCCACCACCGCCGTGGGCGACATCACCGCCCGCAGCCTGTGAGGGACGCCCGCGCGGTGCGCGAGCGCATCAGCCCCGAGCAGGTCGGGCTGCCGCGCGGCCGGCGGCGCCGCACCCCCGGGCTGCGCCGCGAGGAGGTCGCCCAGCTCTCCGCCGTCGGCGTCACCTGGTACACCTGGCCCGAAAGGTACACCCCTTGGGATACGTGCCGGGTGGCGTGCGCCTGAGCAGCGAAGAGCCCCGCCGCACACCACGGGGGTGATGCACGACGGGGCCGTTGGCTACGCCCTCACCGCGTGAGCGGCATCCCAGTCAAGGGGCGGACTGGGGCGAAGAGCCTGCGCACGTCAGCGCAGACGGGACACGTCCTGTCCCTGCCCAAGGCTGATCCCAGTCGGGAGCGTCGCCGTTCCGGCTTGCTGAGCTGTCCGACTCGTCGTCGCTCAGCCTGCCGGAGTCCCAGGCGGGTGAAAGCCTCGCGGGAGAAGCCATCCATTCAACGCCGCCGCCTTCCGGCCAGACGAACGCCACAGTTCGCTTCTTCCGCTCGTTCGGGAGTTCCGCCGGGTCTTCCCAATCTTTGATCACATCGCGCAGGAGGCCGACCCGTCCGGAGCCGTCGGTCACCTTCTGACCCACATGGGTCTTCGTGATCATCCGAACGCCTCAGCGGGCAGCTCCGGGCCTTCGTCGCCGTCGTCCTGGTCGTCCTCGGTGCCGCCGACCCCCAGACGGTCACCACGGCTCTCAGCGACCCGCAAGGCGTCACCCAAGCACTCAACCAACTGCCGTGCCAGGTAACGCATTTCGGGCTCGGTGGCGCGAGGGTTCGACAGGAGTTCGTGCGCGTGGGAAAGCACCTTCGTCCCGATGCTGAGCTGCGCGGCTTCCATGTCATCCGCAAGACGGCTGAGCACGCCCCCGGCATCGTCACTCTGAAGTAGGCATTCCTTGCCGTCCTGCGTCTTCCACGGCAATACGCGAATCACGTTGCGCGTGCCGTTCTCCTGCTTGCCCACGTCTTTCCCTCCGCCCTCTCCGTGTTGCATTCAAGGTAGAGGAGGGTTTGACGGTGTCTCTGAATAATTCCTGTTGTCGCCTAAAGATCTTGCAAGAGAGACTGCACCCGCGTGGCTAGATAGTCGCGGGCATCATCTCCGTAGATCGCAAATCCCGCATACATGTCGAAGACTTCTCTATATTGAGCTACGTCGCGACCATCTTGAAAAACGATCCTACCCGTAAAGGTCTCGGCGGTCGCTAGACGGTCGTCATAGATCGTGAAGGTATTCAACGGTCCGCGCGGAATGGTGACCTCGCCCGGAATCACACCGATCTCGATGTTGGGAAGCCGGGACAGTGCTGCAAGTCGATCGAGTTGGACCGCCATCCCCGAAGCTGGAATAACGGGCCACCTAACCGCCTGTTCAGTAAGTAGAAAGGTGAATCTCTTTGAGCTGTCGTACAGGACGGCTTGGCGTTCGAGCTTACGGGAAACGGTCTTGGACTTGTCTCCTGGAGAATGGGTGAGGCTTGCCCTCACGTACTCAGGCGTAGCCAAAAGGCCGGTCAGTATGGACGGCAGAAAGTAGCGCATTTCCGTTGACTCGGATTCCAGCGCCGCTAGCTCTGCTTGCCGCTTCTCAAGGCCCCTGCGCCAAGAGGAACGCTTGTCCTGCCACTCAGTGTTGGCCATCCTGGCCAGGGCCATGACCTCACTGACTAGCTCCGGCGGAGCCTCCACGGCCCGCAATATGCGTTCGACGTCTACGAGAGAAGCCGTGGTCTTGCCCGTCTCGATCTTGCTGATTTTCGACTGACTCATTGCGCAACGCTTGGCGAGCCGGTCCCCAGTGAGACCGGCCCGCTTTCGCAAGTCGCGTAGAGTTTCAGCTAGATCGGCCTTCGACCGGCCCAACTGTTCTGGCTCAAGTGTCACCTGTGTTCTTTCACGTAATCAGCGAACGGGACTGCTGCGGCAAGAGCCGTGCGCTTCCAGGCGCGAAACTGTTCCGCATCGCCTTCGTGAATTTGACGACCGATCTGCGTTCCGTCCGTCCGAAAGTTCAGATGCACAATGGTGGACTCATCGAATATCCACCAATCTTGCCCGGTGACGGGAAGGCCGTAGTCGTCGTGCGTGACATCCAGGATTCGAATGTCTTCACCTGCCGCGATGTTGCCGGGAATTCCCCATGCGAACTGGTATCGCTGATAGTCCGTCAGCGGCTGGCGGACGACGCGCACGCGCCCGATCTTCTTGCCCGCCTCGCGATACTCCCTGACGCGCGTATGCCACTTCGCATTGTGGTCAGCGGGCTTCTCTTCGCCTCGCAAAAAACGAGCCACATTCTGAGTCTCGCGCGGCATGGTATAGGTCGGTTGAGCTTCGAAGCGCCATGCGTCGTATTGGAAGGCGTCGAATACCTTCCGCCACTCACCATCCGAGAGCACGCACAGCCTCCCTGAGAATGTGCTCAGGAATCTCTACGAGTCCTTCGCCGTCTGGCACCTTGAAGCCCCCGTAAGCATCTCCCTGGACCACGAACGTGCCGTGCTCTGTGGCGTACACGTTGGGGCAGTCGTCGTCATCACAGTTCGGTCCGTTGACCGTTCCCGTGAGACGGGTAAGACGCTCTCTGCCCGCCATCGTGGGCCCCCTTCCAGCCGGGCGCTTCCCGACCCCTGGGGACGACGCTAGGCAGGTCGCGGAGAGGTGTCTATGACGGAACGCGACTATTCGTGTCTTGGAATAAACGATCATCGATCCGCGTGTTGCCCCACCAACGACGGAAGCCCCCGACGACCACCCAGCGCGGGCAGCCATCGGGGGCGGGGCAGAAGTGGCGGGCAGATCATGCAGGCGAAGAGGTCCGTGGGCAGTGGGGCACGTCCCAGCTCCGCAGCGAAGAGACCTGCGAACGGCACCCACAGAGGATAGGTTGACGGGTCGGTCGCGTCGCCGAACCGGCAAGCCAGCGAAGCTAGTTCGGGGCTCACAGGGTGCTGAAGGGTCACGTAGTGTGCTCCGCGTCGTAGTCGTCCACCCGCGCCCTGCTGCTCGACCCCACCGAGCGCGCCCACCTCTTCCGGCTCGCGGGCGCCGTCGACCCGGCCCCGACGGCCGACTGCCCCGCCGTCACCCCGGCGCTGCGCACCCTGCTGGAGCAGATCGAGCCGTACCCCGCCTGCCTCCAGAACCACCATGGCCGGTCATCTCGCCGAGCCCGCCTGGAAGGCGCTGCTGAAGCGGCTCGACGACCAGTCGCCCGAGTTCCGCGAGGCATGGGAGCGGCACGAGGTGGTCGCCCACCGGGGCAAGCGCAAGGAGTTCCTCAACCGGCACGTCGGACGCCTGGTCTTCGACCACACCGACCTGTGGCTCGGCCCCGACCCCGGGCCCCGGATGGTGACGTACGTGCCGGCCGACGAGACCACCCGGGAGCGGGTCGCCAGACTGCACGCGATCGCCCGGGGGTGACCTCCCGAGGTGCGGAGACCCGGGGCATGACCGATGGTGAGGTTCCCACCTGACAACGGTCGTGGAGGACGGTCATGGCTGAGCAGAAGCCGGCGCGGACGCTCCCGCAGCCCCTGCACGCCGCCGCGTCGGCGCTGAGCAGGGTGCCGGGCGCCCGGACGGTCGGCGGCGTGGTCGGCGGCACGCTGGACCGGATCGGGGCGGTGTCCCCGCGCGGCCGGCGGCTGGCGGTCTACACGGGGGCGGGGGTGGCGGGCCTCGCGGGGATCGTGGAGTGGCCGGTGGCCCTCACGGGGGCGGCGGTGGCTTGGCTCACCCAGGCCAGGGGGGAGCCGGAGTCCGGGGCCGAGTCCGAGCCCGGGGGCGAGTCCGAGCCCGGGGCCGAGTCCCCGTCCGGGTCCGAGGGGGCCTCCAAGGCGGAGGTGGTACGTCCGGAGGGGGGTACGGCGGGTACGAGGAGCGCGGCGCGGGAAACCAGCGGCGGCAACGGCAACGGCAACGGCAACGGCACGGACACTGGCACCGGCAACGACACCGACCCCCGCGCCAGGACCGCCGGCTCCGCCCCCCGCAGGAGCACGCCCGCGAAGACGTCCCCCGCGAGGACGCCGAAGACGCCCCCCGCCGGGACGCCGAAGACGGCCTCTGCGAAGAAGACGTCTCCCGCCGGTACGACGGCGAAGTCCGCCCCCGCGAAGCCCACCGCCCGCACCTCCGCCGCGAAGCCCGCCCCCGCCCGGACCCCCGCCGCGAAGAAGACCGCTTCCCGGGCCACCCCGTCCAGGGCGACGGCCTCCCGGGCCATGCCCGCGAAGACCGCCGCCGCCCCGAAGGCCGGGGTCACCAAGGCCGGGGCCGCCAAGACCGGTGCCGTGAAGCCGACGGCGACGGCGGCCCGCAAGGCGGCGGCCAAGAAGACCCCCGCGCGGAAGACGCCGCCGCGCGGCGGCGAGGCGGGCTGAGGCCGGGCCATGGCGGTCGGACTCCTGACCCGGACCTCCGGCGGCGTCGCCGGTCTCGTCCTCGCCGGGCCCAGGCTGCTGGCGCGCGGTACCGCGCCCGCCGTCGGGGCGGCGGCCGGCGCCGCCGCGGGCACCGCGCGGGCCGGCGTACGGACCGCGGACTTCGCGGCGCGGGCGGCCAGGGTCGCCCGCGCCGCGCTGCCGGGCGGCACCGGCGACTGGCGGGCCGGTCCCCGCGCCCACCTCGCGCTGCGCCCGGCCGGGACGGCCGGGGCCGGCCGGGCGGTCGGCGTGGAGCGCGCGGCCCGCCGGGTCGCCGCCGCGCTCGCCGGACACCCCGACGTGGCGCTCGCCTACTGGGACGCCGGGCTCTCCCGGCTGGTGGTGGCCGCCACCGAGGAGGCGCTCACCGACCGCGTCGTGGACCGGGCGGCCGGACTCGCCGAGCGGCACGGACTGACCCGCGCGCCCGCCCCGGACGCCGGGGCCGAGGAACTGTCCCACCCCGGAGACCCGGCCTCGGTGCGGGTCGCCGCGCTCGCGCTGGGCGCCGACGTCCTGGGCGTCGCCGCCGGGCTGGCCGCCGCCGCGCTGCGCCTGCCGCCCACGCCCCGCCTGGTCACCGCCGTCGCCACGCTGCTCAGGGAGAACCCGGCCTTCCGGTCCTGGCTGCGCGGGCGCCTCGGCGGCGCCCGGATGGACGTGGCGCTGGCCGCCGTCAACGCGGCCGTGCACGGCGCCGGGCAGAGCCCGGCCTCGCTGGTCCTCGACGGGGTGCTGCGCGCCTGTCAGTTGGGGGAGGCGGTGGCCCGCGCGGCCACCTTCGAGGTCGTGCACGACCGGTTGTGCGCTCCGGCGCGCGGCAGTCTGCCCGCCGATGCCGCGCCCCGCCCGCCGCTGCGCACCTCCCCGGCCCAGGAGTACGCCGCGCACGCCTCCACCGGCAGCGTCGCGGGCGCGGTGGCGGCCCTGCTGGTCAAGCACGACGTGTCCGAGGCGGCCGAGGCGGTGCTCGCGGGCTCCCCGAAGGCCGCCCGGTACGGGCCCGCCGCCTTCCACGCCGTACTGAGCGGCGCGCTGTCCCGCGCCGGGGTGCTGGTACGGGACCCCGAGCGGCTGCGGCAGTTGGAGATGGCCGGCACGGTCGTGCTGCACCCCAGCGCGCTGCGCTCGCCCGGCGCGGGCGCCGACCCGTGGACCGAGGACGTGCTGGACGCGGCCCGCCGCGCCGGGCTGCGCGTGGTGATGGTCGAGGACCCGGCGCTGGCCGACTTCACCGGCCTCGCGGACCAGGTGATCGGCGGGGACCGCCCCCTGCGCGAGGTGGTCGGCGAACTACGCGCCGACGGCGGCGTGATCACCGTCGTACGGCCGTGCGCGGGGGACGGCGGTGAACTGCTGGCCGGGCTGCTCGGCGGCGACGTGGCGGTGGCGCTCGCCGACGGGGAGTGCCCGGTGGCGTGGGGCGCGGACGTGCTCGCCCCGCACGGCCTGGCCGATGTGTGGAAGCTGCTGCGGGCGGTGCCCGCGGCCCGCGGGGTCGGGCGCCGTTCGCAGGTGCTGGCCCGGTCGGGTGCCGCGCTGTCCGGGCTGCTGGTGGCCGTCGGGGAGGCCCGCGGGGGCACCCGGTCCCCCCTCGTGCCGGGGCTGCGGCACGCCCCGGTCGACGCGAGCGCGCTGGCCGCCCTGGTGTCGGGCGCGCGGGCCGCGCTCGGCGTCGCGGCGGCCCGCGCCCCGCGTCCCCGGCCCCGGGTGGCCTGGCACGGACTGGACCCGGACGGCGTACGGGCGAAGCTGGCGGAGCAGCGGGAGCCGGAGCCGTCGGCGGCCGAGCGGTTCACCGCCGGGGTCCGCGCGGCGGCGCGCAAGGCGTCCCGCACGCCCGCGCTCGCGCCGGTCGCGTGGACGTGGCAGTTGGCCGGGGCCGTACGCAACGAGCTGGACGATCCGCTCACCCCGGTCCTCGCCGTCGGGTCGGCCGCCGAGGCGATCCTCGGGTCGGTGATGGACGCCCTGCTGGTCGTCGGCGCCCTCGATCTGAACGCCCTGGTCGGCGGGTTGCAGCGGCTGCGGGCCGAGCGGGCGCTGGCCGGGCTGCTGGCCCAGCAGAAGCAGAAGGCCCGGGTCACCGAGGCCGGTGCGCCGCGGTCCCCGGACGCGGCCGGCCGGCCCCGGGTCGTGGACGCCTCCAGGCTGCGCCCCGGCGATGTCATCGCGCTGAACACCGACGACGTGGTGCCCGCCGACGCCCGGCTGCTCTGGGAGGACGGCCTGGAGGTCGACGAGTCCGCGCTGACCGGCGAGTCGCTGCCGGTGGACAAGGGCGTGGAGGCCACCCCCGGCGCCCCCGTGGCCGAACGGCACTGCATGGTCTTCGAGGGCACCACCGTGGTCGCCGGCCGGGCCCACGCCGTCGTGGTGGACACCGGGGAGCGCACCGAGGCGTCCCGCGCGGTGTCGCTGGCCGCGCGGACCCCGTCGGCCGCCGGTGTGCAGGCCCGCCTCAAGGAACTCACCGGCAAGGCCCTGCCGCTGACCCTGGCGGGCGGCGCCGCGGTGACCGGTCTGTCGCTGCTGCGCGGCACCCCGATCCGGCAGGCCGTCAGCGGCGGGGTGTCGGTGGCGGTGGCCGCCGTGCCGGAGGGGCTGCCGCTGGTGGCGACGGTCGCCCAGTTGGCGGCGGCCCGGCGGCTCGGCCGGCGCGGCGTCCTGGTCCGCACCCCGCGCACGCTGGAGGCGCTGGGCCGCATGGACACCATCTGCTTCGACAAGACCGGCACCCTCACCGAGAACCGGCTCCGCCTGGTCAAGGCCGCCGACGCCGACGGGCGGGTGCACCGCGCGGACGCGCCCGGGGCCGCCGAGGCGGTACGCGTCGCGGCCCGCGCCTGCCCCCGGCTCGACGGCGACGGCACCCGGCCCACCCACGCCACCGACGAGGCGGTCCTCGCCGCGGCCGGGGACGACCCGGAGTGGGCGCAGACGGAGGGGCTGCCGTTCGAGACCTCGCGCGGTTACGCCGCCGCCGTCGGCCGGGCCGGAAACGGCACCCCGGTCCTGGTGGTCAAGGGCGCCCCGGAGACCGTGCTGCCCGCCTGCCCCGGCCTGCCCGGCCGCGCCTCCGACACCGCCCACGACCTGGCCGGCGCCGGGCTGCGCGTCCTCGCCGTCGCCCACCGCCCGCTGACCGGCGGCGAGGACCCGGCCGAGCTGCTCGACCGCCCCCTGGACCGGCTCGGCCTGCGCTTCACCGGGCTGCTCGGCCTGTCCGACGTGGCCCGCGAGACCTCCCCGGCGCTGGTGCGGGGGCTGCGCGCGGCGGGCGTACGGCCGGTGGTGCTGACCGGCGACCATCCGCAGACCGCCCGCGCCATCGCCGCCGAGCTGGGCTGGCCCGAGGACGCCGCCGTGGTCACCGGCGACGAACTCGCCGCCGCCGACCGGCGGGGCCGCTCCCGGATGCTGCGCGACGCCGACGTGGTCGCCCGGGTGGCGCCGGAGCAGAAACTCCAGGTCGTGGAGTCGCTGCGGGACGCGGGCCGGGTCGTCGGCATGGTCGGCGACGGCGCCAACGACGCCGCCGCGATCCGCGCCGCCGACATCGGCGTCGGCATCAACGCCCGCGGCTCGGCCGCCGCCCGCAACGCCGCCGACCTCGTCGTCACCGGCGAGGACCTGCTGGTGCTGGTGGAGGCGGTGCGCGAGGGCCGCGCCCTGTGGCACAGCGTCGCCGACGCCATCGCCATCCTCATCGGCGGCAACGCCGGCGAGGTCGGCTTCGGCCTCCTGGGCACCGTCCTCGGCGGCTCGGCGCCGCTGTCGACCCGGCAGATGCTGCTGGTCAACCTGTTCACGGACCTGTTCCCGGCGATGGCCGTGGCGGTCACCCCGACCGGCGACGCCGAACAGGCGGAACGCGACGCGACCGCGCCGCTGGGCACGGCCGTCCTGGGCGAGCCCCTCATCCGGCAGATCCGGCACCGGGCCCTGACCACGGCGCTGGGCGCGACGGTGGCCTGGCTGTTCGGCCGGTTCACCCCCGGCACCCGGCGCCGGTCCACGACGATGGCGCTCTGCGCGGTGGTCGGCACCCAACTGGCCCAGACCCTCGCCGACCGGCGCGGCAGCCGCCTCGTCCAGGCCACCTCACTGGGCTCCGCCGCCGCGCTGGTCGCCCTCGTGCAGACCCCCGGCGCCAGCCGGCTCTTCGGCTGCACCCCGCTCGGCCCGCTGGCCTGGCTGGGCGTGGCCCTGGCGATCACGGCGGCACTCGCGGGCCAGCGGGCGCTGCCGAGGGTGGAGGAGGCGGTGGCGAAGGCATGGCCCAGGCCGGCGGAGCCCGCCGGCTGAGCAGGCGCCGGCTCGGGCCGGCGCGGTCCTCCGGGCGCCCCTCGTGCGCGTACCGCCTCGACACTCCGCGAGGGGGTGATCAGGCCCCCGCCCGCGCCCCCTCCGGCTCGGCCGTCTCAAGGCGCCCGGCCGCCCGCTGCGCCGTACCGCGGGCCCAGCGTCCCGTGGTCAGCGCGCCGAGGAGCAGCACCGCCAGCCCGCACGCGGCGAGAACCCACCAGCCGGGGCGGGCCGCCGGGACGAAGGTGTCCCGGTACGCGGACGCGCCGACCCCCGCGGCCAGGACCGCGCCGATCACCGCGACGCCGAGGGTCTGGCCCAACTGGCGGCTGGTGGAGGCGACGGCGGCGGCCACCCCGGCCTGGGCGCGGGGCATCCCGGAGACGGCGGTGTTGGTGATGGGCGCGTTGACGAAGCCGAAGCCGACGCCGAACAGGACGTACCCGAGGAACAGCGTGGCGTCGGAGGTCTCCGCCTCGAACGCGGCGAACAGCACCCCGCTGGCCGTCATCGCGGCGCCCGCGACCAGCAGCGGCAGCTTCGGCCCCCGACTGCCCACCAGCCGCCCGGACAGCGGCGCGCACAGGAAGGTCGGGACGGCCATCGGCAGCATCCACAGGCCCGCGTGCAGCGCGCTCAGCCCGCGCACGTTCTGCAGGTACAGCGTGGACAGGAACAGGAACCCGCCGAGCGACGCGAACGCGCAGACCGCGATGACGGTCGCCCCGCTGAACGGCGCCGACCGGAAGAACCGCAGATCGATGAGGGGTTCGGCGCGGCGCGGCTCATAGGCGAGCAGCCCCGCCAGCGCCCCGGCGGCGATCACCGCGTACGGCAGCACCGCCCCCGGGCCCGCGTCCGGCGCCTCGATGATCGCGTACGTCAGGCTGCCGAACAGGGCGATCACCAGCACCTGGCCCAGCGGATCGGGGCGCCGCGCCCTGGGCGCCCGGGACTCGGGCACGTACCGCAGGGTGAGCAGCAGCGCGGCCAGGCCCACCGGCAGGTTGACCCAGAAGATCGAGCGCCAGCCGACCGTCTCCACGAGCACGCCGCCGACCAGCGGCCCGGCGGCCATGGAGATGCCGACGACCGCGCCCCACACCCCGATCGCGCGGGCCCGCTCACGCGGGTCGGTGAAGGTGTTGGTGATGATCGACATGGCGACCGGGTTGAGCATCGAACCGCCCACCGCCTGCACCATCCGGAACACCACCAGCGAGGACAGGTCCGGCGCCAGCGAGCAGAGCACCGAGCCGGCGGTGAACAGCACCAGACCGGTCATGAAGACCCGTTTGCGGCCGATCCGGTCGGCCGTCGAGCCCGCCAGCATCAGCAGCGAGGCGAGGACGAGGGTGTAGGCGTCGATCGTCCACTGGAGACCGGAGGTGGTGGCGTCCAGGTCCCGCTGCATCGAGGGCAGGGCGACATTGAGGATCGTGTTGTCGATGCTCACGATCAGCAGGCTCATGCAGCAGATCGCGAGCACGAGCAGGCGTCGGCGACGGGGCGGCTCGGGCATGGCCTCCATCGTACGCCCACTTCAATAGTGCGGCTAACTAATGACCCCTACACACTGATCCGCGCGGGCGGGTGCCGGGCACCGCCCCGGGTGCGGGACAATGGAGCAATGCCCACGCCGTCCACGCCCCTGTCGATCGGTCCGCACACCGTTCAGCCGCCCGTCGTCCTCGCCCCCATGGCCGGGATCACCAACGCTCCCTTCCGCACCCTGTGCCGGGAGTTCAGCGGCGGCAAGGGCCTGTTCGTCAGCGAGATGATCACGACCCGGGCGCTGGTCGAGCGCAACGAGAAGACCATGCAGCTCATCCACTTCGACGCCACCGAGCGCCCCCGCTCGATCCAGTTGTACGGCGTCGACCCGGTGACCGTCGGCAAGGCCGTCCGCATGATCGTGGACGAGGACCTGGCCGACCACATCGACCTCAACTTCGGCTGCCCGGTCCCCAAGGTCACCCGCAAGGGCGGCGGCTCCGCCCTGCCCTACAAGCGGAACCTGCTCCGCGCCATCCTGCGCGAGGCCGTCACCGGCGCCGGCGACCTGCCGGTCACCATCAAGATGCGCAAGGGCATCGACGACGACCACCTCACCTACCTCGACGCCGGCCGCATCGCGGTCGAGGAGGGCGTGACGGCCGTCGCCCTGCACGGCCGCACCACCGCCCAGCACTACGGCGGCACCGCCGACTGGGACGCCATCGCCCGCCTCAAGGAGCACGTCCCGGAGATCCCGGTGCTCGGCAACGGCGACATCTGGTCGGCCGAGGACGCGCTGCGGATGGTCCGCGAGACCGGCTGCGACGGCGTGGTCGTGGGCCGCGGCTGCCTGGGCCGGCCGTGGCTGTTCGCGGACCTGGTCGCCGCCTTCGAGGGCCGTACGGAAGACCTCGCCCGGCCCGCCCTGCGCGAGGTCGCCGACGTGATGGTCCGGCACGCCACGCTGCTCGGCGAGTGGATCGGCGACGAGGCCCGCGGCGTGATCGACTTCCGCAAGCACGTCGCCTGGTACCTCAAGGGCTTCGCGGTCGGCTCCGAGATGCGCAGGCGCCTGGCCGTCACCTCCTCGCTGGCGCAACTGCGGGCCGGCCTGGACGAGCTGGACCTCGACCAGCCCTGGCCGGCCGGCGCCGACGGCCCCCGCGGCCGCACCTCCGGCAACAACCGCGTGGTGCTGCCCGACGGCTGGCTCAAGGACCCCTACGACTGCGCGGGCGTCGGCGAGGACGCGGAGCTGGACACCTCCGGCGGCTGACCCGGCACGGCCCCGTCGGCCCGGCCGGGGGCACGGCCCCGACGGACCGGCCGGGACCGCACGGCCCCGGCCAGGTCCGGCGGCGGCGACGCGGCGGACGCGGCCGGGCACGGCCGGCCGAGCCTCGCTCACGCACCTCCCACCGCGGTCAGCAGGGCGAGCGGCACCCCGGCGGACCGGGACTCCCGCACACACGCGTACGGATAGGGCACCGGCTCCGGATGCCCCTCCCGCCCGTACCCCGCGAGCACCTCCGGCAGCCGGTGCCCGGCCGCCGTCGCCGCGTCCACCAGCCCGTGCGCCACCGTCCGCGCCTCGTCGTGCAGCCCGTAGCGCGCGAGCCCCAGCGCGATCAGCGCGTTGTCGTGCGGCCACACCGACCCCCGGTGGTACGACAGCGGGTGGTACGCGGGCTGCCCGGCCGCCAGCGTCCGCACGCCCCACCCGGAGAAGAAGTCCGGTTCGAGCAGCCGCCGTCCGACCAGTTCGCCGTACTCCTTGTCCAGCAGCCCCGACCAGAGCAGGTGCCCGGCGTCGGAGGCCAGCGCGTCCACCCGCCGCCCGTCGCCGTCCAGGGCGAGGGCGGGGAAGGAGTGCTCCGGCATCCAGAAGTCCCGCTGGAAACGGTCGCGCAGATCACCGGCCGCCTGCTCCAGCAACTGCGCGTAGGTCTCGTCCGCCCACACCGTGCGGGCCAGCCAGGCCGTGCGGCGCAGCGCGTCGTACGCGTAGCCCTGGGCGCCGGCCGCCGTCACCGCGCCGCTGGGCCGGGTGCCGTCGGCGGAGCAGATCGCGCCGGGGGAGTCCTTCCAGTTCTGGTTGGCGAGGCCGCCCCGGTCGGCGCGGTAGACGAGGTAGCCGCGCGAGGTCAGCCCGCCGTGGTCCAGCATCCAGGTGACGGCCGCCCGCGCGGAGGCTTCCAGGCGCCGGGCGGTCGCCGTGTCGCCGGTGTGTTCGACGTACGCCCCGAGCAGCACCAGGTAGAGGGGGGTGGCGTCGACCGAGCCGTAGTACCGCCGGTAGGGGACCTGGCCGAAGTGGGCGAGTTCGCCGTGGCGCACCTCGTGCACGATCTTGCCGGGCTGGGCGACCGCCGCCGCGCCGGGCGCGGTGTGGGCGGGCGCCTGGGTGGCGGCGAGCGCGGCGAGGGTGTGGGCGGCCGGACGGGACCGGTAGGGCAGGACGAAGAGGGAGGTCAGCAGGGCGTCCCGGCCGAGCAGGGTGAGGAACCAGGGCGCTCCGCCGGCCGGGACGCGCAGGTCCTCGCCGTCGGGGCCGGTCGCCGGGATGTGCAGCGCGGCGAGGTCGGCCAGGCCCCGCGCGCAGGCGGCGGCCAGCTCCGGCCAGCCGGTGGGGAAGGTGATCCCCTCGGCGAAGGCGTCCTCCTCGGCGATGAGCCGGGCGCTGACGGCGGCGGGCGAGCGGGGCACCCGCACCGCCCGCTGCTGCCCGTGCGGCCGGGCCACCACCCGCAGTACGACCTGGGCCGTGCCGTGCGGTTCGAGGTCGAGGGCCCACACCAGGCGGCGGGCGCCGGTCCCGGTCTCCTCCACGGCGTCGGGCACCGGCTCGGCGGACACCGTCGTCACCGAGTGCCACTCGCCGCGCCGGTAGCCGAACTCCACGCCGTAGGGCAGCACCTGGCGGGTGCGCACGGCGCCGGGCTTGGCGTAGGTGCGGTGGTCGGCGCGCAGCTCGAACTGGTCGGCGAAGTCGGCGTCGGCGGTGACCGCGAGCCGGACCGTCACCGGCGCCGGCCGGTTGCCGGTGACCCGTAACGTCTCGATCAGCACCCCGTCGGTGACGGCCTGTTCACGGAAGACGGTGTACGCCGGCGGCTCGTCGCGGCCGCCGCGCGGCACCAGTACGCAGCGGGCGGTGTCGCCGCTCGCGACGGGGGTGAGGGTCTCCGGCACGGCGCCGTCGACGGTGAGCTGCCACCGGCTCAGATGCCGGGCGTCCCGCACGAACAGCCCGTCCGGGGGCCCGCCGCCGCGTACCCCGCTGATGTCCCCCCGGTCTCCCACGGCGGCGAACGTCTCGCCGCGTACGAGCAGATGATGCCGGTCCGTCATGCCCGGCCCCCTCCCTGGTCACCGCTGTCCGGCGGTAGAGGCTGTGCTGAGGCTGTGCGACAGGTGGTGCGACAGATGGTGCGACAGGTGGTGCGACAGGTGGTGCCTACGGGCCGCGAGCCGCCGGGGGTGGCCCGCCATACTGGTGAGCGGTTCCCGGGGACCTCCGGCGGGGCCGGTTCGGCGCGGCTGCCGTAGAGTTACGTCTATTTAACACGCATAACTCACTATGTAATGCAGGGTGGGGAAACACAAGGGGGTGCGCATGACGGAACAGACCGGCCGGACCGGCAGAATCACGCCAAGAGCCAACTCCCAGGCGAGCGCCGGTGAGTTGCTCGCCCTGGTGCGCAGCGGGCGCGCCACCACCCGAGGAGCGCTGCAACAGGCCACCGGCCTCTCCCGCGCCACCGTGGGCCAGCGCCTGGACCGCCTCTTCCGGGCGGGCTGGCTGCGCGAGGGCGCCGGCGGCCCCGTGGACTCCCCGCTGGGCGGACGCCCCTCCATCACCCTGGAGTTCGACGACGAGCACGCGGTGGTGCTCGCCGCCGACCTGGACACCCGGCACGCCCGCGCCGCCGTCCTCACCCTGACCGGCGAGATCCTCGCCGAGCACACCGGCACCCTGGTCGTCGAGGACGGCCCCGACGCCGTGCTCGGCGAACTGGGCCACTGGTTCGCCGGGTTGCTGGACCGGGCCGGCCGGGACGCCGGGGAGATCTGCGGCATCGGCCTGGCGGTGCCCGGCCCCGTCGACCGCGACACCGGCCGGGTCGTCCAGCCGCCGATCATGCCGGGCTGGGACGGCTACGACATCCGCTCCCGCCTCGGCCGCGCCGTCACCGAGCACACCGGCGCCGGCCCCGTACCGGTACTGGTCGACAACGACGCCAACCTCATGGCCTACGCCGAGCAGCGCGCCCACCACCCGGGCGTCTCGGCGTTCGTGCTGGTCAAGGTCTCCACGGGCATCGGCGCCGGGGTCGTCGTGGACGGCGCCATCTACCGGGGCGTGGACGGCGGCGCCGGGGACATCGGGCACATCCGCGTCCCCGAGGGCGCCCGCGCGCTGTGCCGGTGCGGTTCGTACGGCTGTCTGGCCGCGGTCGCCAGCGGCGGTGCCGTGGCCCGGCGGCTGACCGAGGCGGGCGTCCCCGCGGCCTCGGGCTCGGACGTGCGCCGCCTGCTCGCGGCCGGGCACCCGGAGGCGGCCGCGCTGGCCCGGGAGGCCGGGAAGCTGGTCGGGGACGTGCTGGCCACCGTCGTGACCCTGCTCAACCCCGGCGTGCTGATGATCGCCGGGGACCTGGCCGGCACCCCCTTCCTCACCGGCGTACGCGAACTGCTGTACCAGCGGGCGCTGCCGCGCTCCACCGCCCATCTGGTGATCGTCACCTCGCGGCTCGGGGAGCGGGCCGGGCTGGCCGGGGCGGGGGCGCTGGTGGTGGACCATCTGTACGCGCCGGAGCGGGTGGAGGAACGGCTGCTGGCGCTCGGTGTGTGAGACGCGGGGAGCCGCCGCGGCGTGATTCTCGCCACCCTTGATAGTCGAAGCGCTCAGATGAGCGAATCATGGGCGGCTGCACTTCTGAAAGGGGTGGCACGCAGTGCCACCCACTGATCGTTCATCGATCGAACTCAGAAGTGTCGGGAGTCGCTCATAAGAGCGCTCCCGGGTTGCGGTGTCATTGCCCGCGTTCAAGAAGTGAACACAGAACCGGCTCTGGGCTTGCCAAGCCTTGACTTTAGATCCGCTGGCGGACGGGTGGTTACAGGCGTATGACGCGCAAGTGGACGTACCCAGGTGCCTTCGATCTGGGTAGATTCCTCGCCGTCAGGGCAGCCACCGCGTCTTCGAGGAGTCGAGACCGTGTCGGAAAACAAAGATCCCCACGTAACGAAGTTCGTCTACGACTTCACCGAGGGCAACAAGGACCTCAAGGACCTCCTCGGCGGCAAGGGTGCCAACCTCGCCGAGATGACCAACCTGGGCCTTCCGGTTCCTCCCGGTTTCACCATCACCACCGAGGCGTGCAAGACCTACCTCGACAGCGGCGAGGAGCCGGCGGCACTGCGTGACGAGGTGAGTGCGCACCTCGACGCCCTCGAAGCGAAGATGGGCAAGAAGCTCGGCCAGGCCGACGACCCCCTGCTCGTCTCGGTCCGGTCCGGCGCCAAGTTCTCCATGCCCGGCATGATGGACACCGTCCTCAACATCGGTCTCTCCGACGCGTCGGTGCGGGGCCTGGCCGCGCAGGCCGGCGACGAGCGGTTCGCCTGGGACTCCTACCGCCGCCTCATCCAGATGTTCGGCAAGACCGTCCTCGGCGTCGACGGCGACCTCTTCGAGGAGGCCCTGGAGAAGGCGAAGGCGGCCAAGAAGGTCGCGGTCGACACCGAGCTGGCGGCCGACGATCTGAAGAAGCTGGTCAGCACCTTCAAGAAGATCGTCAAGAAGGAGGCCGGCCGGGACTTCCCGCAGGACCCGCGCGAGCAGATGGACCTCGCCATCAAGGCGGTGTTCGAGTCCTGGAACGGCGACCGCGCCAAGCTCTACCGCCGCCAGGAGCGCATCCCGCACGACCTCGGCACCGCCGTCAACGTCTGTTCGATGGTCTTCGGCAACCTCGGCCCCGACTCCGGCACCGGCGTCGCCTTCACCCGCGACCCCGCCTCCGGCCACCAGGGCGTCTACGGCGACTACCTGCAGAACGCCCAGGGCGAGGACGTCGTCGCGGGCATCCGCAACACCGTCCCCCTCGCGGAGCTGGAGCGGATCGACAAGCAGTCGTACGACCAGCTCATGCAGATCATGGAGACCCTGGAGAACCACTACAAGGATCTCTGCGACATCGAGTTCACCATCGAGCGCGGCCGGCTCTGGATGCTCCAGACCCGCGTCGGCAAGCGCACGGCGGGCGCCGCCTTCCGGATCGCCACCCAGCTCGTGGACCAGGGCCTGATCGACGAGGCCGAGGCGCTCACCCGGGTCAACGGCGCCCAGTTGGCCCAGCTCATGTTCCCGCGCTTCGACGACACCGCGAAGGTCGAGCAGGTCGGCCGGGGCATCGCCGCCTCGCCGGGCGCGGCGGTCGGCAAGGCGGTCTTCGACTCGTACACGGCCGTGAAGTGGTCCCGCTCCGGTGAGAAGGTCATCCTGATCCGCCGGGAGACCAACCCCGACGACCTCGACGGCATGATCGCGGCCGAGGGCATCCTCACCTCCCGCGGCGGCAAGACCTCCCACGCGGCCGTGGTCGCCCGCGGCATGGGCAAGACCTGTGTCTGCGGCGCGGAGGAACTGGAGGTCGACACCAAGCGCCGCCGGATGACCGTCCCCGGCGGGCATGTGGTCGAGGAGGGCGACGTCGTCTCCATCGACGGCTCCTCCGGCAAGGTCTACCTGGGCGAGGTCCCGGTCGTGCCGTCCCCGGTCGTGGAGTACTTCGAGGGCCGGATGCACGCGGGCGCCGAGGACGCCGACGAGCTGGTCGAGGCCGTGCACCGCATCATGGCCTTCGCCGACCGCAAGCGCCGGCTGCGGGTGCGGGCCAACGCCGACAACGCCGAGGACGCGCTGCGGGCCCGCCGCTTCGGCGCCCAGGGGATCGGCCTGTGCCGCACCGAGCACATGTTCCTCGGCGACCGCCGCGAACTGGTCGAACGCCTGATCCTGGCCGACACGGAGGCCGAGCGGGAGGAATCCCTGAAGGAACTCCTCCCGCTCCAGAAGCGGGACTTCGTCGAGCTGTTCGAGGCGATGGACGGCCTGCCGGTCACCATCCGCCTGCTGGACCCGCCGCTGCACGAGTTCCTCCCCGACATCACCGAACTGTCGGTCCGCGTGGCGCTCGCCGAGTCCCGCCAGGAGCCGCACGAGAACGAACTCCGCCTGCTCCAGGCCGTGCACCGCCTGCACGAGCAGAACCCGATGCTCGGCCTGCGCGGCGTCCGCCTCGGCCTGGTCATCCCCGGCCTGTTCACCATGCAGGTACGGGCCATCGCCGAGGCCGCGGCCGAGCGCAAGGCGGCCAAGGGCGACCCGCGCGCCGAGATCATGATCCCGCTGGTCGGCACGGTCCAGGAGCTGGAGATCGTCCGCGACGAGGCCGACAAGGTCATCGCCGAGGTCGAGGCGGCCGCGGGCGCCCGGCTCAAGCTCGCCATCGGCACGATGATCGAACTGCCGCGCGCCGCGCTGACCGCCGGCCAGATCGCGGAGTGCGCGGAGTTCTTCTCCTTCGGCACCAACGACCTGACCCAGACGGTGTGGGGCTTCAGCCGCGACGACGTGGAGGCGTCCTTCTTCACGGCGTACCTGGAGAAGGGCATCTTCGGGGTGTCGCCGTTCGAGACGATCGACAAGGACGGCGTCGGCTCCCTGGTCGCCGCCGCCGCGAAGGCCGGCCGCGAGACCCGCCCCGACCTCAAGCTCGGCGTCTGCGGCGAGCACGGCGGCGACCCGGAGTCCGTCCACTTCTTCCACGAGGTGGGCCTGGACTACGTCTCCTGCTCCCCGTTCCGCATCCCGGTCGCCCGACTGGAAGCCGGCCGCGCCGCGGTCCAGTCGGCGGGCAGCGACCACCGCTGACCCCGGGGCCGCCGCCTGTCACCCGACCACCCTCACCGATCGGCGGCGCCCCGGTCCACCAGGAGAGGGCGGCACCCGTGCGGGGGTGCCGCCCTCTCGGCGTCTCTCCGGCCCCTACGAGGCCAGCCGCTCCCCGGCCTCTACGAGGCCAGCCGCTCCCCGGCCCGGGGGCCGGCCTCCGCCGCCTCCGTCTCCTCGTCCGGTCGGCTGATCTCCGTCCAGACCGCGTCGAGGGAGAGGCCGAGGACGTCGGTGATCGCCGCGATGGTCGGGAAGGCGGGGGTGGCCACGCGGCCCGACTCGATCTTGCGGAGGGTCTCCGGGGAGACCTGTGCGGCGAGCGCGATCTCCAGCATCGAGCGCTCGCCCCTGGCCCGACGGAGCAGGGCGCCGAGGCGCTGACCACGGGCGACCTCTGCGGGCGTGAGCGGCAACCTGACCATGGGACCGATTCTAGTACCGGTATAGTATGGCCGGTATAGTTATTGGCCGCCTGGTCGCACGTGAAGGACGCCGCATGATCGAGATCCTGAATCCCACCCTGCTGGAGCGGGCCAGAGTCACCGGCGCCCTGGTCGCCGACATCCTGCACACCCTGAAGGGCCGCAGCGCGGTCGGCGTGAACCTGCTGGACATCGACCGCTGGGCCAAGGAGATGATCGCCGAGGCGGGCGCCGACTCCTGCTACGTCGACTACGCGCCGTCCTTCGGCCGCGGCCCCTTCGGCCACTACATCTGCACGGCCGTCAACGACGCCGTGCTGCACGGCCGTCCGCGCGACCACGTGCTCGCCGACGGCGACCTGCTCACCCTCGACCTCGCGGTCTCCAAGGGCGGGGTCGCCGCCGACGCCGCGATCAGCTTCATCGTGGGCCACACCCGCCCCCCGGAGAGCGTCGCGCTGATCGAGGCGACCGAGCGCGCGCTGGCCGCCGGGATCGCCGCCGCCCGGCCCGGCGCCCGCATCGGCGACCTCTCCCACGCCATCGGCACGGTCCTCGGCGAGGCCGGGTACCGGGTCAACACCGAGTTCGGCGGCCACGGCATCGGCTCCACGATGCACCAGGACCCGCACGTCCCCAACAGTGGGCGCCCCGGCCGGGGCTACCCCCTGCGTCCCGGCCTGCTGCTCGCCCTGGAGCCGTGGGTCATGGCCGACACCGCGCGGCTGGTCACCGACGCCGACGGCTGGACACTGCGCAGCGCGACCGGCTGCCGCACGGCGCACAGCGAACACACCATCGCCATCACGGAGGACGGAGCCGAGATCCTGACCCTGCCGACGGGAGCCCGGCTGTAGGGGTCACTCGCAGCCGACCCCGTCGCCGTCGCGGTCCAGGTGGCGCCCGTAGCCGGGGTCGCCCGCGTGCACCGGGGCGGCGCCCGCGGCGCGGGCGGCGTCGCAGTTGCGGTAGTAGGCGCCGCCGCCGAGGGGACGACCGTACGGCGCGATCGCACATTTATGGAGGCGGTGTGATGGTTCCGTGACGCATCCGTGTCGCTACGACCGGAACGGGCCCCGCACCTCGTACGTGATCCCGCCCGAGGAACTCCCGCTCGTCCCCCGCTGGCTGGAGAAGTACAGCCGGGTGCCGTCGGGGGAGAAGGCCGGGCCGGTGATCTCCGACGCCGACTGGCCCTCGACGCGCAGGAAGGGGGCGATCACGTCGTCCGGGGTGATCACGCAGATCTCCATGTTGCCGCCGTCCTCGGCGACGAACAGGTCGCCCGAGGCGGACCCGGTGACGTTGTCCACGCCGGTGAGCGGGGCCGTGCCCGAGGTCACCAGGGAGTCGTCGTAGGCGAGTTCGAGGGTCTGGGCGGCGGCGTTGTACTGCCACACCCGGTTGTCGCCCTTGGTGGTGAACCAGCAGGTGCCGTCGGCGTAATGGCAGCCCTCGCCGCCGTTGAACCGCTTGGCGCCCGGGACCTGGTTGCGGGTGGCCGTGGCGCCGGTCGGGTCGGGGACGCGGGACCAGGTCACCGGACCGCTGGTGGCCGTCCCCGCGACCAGCACCTCCAGGGTGCCGGAGGACAGGTCGCCCCAGGTCGCCGGCCGGAAACGGTAGAAGCAGCCGTCCGTCACGTCCTCCGTCAGGTAGATCACCCCGCGGACCGGGTCGGCCGCCGCCGCCTCGTGCTTGAAGCGGCCCATCGCGTCCCGGCGGACGGCCGCCTTCGCGCCCCACGGATCGGTCTCGTACACGTACCCCCGGTCGACCTCCTCGCAGGACAGCCAGGTGTTCCACGGGGTCTTCCCGCCCGCGCAGTTGGTGCGGGTGCCGGACAGGATGCGGTACGCCGACGTGATCGCGCCCGTCGCCGAGAACCGCACCGCGCTCGCGCCCCCGGAGGGGTTGATCTCCGAGTTCGACACATAGATCCAGCCCGTGCCGTCGGCGTAACAGGCCCCGCCGTCCGGGGCGCTGTGCCAGGTGTACGACGTGCCGGGCACCGTCTGGCCGGAACGGGCGACGACCCGGCTGGTGAAGCCGGACGGGAGCCTGATGCCGTTGGCGTCGGGCGAGCCCAGCGCGCCGTAGGGGCCGGCGCCGGGCCGGGCGGGCGCGGCGTGGGCGGCACCGCGCCACAGGGTGCCGCCCAGGGCGGCGGAGGTGCCGCCGAGGGCGACCGCGCGCAGGAGGGTACGACGTTCCACTCTCGCTCCAGAGGTGTTCGTGACCGCCCCGCCGCCGGACGGTGACGGGGTCGCGCGGTCACGGACCCTAGGGGAGCGGGGTGGACGGCCCGTGGACGTCTCCTTAAGCGCCCGCGTACACCTCCGCGGAGCCGGGGCGCCGTCCCCGCCCCGCGGGCGGCGCGTCCCGCCGGCCCCACCCGGGCGGGGCCGCCGTCCCGCCTCGCGGGCGGTGCGTCACGCCGCCTTCACCTCGTACGCCGTCACCCGGACCGACTCGTCGTCCAGGCACTCGCCCGTGGACAGGTCGAAGCGCTGCTTGAGCAGGGGCGAGGCGACGAACGGGCGGCCCCGGTGGGAGCCGGTCAGGCCGCGGGAGAGGACCGCCGCGCCGGTGAACGGGTCGCGGTTGTCGATGGCGTACAGCGCGCCCGTGCGGTCGCGGAAGAGGGCCGCCTGGCTGCCGTCGGGCAGCAGGGCCGCCACCCCGCGGCCGGGCAGGAGGGTGCTCAGCTCGCAGACCGGGAGCCAGTCGTCGGCCAGCCGGAGCCGGACCTTCAGGTCGGTCGTCTCGGGTGCCAGGGTCATCGCTGGGTGCTTCCTTCCAGGGGACGGCGGCCGATGGCCAGCAGCGGCAGATCGGGCTTCATCTGGTCGCGTTCGGGCACGAAGCTCACCAGCGGGTCCGGGGTGTCGGGGGCGTTGACGAAGGACACGAACCGGGCGAGCTTCTCGGGGTCGGTGATGGTCTCGGCCCACTCGTCGCGGTAGCCGGCGACATGAGCGGCCATCAGGGCCTCCAGCTCGTCGCAGATGCCGAGCGAGTCGTGCACCACCACGTCCCGTACGTGCTCCAGCCCGCCGGGGACGCGCTCCAGCCAGGTGGAGGTGCGCTCCAGGCGGTCGGCGGTACGGATGTAGAACATCAGGAACCGGTCGATCAGGCGGATCAGCTCCGCGTCGGACAGGTCCTGGGCCAGCAGGTCCGCGTGGCGCGGGGTGGCGCCGCCGTTGCCGCCGACGTAGAGGTTCCAGCCGCTCGCGGTGGCGATGACGCCGAAGTCCTTCGACTGGGCCTCGGCGCACTCGCGGGCGCAGCCGGACACCGCCGACTTCAGCTTGTGCGGGGACCTGAGCCCCCGGTAGCGCAGCTCCAGGTCGATCGCCATGCGCACCGAGTCCTGCACGCCGTAACGGCACCAGGTCTGCCCCACGCAGGACTTCACCGTCCGCAGGGACTTGCCGTACGCGTGCCCGGACTCGAAGCCGGCGTCAACCAGCCGGGCCCAGATCGACGGCAGTTGCTCCACCCGCGCGCCGAACATGTCGATGCGCTGACCGCCGGTGATCTTCGTGTAGAGCCCGAAGTCGCGGGCGATCTCGCCGATGACGATGAGTTTCTCCGGGGCGATCTCGCCGCCGGGGATGCGCGGGACGACCGAGTACGAGCCGTTCTTCTGGAGGTTGGCCAGGAAGTGGTCGTTGGTGTCCTGGAGCGCGGCCTGCTCGCCGTCCAGGACGTAACCGCTGGCGCCGATGGCCGGGGCGAGGGAGGCGATGATCGAACCGACCGTCGGCTTGCAGATCTCGCAGCCGTCGCCGCCCCGGGCCTCCTCGCGGCCGTACCGGTCGAGCAGGTCCTGGTACGAGGTGATGCGCAGCGCGAGGACGATCTCGTACAACTCCTCGCGGGTCCGGCCGAAGCAGCCGCACAGGCCCTTGTCGACCTCGACGCCGCTCGCCTCCAGTTCGGCGGTGACCAACTGGCCGAGCACCTTGACGCAGGAGCCGCAGCCGGTGCCGGCCTTGGTGCACTTCTTCACCTCGGGCACGGTGGTGCAGGAGTGCTCGGTCACCGCGCCGCGGATGGTGCCCTTGGACACGTTGTGGCAGGAGCAGACGATCGCGTCGTCGGGGAGGGCGGCGGGCCCCAACTGGGCGGGCGCCCCGGCGCCGGCCGGCAGCACGAGCGACTCGGGGGAGACCGGCGGGACCGACCCGGTGAACGCGCGCAGTGTGCCGTACGCCTCCGCGTCGCCGACCAGGATGCCGCCGAGCAGGGTGCCGTCGCGGCCGATGACCAGCTTCTTGTACAGGCCCGCGCGGGAGTCGGAGTAGACGACGTCCAGGCAGTCCTCGGTGGTGCCGTGCGCGTCGCCGAAGGACGCCACGTCCACGCCGAGCAGCTTCAGCTTGGTGGACAGGTCGGCGCCGGTGAACGACGCCTCGTCGGAGGCGATGGTGGCCGCCGCGGTCTGGGCCTGCTCGTATCCCGGCGCGACCAGGCCGTACACCCGGCCGTCGGCCGCCAGCGCGCACTCGCCGATGGCGAAGACGTGCGGGTCGGTGACCGTACGGCACTGCTCGTCGACCGCGATGCCGCCGCGCTCGCCGACCGCCAGCCCGCAGTCCCGGGCGAGCTGGTCGCGGGGGCGGACACCCGCGCTGAACACCACCAGGTCGGTGGCGAGTTCGGAACCGTCGGACAGCTTCATGCCGCTGACGGCGCCGTGTTCGTCGACCACGATCTCCTGGGTGCCGACGCCCGTGTGCACCGACAGGCCCATCTCCTCGATGGTGCGCAGCAGCGCCGCGCCGCCGCCCTCGTCCACCTGGACGGGCATCAGCCGGGGCGCGAACTCCACGATGTGCGAGGTGAGTCCGAGTCCCTTCAGCGCGCCCGCAGCCTCCAGGCCGAGCAGCCCGCCGCCCACCACCGCGCCGGTCGTCGCGGTCCTCGCGTACTCCTCGATGGCGAGCAGGTCCTCGATGGTGCGGTACACGAAGCAGCCGGTGGCGTCCTTGCCGGGGACCGGCGGGACGAACGGGTAGGACCCGGTGGCCAGCACGAGCGTGTCGTACGCGACGACCAGCCCGGACCGCGCGGTGACCGTCCGCGCCTCCCGGTCCACCGTCTCGGCCGGGTCGCCGACGTGCAGCTCGATGCCGTGCTCCGCGATGAACGCGAGGTCCGTCATCGACAGGTCCTCGGGGGTCTTCCCCGAGAAGTACGAGGTGAGCTGGACCCGGTCGTAGGCGGGGCGCGGCTCCTCGCACAGCACGACCACGCGGTGCGTGGCGGTCAGGCCGCGCTCGGCGAGCGCTTCGAGGAAGCGCTGGCCGACCATGCCGTGGCCGACGAGCACGATGGTCGGTTCGTCCGTGGACATCAGGAGCCTCCGTCATGGGTGAGCAAGTGGAGCAGCGGGCCGTCGTCGGGGAGCGGCTCTGCTCCCTCCCAGGCGCGGGCGAGCGCGCCGACGGTGCCGAGTTCGCCGACGAGGACCCCGCCGACCAGGCGGTCGTCGCGGACGACGACCTTGCGGTACGTGCCCCGGGTGGCGTCGGCGAGCTGCACGACGTCGTCCCCGGGGAGGGCCTCCGTCTCGCCGAACGCGGCGAGGTCGAAGGGGCTGTCCGGCCCGGTCAGGGTGAGCCGGGTCAGCGAGCGGGTGCCGGTGTAGCGGGCGCCCGGGTGTCCGGCGAGGGAGCGGGCGAGGGCATCGGCCTGCTCCAGCGCGGGGGCGGCGAGCCCGTACAGCGTGCCGGCGTGCTGCGCGCAGTCGCCGATCGCCCGGATGTACGGGTCGGAGGTGCGCAGTTCGTCGTCGACGACGACGCCCTTGTGCACGGCGAGCCCGGCGTCCCGCGCCAGCCCCACCCGGGGGCTGACCCCGCACGCCAGGACGACCAGGTCGGCGTCGAGGGCGTAGCCGTCGGCCAGCTCGACCGAGCGGACCGCGCCGCCGACGCAGCGCACGTCCCGTACCCGGCACTCGGTGTGCACCTCGACGCCCAGGTCGGTCAGGTGCCGGCGCACCAGCTTGGAGGCGGCCGGGTCGAGCTGACGCTCCATCAGCCGCTCCGACTGCTGGGCGAGGACGACCTGCGCGCCGCGCACCGCCAGCGCGCGGGCCGCGGAGACCCCGAGCAGCCCGCCGCCGATGACGACCGCGCGGGCCCCTGGCCGCACCGCCTCGGACAGGCCGAGGCAGTCGTCCATGGTGCGGAACGCGTGAACGCCCCGCGGCAGTTGCCGGTCCGGGGTGAACAGGCCGCGCAGGGGCGGCAGTACGGCGTTGGAGCCGGTCGCCAGCACCAGCGTCCCGTACCCGATCACCTGGCCGTCGGCGCAGGTGACGGTCCGCGCGTCCGGGTCGACGCCGGTGACCCGGCCGCGGACCAGCCCGGCGGGCGCGGGCAGCGCGATCACCTCGGGGCGGTACCGCCCGGCGAGCACCTCGGCGAGCAGCACCCGGTTGTACGGGCGGTGCTCCTCCTCGCCGATCAGCAGCGCGGGCGTGCCCAGCTCACCCAGCCTCCGGGCGAGTGCCACGCCCGCGAGACCGGCGCCGATCACCACCACACGCGTATTCGAGGTCATGCCACCGAGCGTGCGGTGCGGGTGTTACCCGACCGCATCACACCTGTTTCCCGGGGGGAACGCTGCGCTCAGCGGGGGTGGGGGGCGGGTGTGAGGGGGATCGCCGGTGGGGGAGGGGGCGGTGTGAGGGCGGCTCCGCGAGCGTGGGGGAGGGGGCGGTGTGAGGGCGGCTCCGCGAGCGTGGGGGAGGGGGGTCGACGTGGTCGCGACCTCGCCGCCTATCGTCATGATCATGCTCGACATCGCACCGACCACCCTCGCCCTGCTCTGCGTCGCGGCCCTCGCCGCCGGCTGGATCGACGCCGTGGTCGGCGGCGGCGGGCTCCTGCTGCTGCCGGCCCTCCTGCTCGGCCTGCCCGCCGGCACCCCGGCCGCGCACGCCCTCGGCACCAACAAGGCGGTCGCCATCGTCGGCACCACCGGCGCGGCCGTCACCTACGCCCGCAGGGCCCCGGTCGACGTCCGCACCGCCGTCCGCATCGGCCTGGCCGCGCTCGCCGGCTCCTCGGCGGGGGCGTTCCTCGCGGCGGGGATGAGCACGGAGGTCCTCAAGCCGGTCATCATGGTCGTCCTCCTCGCCGTCGGGGCCTTCGTCATCCTCCGCCCCGCCTTCGGCACGGCCCCCGCGCCGGGTCCGGTCACCCGCCGCCGCGTCCTCGCCGCCATCGGCCTGGCCGGCCTGGGCATCGGGTTCTACGACGGCCTGATCGGCCCCGGCACCGGCACCTTCCTCGTCCTCGCCCTCACGGCGGTCCTCCACCTCGACCTGGTGACCGCCTCCGCCACCGCCAAGATCGTCAACTGCTGCACCAACGCGGGCGCCCTCGCCATGTTCGCCTGGCAGGACGCGGTCCTGTGGCAACTCGCCGCCCTGATGGCCGTCTTCAACCTCGCGGGCGGCACCCTGGGCGCCCGTACCGCGCTGAAGCGGGGCAGCGGTTTCGTCCGGGTGGTGCTGCTGACGGTGGTGTTCGCGCTGGTGGTGAATCTGGCGTGGGAGCAGTGGGGGGCTTGAGGCAGGGCGCTGGAAACCTTCCGCAGCGCCGGCGCCACCGCGTCGATCAAGTACAGCTACCGCATCCGCACCGGCGGCCCGTCCTGGGTGCGCACGGAGAAACCGGAGAGCAGCGGCACCACCTACGGCAGCGAGTACCAGCTCTACGACGGACTCCTGCGTCCCCGCCAGATCCAGACCGAGGGTCCCGACGGCGGCCGGCTCATCGCCGACACCCTGTACGACGGCTCCGGTCGCGTGGTGAAGACGAACGACACCTACTACACCACCGGGGCCCCCGGCACGAGCCTGTTCGTCCCCGTCAACTCGGACGTCGACGCCCAGACGGTGACCGAGTACGACGGTGCCGGCCGTCCCACCGCCAGCATCTTCAAGGTCGGCGGCACGGAGGAGAACCGCACCACCTACTCCTACGGCGGCGACCGCGTCCACGTCGACCCGCCCGAGGGACAGACCCCGACCACCACCATCACCGACGTCCGCCACAACACGGTCACCACGACCTACGACGAACTCGGCCGGACCACCGGCACCTGGCAGGGCGACGCCGACACCGGCACCCGCCTGTCCGTGACCAAGTACGACACCGTCGCCAAGGGCGAACTGTACGGCGAGTACACCTACCGCAACGGCGCCGTCCACAGCTCCGTGCTACAGCCGGTACTGGACGAGATGTACCGGCCCACGCTGACGCGGTACACGGTGTCGAAGACGGCCGAACCGGAACTGGGCGGCACGTACGAGTGCGGTCAGACCATCGCCCAGCGCACCACCGACGGCGTCACCTACCTCGCCGGTGACCCGCCAGGGCACGGCCCAGCTCGCCATCGCCTCCGGCGACGGCTCCACCCGGCGCCGCCGCCTGGACTCCTTCGGCGTCGCCCGCGGGTCCACAACCTCACCGTCAGCGCGACCCATACGTACTATGTGTTGGCGGGGGCCACTCCGGTCCTGGTCCACAACTGCAACGGGGCGAAACTTGAGCCGACTTACAAGCCCGACTGGTCGCCGGAGCAGATTGCGGCGGCCGACGAAAAGGTCGCCGCTCTGAATGCCGCTCCGCAGCTCATTGTGACAAAGGTCCAGCGTTCGGGAAGCGCTGCTGATGTCTGGCGCGAGCTGGAAATCGGACGGTGCCCGGAACTGACATCGATCATAAGATCGACCTGCAACTCGGCGGGCCTGATGATGTCAACAATATGTGGCCACTTGATAGTTCGGTGAACTGACAGAAGCAAGGACTGCAACCAGGCGACTTGGTGTGCAGCATCTCGATCACAGTCAGAACATGTTAGGTGGGGCAGAGCCGTGCAGTTGCGTGACTTGGACGTCTCTCACGCTGTGGCGACCAGTGCTGGCCTGTTTGGCGTATGGCGCGCGAGCGCATTCGACCACGTCAACGAGCTGAATCAGTGGGAGAACGAGGTAGCGGAAGACTCTGCCCTTGAACGCCAGATCTCGTTTGGTGCCTTCGTGCCGATCAATATCGGAGGTAACGGGGCATTCCAGGTTGCCGTACGTGGCGTGGAGGCTCCGGGTAATCTGAGCCAACGAGAGCGGTCCTATCTTCTTGTCTCTTCCGATCCTTATCTCCTCGTCTCGGACGGGGTGCTGGAACTCGGCGGACTCGAATCCGTAGGAAATTACGCCGGCGGAGAGAAAGTGAAGATTCGGCTCGACAATGGTAGGTATGCCGCGATCGTCCACCTGGTGGATTGGCAAGCGGAGCCCGGTGGTCGTGGACTTGATGGAAATCCCTCGGCGGGGGCCCTTCCGGACTTCATTGTTGAGATCTTCGCCGAAGTCCCGGGAGGGCTGAAGTACCGCACTAAGGTCGAGACCTTCAACCGACCGTAGTCTGAAGAATGCATGGCGCCGCCGGGAACCGGTGTGACGGCAGAGGTGACGGCAACGCCAGGGGACGAAGGAGCCCCGACCGAGGTGTCCCGGTCGGGGCTCCAGTGCTGGCGGCTGTCGCGCTAACCAGCGGATGGGGCGCTACCGCCCCCGAGGGCGTCGTCCCTTGATCACTGCGAGATCGACGCCCTGCTCCAGGAGCAAGATGGCAGTCGAATGGCGTAGGGCCCTCCGAACCGGGGCTGGATTCGCGGCCTCAATGACTTCGCAGAAGTGATGCGAAGCCTCCTCAGGTGAGTCCTGGTGGGACTTCTGTATGGCCTCGGTGCGGGTACGGCGAGAGGGGGACGCGTATGGCGGTGTTCAGATCAGGTGCGCTGCGTGGGGTACGGGGTGTCCAGTTGGTCGTCTGCATCGTCGATCGCGTCGAGGTCCTCGTACGCCGGTGCGGGCAGGCGCTCGCCGCGGCTGATCGAGTTGCGATGCACGTTGGTCAGCACGTCGATCAACTCCGTTGCCAACGGGCGCGGTTCGCCCGCCGGCCACTGGCGCCCGTGGTGCGGGGCCTGGTGAGAAGTCAGCCTGTCGACCGGTGGCGGAACGGCAGTCGCGCCGAGGAGTGCAACTGGTGGTGTGCGTGATCCGCTATACCCCGACCCACTCCGCGTACTGCGTCAACGCGCCGTTACGCGCCCGCTCCCGCCGCCTCGGCGCCAACACCGTTTCCCGCTCGGTCGGGTGACAGCGGGTCTGCTGAGCCGCGATGCGCCGGGCTTGGTGAAGGCAGTCCAGTGTCTTGTCCGGGTGGTCCGCCCAGGCGTGCGCCCGGCCGAGGTCCATCCAGTGGTGCCCGGCCCGGGTACGGGTCCAGCCGCGCGGGATGCGCACGTTGATCGCCAGTTCGATCGCATGCCCGAAGTCATTGGCCTCCGAGGCGATCGCCACGGCATGCACTCCCACGTTGACCGGCCCCTCAGGTGACGTCGAAGTGGATCACCGCATCCGTCCGGTCACGCCGCAACTCATCGGCGTACGGCTGCCCCAGCAGGTCGGATGTACGGTCGTCCCTGCTGCCGGCGCGGCCACACCGCACTGGTCCGGGAAGCGGTCAGCGTACGGACGTCAAATGCCCGAACACCACCACGTTCCCCCGGTACCCCGTGTCGTGGGACCAGCCGCCGCCGCAGGTGATGACGCGGAGTTCGGGGCGGGGGGCCGTGCCGTAGACCTTGGCGTCGGGGAAGGCGCGGGCGTCGTAGACCTCGACGGCGTCGACGGTGAAGACGGCGAGGGAGCCGTCGCGGCGGTCGACCTCGATGGTGGCGCCGCGCTTGAGGGCGCCGAGGCGGTAGAAGACGGCGGGGCCCTCGGCGTTGTCCACGTGCCCGGCGACGATGGCGGTGCCGCGTTCGCCGGGGGTGGTGCCGGCCTCGTACCAGCCGGCGAGGTTCTTCTTCTCGGGCGGCGGTACGTCCAGGCTGCCCGTCGGGGTGAGGCCGAGGCCGGTCAGCGGGGCGTCCACGCCGAGGGCGGGGATGCGCACGCGGTCGGGCGGGGAGGGCGGGAGCGCGGGGGCCGCGGGGGCCGCGGGGGCCTGGCGGGCGTGGGCGGCGCGGGACTCGGCGGCCGAGGGCTGCGGCGGGCCCGACCCGGCGCCCCACAGCAGCCAGGCCCCCGAGCAGAGGGCGGCCGCGGTGACGGCCGCTATGGCGGTGTTGCCGACCCTGCGCATCGCGCGACCCCTCTCCATCCAAACCCTCGAAGCCCCCGGCCCCCTCCGGGCCGCGAGGGGGGTCGGACCCGGAGGGGGTGGGGAAGTGCGGTACCGGCAGGCGGGCAGCGGAGGGTGCCCGTCACATCCCGTCGCCTCTCGCCCGGCGATGCAGGAGCCAGGTACCGCCCGCGGCGGCGACGGCGAGAGCCGCCACGCCGGCCGCGGTCTGCACGGGATCGGGGCCCAGGGCGCCGCCGACCCCCGTCTTGACGCTGCCGCGGGGATACACCCGCTCGGCCGAGGTCAGCGTCACCACCAGGTCGCCGGTGACCCGCCGGTCGCCCTCGGCGCACCGGGCGACGATCTCGTACGTCCCCGGCTGCGCGCCCGGCGGCACCCGGAACTCCCCGGCCGCCCGGCCCTCGGGGCCGCTCGCCGTCAGCGTGAACGACCCCGCGCCGACCGCGCTGGCGTCGCCCGCCGCCGTACCGTCCTCGCCGCACGCGGCGGTGTCCGCGGCGGCCCGGCCGCCCGGCACGACCGCGGAGGGGTAGATCTGGAGGCCCCCGCTCCCGTCGTCCTCTCCGGCGTACGCCGGCGCCGCGGCGAGGAGGCCGGCGGTGGCCGCGGCGAGGGCGGTACCGGACAGCAGGCGGGCGGTACGTCGCATCGGTGCTCCTTCGAGCTTCTCGGTGACCCCTGCCCCTCCGAGGTAAGTGCCACCGGCCCCGGACCGCTTCCCGGCGACCCGTCGGAAATGCGGTGAACGGGTGTCAGGCGTCGCCCGCCGGGCCCGTACCCGACGCCGTTTCAGCAGGTCACCGGCGTACGACCGTCCCGTCACCGAGGAGCCTGCGAAGAGCGCCCGGCGCGGGTGTGAACGGGTGATCCGCCGCCCCGGACGACGACCGCTTGACCTCAAGCAAAGTTGAGGGTCGAGGCTGTGCGGCATGGATACCGACACCAGCACCAGCACCGGCACCAGCGCCAGCACGGGCACCGGCACCGGCACCGGCACCGGCACCGGCACCGACACCGACACCGCCCCGCTCTCCGTCGTCCTCGTCGTCGGCAGCAACCGCCACGGCCGCTTCGGCCCCGTCGTCGCCGACTGGCTGCTCGATCATCTGCGGGCCCATCCCGGCCTCGACCCCGAGGTCGTGGACGTGGCCGCCACCGACCTGCCCACCACCATGGCCCCCACCCCCGAGGCGCGGGCCGCGCTCGCGGACATCACCCCGAAACTGGCGGGCGCGGACGCGTTCGTCGTCCTCACGCCCGAGTACAACCACTCGTTCCCGGCGGGCCTGAAGAACCTCATCGACTGGCACTACCACGAGTGGCGGGCCAAGCCCGTCGCCCTGGTCGGCTACGGCGGCCTGGCCGGCGGCCTGCGCGCCGCCGAGCACCTCCGGCAGGTCTTCGCCGAACTGCACGCCGTCACCGTCCGCGACACCGTCTCCTTCCACAACGCGGGCGGGTCCTTCGACGACGCGGGCCGGCTCAAGGACCCCTCGGCGCCGGACGCGGCGGCGAAGACGATGCTGGACCAACTGGTGTGGTGGGGGCGGGCGCTGCGGGAGGCGAAGGAACGCCGCCCGTACGCCGCGTGAGCGTGCTTACGGGGTCACCGTCTCCAGCCGGACCGCGCACACCTTGAACTCCGGCATCCGCGAGGTCGGGTCGAGCGCCGGGTTGGTGAGGGTGTTGGCGCGGCCCTCGCCCGGCCAGTGGAAGGGCATGAACACGGTGTCCGGCCGGATGCCGGTGGTGATCCGGGCGGGGGCGACGGCCCGGCCCCGCCGGGACACGACGGCCACCGGGTCGCCCTCCGCCGCCCCCAGTCGCGCCGCGAGCCTCGGGTGCAGCTCGACGAACGGGCCGGGCGCGGCGGCGTTCAGCTCCGCCACCCGACGGGTCTGCGCCCCGGACTGGTACTGCGCCACCACCCGGCCCGTGGTCAGCAGCACCGGGTACTCGTCGTCGGGCTCCTCGGCGGCCGGGCGGTGCGAGACGGGGACGAAGCGGGCCCGGCCGTCCTCGGTGGCGAAACGGTCGAGGAAGAGCCGGGGGGTGCCGGGGTGCGCGTCCGTACGGTCGCCCCCGTCCCCCGGCGACGCGTCCGCCGTCGCACCCGGGGTCCCGCCCTCCGCCGGGCAGGGCCAGAACACGCCGTTCTCCTCCGCCAGTCGCCGGTAGGTGATGCCGGAGTAGTCCGCGAGGCCGCCCGCGCTGGCGCGGCGCAGTTCCTCGAAGACCTCCTCGGGGTCGGTGGGGAAACCCTTCTCCACGCCCAGCCTGGCGGCGAGTTCGTGCAGCACCTCCAGGTCGCTGCGGACACCGTCCGGCGGGGTGAGCGCCCGCCGGCGCAGCAGGACCCTGCCCTCCAGGCTGGTCGTGGTCCCCGTCTCCTCGGCCCACTGGGTCACCGGCAGCACGACGTCCGCGAGCGCCGCCGTCTCCGACAGCACCACGTCGCACACGGCGAGGAAGTCCAGCGACCTCAGCCGGGCCTCGACATGGGCGGCCCGGGGCGCCGACACCACCGGGTTGGAGCCCATCAGCAGCAGCGACCTGATGTCCGTGCCCAGCGCGTCGAGCAGTTCGTACGCGCTGCGCCCCGGGCCCGGCAGCGAGTCGGGGTCGACGCCCCACACCTCGGCGACGTGCCGCCGCGCCGCCGGGTCGGTGAGCTTGCGGTAGCCGGGCAACTGGTCGGCCTTCTGCCCGTGTTCGCGCCCGCCCTGTCCGTTGCCCTGCCCGGTCAGACAGCCGTACCCGGAGTACGGCCGCCCGGCCCGGCCGGTCGCCAGGCACAGGTTGATCCACGCGCCGACCGTGTCGGTGCCCTTGGACTGCTGCTCGGGCCCGCGTGCGGTGAGCACCATCGCGGCCTCGGGCTCGCAGAACATCCGCACCGTCTCCCGCAGCAGCGGCACGGGCACCCCGGTGATCCGCTCCACGTACTCCGGCCAGTGCGCCATGGCCGCGGCCCGCGCCTCCTCCCAGCCTGCCGTCCGCCCGGCCACGTACTCCTCGTCCACCCGGCCCTCGGCGACGACCAGGTGCAGCAGCCCGAGCGCCAGCGCCAGATCCGTGCCCGGCCGGGGCGCGAGGTGCAGGTCGGCCTGTTCGGCGGTCTTCGTGCGGCGCGGGTCGACGACGATGAGCGTGCCGCCGTTCTCCCGCAGCTCGCTGAAGAAGCGCAGCGACGGGGGCATGGTCTCGGCCAGGTTGGAGCCGACGAGGACGACACAGCCCGTCTTCGGGATGTCCTCCAGCGGGAACGGCAGCCCCCGGTCCAGCCCGAACGCCTTGGTGCCGGCCGCCGCCGCCGACGACATGCAGAACCGCCCGTTGTAGTCGATCTGCGAGGTGCCCAGCACCACCCGGGCGAACTTGCCCAGCGTGTACGCCTTCTCGTTGGTCAGCCCGCCCCCGCCGAACACGCCGACCGCGTCCGCGCCGTGCTCCGCCCGCACCCGCGTCAGGTTCGCCGCGATCCGGCCCAGTGCCTCGTCCCAGCCCGCCGGCACCAGCGTCCCGTCCCCGGCGCGCACCAGCGGCGAGGTCAGCCGTACCCGCGAGGACAGCACCTCGGGAGCCGTCCGCCCCTTGCCGCACAGCGCGCCCCGGTTCACGGGGAAGTCCGCGCGCTCGGTGACCTCGACGGTGCCGTCGGCGGCGGGCGTCAGATTCATCCCGCACTGCAGGGCGCAGTACGGGCAGTGCGTGGGCGTCGCGGAGTTCTGCATGGCCTCCACGGTGCGGCGGCCGTGTTACGCGGCCCGGCGGCTCCTTGTTACACGGGCGGCACGGTGCCCTCCCCGCCCCCCGGCCCCCGCCGTGAGGTACGACCGCCCCGCGCACCGCCCGGCCATCACCGCCCGCACCAGTGTCCGCCGCCCCACCCGGGTGCGCGGCACTCCCCACCGACGTCTCGTCACGGACCCTCAGACGCTTCGCACGCCCGTCCGGTTCGGGTACGTCCCTCACAGCCCCCGCCCCTCGCGCTGTGAAGCGACGGAAAACCTCCGTGACCCCCAGGCAACGGCGAGGCAACCTCCCCCCGTCACGCTCGTTCCATGACCGTGCCCCCGATGACCGGCCCCGACGGCGCCCCCGCACTGGTCGTCGTCGCCCACGGCAGCCGCGACCCCCGCGCGCTGCGCACCGTGAGCGCCCTCCTGGACCAGGTCCGCGCCCTGCGCCCCGGCCTGCCGGTGCGCCTCGGGCACATCGAGCTGAACGCTCCGCTGCTGCCCGGCACCCTGGCCGACCTCGGCGACTCGGCGGCCGTCCTGGTACCGCTGCTGCTCAGCCGCGGCTACCACGTCAAACGGGACATCCCCGAGACGGCGGCGGCGTTCCCGGCCCGGACCCGGGTCGCGGCCCCGCTCGGCCCCCACCCGCTCCTGGTGGACGCCCTGCACGGCCGGCTCGCCGAGGCGGGCTGGGAGCGCCGGCCCGGGGACGCGGTGGTGCTGGCCGCCGCGGGGTCCCGCGACCCGGACGCCGCGACCGACACCGCCCGCACCGCCCGGCTGCTCGCCGGACGCCTCGGCGTGCCGGTCGTCCCCGCCTACGCGACGACCACCGCGCCCACCGTCCCGGAGGCGGTCGCGGACCTCATCGCCCGGGGCCACCGCCGGATCGCCGTGGCCTCGTACTTCACCGCGCCGGGCCGCTTCGCGACGGAGACGGCGCAGGGCCCCTGGCTCACGTCGGCGCCGCTGGGCACGCACCCGGCGATGGCCGAGCTGATCCTGCATCGGTACGAGGAGGCTCTGGCCGGTCCGCAGGCCGCGGCGGCGCCGTGGCCGTTCGCGCAGTTCCCCGCGCCCCTGTGGGCCACGGGTCGACTGCAACGCGTCTGAAAGCGGCTCCGCCGCGCGGGCGCGACAAGCCGCGAAGCACCCGCACCCGGCACACGACAGAACCCACGTACTGTCGGTGCCATGGAAGGCACCGCACCCCACACCCCCTACGACCCCGCGTCAGTGGCCCGCTGGGTCCCCGAGCCCGACAAACGCCCCGGCCGCACCGCCTTCCAGCGGGACCGCGCCCGCGTCCTGCACTCCGCCGCCCTCCGACGCCTCGCCGGCAAGACGCAGGTCGTCACCCCCGGCCGTACCGACCAGACCTGGGACGCCAGCCCCCGTACCCGCCTCACGCACTCCCTGGAGTGCGCCCAGGTCGGCCGGGAACTCGGCGGAGCCCTCGGCTGCGACCCCGACCTGGTCGAGGCCGCCTGTCTCTCGCACGACCTGGGGCACCCCCCGTTCGGTCACAACGGCGAACAGGCGCTGAACGAGTTCGCCGCCGACTGCGGCGGCTTCGAGGGCAACGCGCAGTCGCTCCGGCTGCTCACCCGGATCGAGCCCAAGCGCTTCACCTCGGAACGCTCCGTCGGCCTCAACCTCACCCGCGCCGCCCTGGACGCCGCGACGAAGTACCCGTGGCCGAGGGGCGCGCACCCCACCGATCCGGCCTCGCCGAAGTTCGGCGCCTACGAGGACGACCGGCCGGTGTTCGACTGGGTCCGCGAGGGCGCCCCCGGCACCCGTACCTGCTTCGAGGCGCAGGTCATGGACTGGTCCGACGACGTGGCGTACTCCGTGCACGACGTCGAGGACGGCCTGCACGCCGGCCACGTCGACCCGGGGTGTCTGCTCGCCGAGCCCGAGCGGCGGGCGGTGTTCGAGGTCGCCGTCGGCCGGTACGTGCCCGCCGGTACCGACCCGGAGGAACTCGCCGCTGCCCTCGACCGGCTGCTCGCCCAGGACTGGTGGCCGCACGGCTACGACGGCACGGCGATCGCGCAGGCCCGGCTGAAGGACGCCACCAGCCAGCTCATCGGCCGGTTCTGCCTGGCCGCCGAGAGCGCCACCCGCGCCGCCCACGGAGGCGGCCGGCTCACCCGGTACACCGCCGAGCTGGTCGTCCCGCGCGCCACCCGCATGGAGTGCGCCGTCCTCAAGGCCGTCGCCGACCGGTACGTGATGCAGCGCGCCGAGCAGGAGCGGCTCCGCGCCGATCAGCAGGTCGTCGTCCTGGAGCTGGCGCAGGCGCTGACCCGCCGGGCGCCGTACGGTCTGGACCCGCAGTTCCGCGCCCTGTTCGACCGGGCGCCGGACGACCGGGCCCGCAAACGGGTGATCGTCGACCAGATCGCCTCCCTCACCGACGCCTCGGCCCGGTCGCTGCACGCGCGGCTGACCTGATCGGGCCACTCCCCCTTCCCGGGACCGGCTCGGTGCGGGACGCTCGCATGTGGCGGAACCCTGACGAGGAGGCAGACAAGTGGTCGACGCTGATCAGACATTCGTCATCGTCGGAGGAGGTCTGGCCGGCGCGAAGGCGGCCGAGACGCTCCGCGCGGAGGGCTTCACCGGCCGGGTGATCCTCATCTGTGACGAGCGCGACCACCCCTACGAACGGCCGCCGCTGTCCAAGGGCTTCCTGCTCGGCAAGGAGGCCCGCGACAGCGTCTTCGTGCACGAACCCGCCTGGTACGCGCGCCACGACGTCGAACTCCACCTCGGCCAGACCGTCGTCGCCGTCGACCGCACCGCGAAGACCGTCCACTACGGCGACGACGGCACCCGCGTCCGCTACGACAAACTCCTCCTCGCCACCGGCGCCGAGCCCCGCCGCCTCGACGTCCCCGGCACCGGCCTCGCCGGCGTCCACCACCTGCGCCGCCTCGCCCACGCCGAACGCCTCAAGGGCGTCCTGGCCGCCCTCGGCCGGGACAACGGCCACCTGCTGATCGCCGGCGCCGGCTGGATCGGCCTGGAGGTCGCCGCCGCGGCCCGCGAGTACGGCGCCGAGGTCACCGTGGTCGAGCCCGCCCCGACCCCGCTGCACGGCGTCCTCGGCCCCGAGCTGGGCGGTGTCTTCACCGAACTGCACCAGGCGCACGGCGTCCGCTTCCGCTTCGGCGTCACCCTCACCGAGATCGTCGGCCAGGACGGCGTCGTCCTCGCCGCCCGCACCGACGACGGCGAGGAGCACCCGGCGCACGCGGTGCTCGCCGCGATCGGCGCCGCGCCGCGGACCTCGCTCGCCGAGGCGGCCGGCCTGGAGATCGCCGACCGGGCGCACGGCGGCGGCATCGTCGTGGACGAGCGGCTGCGCACCTCCGACCCCGACATCCACGCCGCCGGTGACGCGGCCTCCTTCCGGCACGCCCTGTTCGGCACCCGGCTGCGGGTGGAGCACTGGGCCAACGCGCTGAACGGCGGCCCGGCGGCGGCCCGCGCGATGCTGGGCCGGGAGATCACCTACGACCGCGTGCCCTACTTCTTCTCCGACCAGTACGACCTGGGCATGGAGTACAGCGGGTGGGCGCCGCCGGGGTCGTACGACGAGGTGGTGATCCGGGGGGACGCGGCGAAGCGGCAGTTCATCGCGTTCTGGGTGAAGGAGGGCCGGGTGCTGGCCGGGATGAACGTGAACGTGTGGGACGTCACAGACTCCGTCCAGCGGCTGATCCGTTCCGGGGCCCGGGTGGACGTGGAGGCGCTGGCGTCCCCGCGGGTCAGGCTGGAGGATCTCGGGGGGTAGTCCGCCGAGACCCGGGTGCCGGTGCGGACCCGTAGAATTCACGCGTGGCTGGACGGATCAATGACGAGGACGTGAAGGCGGTTCGGGACGCGGTCCCGATCGACGCCGTGGTGTCCGAGTACCTCCAGTTGCGCAACGCGGGCGGCGGCAACCTGAAGGGGCTGTGCCCGTTCCACGACGAGAAGTCGCCCTCCTTCCAGGTCAGCCCGAGCAAGGGGCTGTTCCACTGCTTCGGCTGCCAGGAGGGCGGCGACACCATCACGTTCGTGATGAAGATCGACCACCTCACCTTCTCCGAGGCGGTCGAGCGGCTGGCCGCCCAGGCCGGCATCACCCTGCGCTACGAGGAGGGCGGGTACAACCCCTCCCACCAGCGCGGCGAGCGGACCCGCCTGGTCGAGGCCCACAAGATCGCCGCGGAGTGGTACGCGGAGCAGCTCGCCACCGGCCCCGAGGCCGACGCCGGCCGGCACTTCCTCGCCGAGCGCGGCTTCGACCAGGACGCCGCCCTCCACTTCGGCGTGGGCTACAGCCCGCAGGGCTGGGACCACCTCACCCGCTATCTGCGCGGCAAGGGCTTCTCCGACAAGGAGCTGCTGCTCTCCGGGCTCGCGCAGGAGGGCCGCCGCGGCCCGATCGACCGGTTCCGGGGCCGGCTGATGTGGCCCATCCGCGACATCGGCGGCGAGGTCGTCGGCTTCGGCGCCCGCAGGCTCTACGAGTCGGACAACGGCCCGAAGTACCTCAACACCCCCGAGACCCCGATCTACCGCAAGTCCCAGGTCCTCTACGGCATCGACCTGGCCAAGAAGGAGATCGCCAAGTCCTCCCGCGCGGTCGTCGTCGAGGGCTACACCGACGTCATGGCCTGCCACCTGGCCGGCGTGACCACCGCCATCGCCACCTGCGGCACGGCCTTCGGCACCGACCACATCAAGATCCTGCGCCGGCTGCTGATGGACAACGGCAGCGCCCGCGTGATCTTCACCTTCGACGGTGACGCCGCCGGGCAGAAGGCGGCCCTGCGCGCCTTCGAGGACGACCAGAAGTTCGCCGCCGAGACGTACATCGCCGTCGCCCCCGACGGCATGGACCCCTGCGACCTGCGGCTGGCCAAGGGCGACGAGGCCGTCGCCGACCTGGTCGAGCCGCGCACCCCGCTGTTCGAGTTCGCGCTGCGCCAGATCGTCGCCCGCTACGACCTGGACACCCCCGGGGGCCGCGCCGCCGCCCTGGACGAGGCCGCCCCGGTGGTCGCCCGGATCAAGAACAGCGGCGCCCAGCACGAGGTCGCCGTGCAACTCGCCGGGATGCTGGGCATCCTCGACACCCAGTTCGTCGTCAAGCGGGTCGCGCAGCTCGCCCGCTGGGCCCGCGAGCGCGGCGGCCGCGGCCCCGCCGCCCCCGACCAGCACCGGCGCGGCCCCCAGCAGTACGCCGCCGCCCCGCAGGCCCCGCGCGGCCCGGCCCTCAACCTGCGCAACCCCGTTTACGCCACCGAGCGCGAGCTGCTCAAGCTCGCCCTCCAGCGCCCCGAGCTGGTCTCCCCGGCCTTCGACGCGTACGGCGTCGACGAGTTCACCGCCCCGCCCTACGCCGCCGTACGCCAGGCCGTCATGGACGCGGGCGGCGCCGAGCACGGCGTCGCCGACCCGCAGGAGTACCTGGTCAGGGTCCGTGAGGCGGCCCCCGACGACACCGTCCGCGCGATGGTCACGGAGCTGGCCGTCGAGGCGATCATGCGCCGCGCGGTCGACGAGCTGTACGCGGGCGAGGTGCTGGTCCGGGTCCGGCGCCGCGCCGTCGAGCGGTACATCCGCGACATCACCGGCCGGCTCACCCGGCTGTCCACCCACGGCGACCCGGGTGAACTGGCCGCCGTGCAGAACGAGTTGTGGGTCCTCCAGCAGTACGACCAGGCGCTGCGCGAACACGGCGCCAGCGCGCTCTGACGGCAGCTCGCCGGTTTCGACTCCGCGTTTCGGTGCACCCGACAGGAAAGATGACCGCGCGGTCACGGTCCGGACGCAAAAAGTCACCGCACGCCCCTCGTGGCGGCTGTGTGTCGTACCCCACACTGGGTTCCGGTGCCTGAGTCCTCGGAGCGCGGCCGGCCCGTCCCCCCGGCGGGTCCTGAACCCCGCGGTTCCGGCCATCACGTACGGGACGGACAGCGGTGCGGCCGCAGACTCCGTCCCCGAAGTACCGCTGCCGCCCCCTCCGGCAGCGTCCATCCTGGAGGTCGCCCCCGTGCAGACCCAGACCCAGACCCTGACCCAGACCGATACCTGTACCGACGGCACGGACCCCGACGCGGAGACGGAACCGCTCGTCGCGGTCCCCCCGCAGAACCGTGCCGCGCGCCACCCGCAGGCCCGGCCGGAGGACCCGCCCGCGGAGATCCTCGACACCGTCGAGGCGGCCGAGCCCGCGGAGGCCGTCGAGGCCGTCGAGCCCGTCGAGGCGCCGGAGGCCGTCGGGCCGCCGCCCGCCCGCCCCGAGACCGGCGGGCCGTCCTCGGACCTGTTCCGCCAGTACCTGCGGGAGATCGGCCGCATCCCGCTGCTCACCGCCGCCGAGGAGGTCGAACTCGCCCGCCGGGTGGAGGCCGGCCTGTTCGCCGAGGAGAAGCTGAGCAGCACCCCCGACCTGGACAGCCGCCTCGCCCACGACCTGGACCGGCTGGTCGTCCTGGGCCGGATGGCCAAGCGCCGCCTCATCGAGGCCAACCTGCGCCTGGTCGTCTCCGTCGCCAAACGGTACGTGGGCCGCGGGCTGACCATGCTCGACCTGGTCCAGGAGGGCAACCTGGGCCTGATCCGGGCGGTGGAGAAGTTCGACTACGCCCGCGGCTACAAGTTCTCCACGTACGCCACCTGGTGGATTCGCCAGGCCATGTCCCGCGCGCTGGCCGACCAGGCCCGCACCATCCGGGTGCCCGTGCACGTCGTGGAGCTGATCAACCGGGTCGTCCGGGTGCAGCGCCGGATGCTCCAGGAACGCGGCTGCGAGCCGACCCCCGCGGAGGTCGCCGCCCACCTCGACCTGCTGCCCGAGCGGGTCAGCGAGGTACTGCGGCTCGCCCAGGAACCGGTGTCGCTGCACGCCCCGGTCGGCGAGGAGGACGACGTCGCCCTCGGTGACCTCATCGAGGACGGCGACGCCGCCAGCCCCGTGGAGTCGGCGGCCTTCCTGCTGCTGCGCGAGCACCTGGAGGCGGTGCTCTCCACCCTCGGCGAGCGCGAACGCAAGGTCGTCCAGTTGCGCTACGGCCTGGTCGACGGCCGCCCCCGCACCCTGGAGGAGATCGGCCGGATCTTCGGCGTGACCCGCGAGCGGATACGGCAGATCGAGTCCAAGACGCTGAACAAGCTCCGCGACCACGCCTTCGCGGACCAGCTCCGGGGCTATCTGGACTGACGCGGGGAACCGCCGGCGGACGGCGGCCCCCCGCGCCGGGGCCCTGGCCGACCTCGGCGGCTCCCCGAGCCGGTGCCTAGTCGACCTCGGCGACCGCCTGCGCGAACTGCGCCCGGTACAGCTTGGCGTACGCCCCGCCGGCCGCCAGCAGGCCGGTGTGGGTGCCCTGTTCGACGATGGAGCCGTTCTCCATGACCAGGATGGTGTCCGCGTCGCGGATGGTGGACAGCCGGTGCGCGATGACGAACGAGGTCCGCCCGTGCGCCAGCTTGGCCATCGCCTTCTGGATCAGCACCTCGGTCCGGGTGTCGACCGACGAGGTCGCCTCGTCCAGCACCAGGATCACCGGGTCGGACAGGAACGCCCGCGCGATGGTGATGAGCTGCTTCTCGCCCGCGCTGACCCCGCTGCCCTCGTCGTCGATCACGGTGTCGTAGCCGTCGGGCAGCGTCCGGACGAACCGGTCGGCGTGCGCGGCCCGCGCCGCCTCCTCGATCTCCCCGCGCGTCACCTCGCGGGCGGCGCCGTAGGCGATGTTCTCCGCGATGGTGCCGCCGAACAGCCAGGTGTCCTGGAGCACCATGCCGATCCCGGCCCGCAGGTCGTCCCGGGACATCCGCGCGATGTCCACGCCGTCGAGGGTGATCCGCCCGCCGGACACCTCGTAGAACCGCATGAGCAGGTTGACCAGCGTCGTCTTGCCCGCCCCCGTGGGACCGACGATGGCGACCGTGTGACCGGGCTCCACCGTCAGCGACAGGTCCTCGATCAGCGGCTTGTCGGGGTCGTAGCGGAACGACACGTGCTCCAGCGCCACCCGCCCGCGCAGTTCGGCCGGCTTCTCGCCGGCCGCCGGGTCGGCGCCCTGCTCCTCCGCGTCCAGCAGCTCGAAGATCCGCTCGGCGGAGGCGACGCCGGACTGCACCAGGTTCGCCATCGACGCGACCTGCGTCAGCGGCATCGAGAACTGCCGGGAGTACTGGATGAACGCCTGCACGTCCCCGATGGACAGCGCCCCCGAGGCGACCCGCAGACCGCCGACGACGGCGACGAGCACGTAGTTCAGGTTGGACACGAACATCATCAGCGGCTGCATGATCCCGCTGTTGAACTGCGCCTTGAACCCGGCCTCGTACAGCGCGTCGTTCTGCTCGGCGAACTGCGCCGCCGACTCCTCCTGCCGGCCGAACACCTTCACCAGGGCGTGCCCGGTGTACATCTCCTCGATGTGCGCGTTGAGCTTGCCCGTCGAGCGCCACTGCTGCACGAAGTGCGGCTGCGACCGCTTGCCGATCCGGGTGGCCACCATGAACGACAGCGGCACGGTCACCAGCGCGACCAGCGCCAGTATCCAGGAGACGTAGAACATCATCGCCAGCACGCCGATGATGGTCAGCAGCGAGTTGATGAGCTGGCCCATCGACTGCTGGAGGGTCTGCCCGATGTTGTCGATGTCGTTGGTCGCCCGCGAGAGCACCTCACCGCGCTGCCGCTTGTCGAAGTACGACAGCGGCAGCTTCGACAGCTTGGTCTGCACGTCCTCGCGCAACTGGAACATGGTCCGGTTGACCGCCCGGTTCACCAGCCGCGTCGCCACCGCCATCAGCAGCCCCGCGACGAAGAACGCCCCCAGCGCCAGCAGCAGTACGTGCCCGACCGCGGTGAAGTCGATGCCCTCGCCGGGCGTGAAGTCGGTGCCCCGCAGCATGTCGGCGACGTCCCCGTCACCGCGCTCCCGCATCGACTCCAGCACCTGGTCCTTGGTGGCGCCGGACGGCATCTCCCGCCCGATGATCCCGGCGAACACCAGGTCGGTGGCCCTGCCGAGGATCTTCGGCCCGACCACGTTGAGGCCGACGCTGAGCACCACGCACAGCAGCAGCAAGGCGATCGTCGCCCGCTCCGGCCGGAACTGTCCGACCAGCCGCTTGCCCGACCCCTTGAAGTCCATCGACCGCTGGTCGGGTCCGCCCCCGGCCATCATCCGCCCCGCCGGCCCGGCCATCAGGCAGCCTCCGCTTCCGTCAACTGGGAGAGCACGATCTCCCGGTAGGTGTCGTTGGACGCCATCAGCTCGTGGTGCCGGCCGGTGCCGACCACCCGGCCCTCGTCCAGCACGATGATCCGGTCCGCGTCCCGGATGGTCGCCACCCGCTGGGCGACGATGACCACGGTCGCCTCGGCCGTCTCCCGGCCGAGCGCGGCCCGCAGCGCCGCGTCGGTGGCGTAGTCCAGAGCGGAGAAGGAGTCGTCGAAGAGGTAGATCTCCGGGCGCTGCACCAGCGTCCGGGCGATCGCCAGGCGCTGCCGCTGACCGCCGGAGACGTTGGTGCCGCCCTGCGCGATCGGCGCGTCCAGCCCGCCCTCCAGGCGCTCGACGAACTCCTTGGCCTGCGCGACCTCCAGCGCGTGCCACAGCTCCGCGTCGCTCGCGTCCGGATTGCCGTACCGCAGATTGGTCGCCACCGTGCCCGCGAAGAGATACGGCTTCTGCGGCACCAGCCCCACGGTCCTGGCGAGCAGCGTCGGCTCCAGCGTCCGTACGTCGGTGCCGTCGACCAGCACCTCGCCCTCGGTGGCGTCGAAGAGCCGGGGGACCAGCCCCAGCAGCGTCGACTTGCCGCTGCCGGTCGAGCCGATGACGGCGGTCGTCTCGCCCGGCCGGGCCACCAGGCCGATGTCCCTCAGCACCGGCTCCTCGGCCCCGGGGTAGCGGAAGCCCGCGCCCCGGATCTCCAGATGCCCGTGCCGGCGCAGTTCGGTCACCGGCGCCACCGGCGGCACCACACTGCTCTCGGTGTCCAGGACCTCCTGGATGCGCTCGGCGCACACCTCGGCGCGCGGCACCATCATGAACATGAAGGTGGCCATCATCACGGACATCACGATCTGCATCAGATAGGCCAGGAACGCCGTCAGATCACCGATCTGCATCCCGCCGCTGTCGATGCGGTGCGCGCCGAACCACACCACGGCGATCGACGACAGGTTCACCACCGTCATGACCACCGGGAACATCAGCGCCAGCAGATTGCCGGTGCCGAGGGCCACGTCGGTCAGATCGGCGTTGGCCTTGCGGAACCGGCGCTGCTCGTACTCGTCGCGCACGAAGGCGCGGATGACCCGGTTGCCGGTGATCTGCTCCCGCAGCACCCGGTTCACCGTGTCCAGCCGGACCTGCATGGACCGGAACAGCGGCCGCAGTCTGCGCACGATCAGCGTCACGCAGATCGCCAGCACCGGCACCACCGCGACCAGCACCCCGGACAGCGGCACGTCCAGGCCCAGCGCCATCACGATGCCGCCGACGCACATGATGGGCGCCGACACCATCAGCGTGAACGTCATCAGGGCCAGCATCTGGACCTGCTGCACGTCATTGGTGGTCCGGGTGATCAGCGAGGGCGCGCCGAAGTGCCCGACCTCCCGGGCGGAGAAGGACTGCACCCGGTCGAAGACGGCCCCGCGCAGGTCCCGGCCGAGCGCGGAGGCGGTGCGGGCGCCGTAGTACACGGCCCCGATGTTGCAGACGACCTGGGCCAGCGAGATCCCGACCATCAGGGCGCCGTAGCCCAGGATGTAGCCGGTGTCTCCCTCGACGACGCCGTTGTCGATGATGTCGGCGTTCAGGGTGGGCAGGTAGAGGCTGGCGCAGGTCTGCAGGAACTGCAGCGCCACCAGCAGCGCGATGGGTTTCTTGTAGGGCCTGAGACAGGTCCGCAGCAGTCGTATGAGCACGCTCGGTCTCTCGGAGTCGGCGGTGGGGGCGGGTCGTTGCCCTTGGCCCCCATCGTCGGGCACTCCCCCCGCGTTACCTCAACCGATTAACCCGGCCGGGACGCCCTCGGACGCCCGTGGCCATGGACCGCGACGGCCCTACGAGCCGAACGCGCCGGGGTGCGTCTGCTCCCGGACCGACACGTACTGCTGCCGCACCGCCTGCCCCACCGCCAGTTCCTCGCCCGGCTCCAGCACCTGCGCCACCGCGCCCTGCCAGGCCGGGGGAGTGCGCGGGTCGAGGGTGCCCCGGGAGGCGCCCAGCGCCCAGGCCGCCTGCCGGGCCGCGCCGATCGCCCCGTAGTCCGCGGGCCCCGGCACGACGACCTGCGTCCCGAACAGCGAGGGCGCCGCCGCCTGCACCGCGGGCAGCTCCGCGGCCGGCCCCAGCAGGAAGATCCGCCGTACCGCCACACCCCGGCCGCGCAGCACGTCCAGGGCGTCCGCGAGCCCGCACAGCATCCCCTCGAACGCGGCCCGCGCCAGGTGCTCCGGGCGCATCGACTCCCGCCTGAGCCCGGCGAGCGTCCCCGCGGTGTGCGGCAGATACGGCGTCCGCTCGCCCTCCAGATACGGCAGCAGGACCAGCCCGTGCGCTCCGGGCGTCGACTTCATCGCCAGCTCGGACAGGCTCTCCAGATCCGGCAGCCCGAGCAGCTCGGCGGCCCCGCGCAGGGCCCGTACGGCGTTGAGGGTGGTGACGACCGGCAGGTGCATGCCGGTCGCGTCGGCCAGCGCGGTGATCGTCCCGGACCCGTCCGCGAGCGGTTCGGGGTGCACGGCCATCACCGAACCCGACGCCCCGAGGGAGACCACCGCGTCCCCGAGGCCGATGCCGAGCCCGAACGCGGCGGCCATCGTCTCGCCGGTCCCGGCGGAGATCAGCAGCCCCTCCGGCGTCGTACCGGCCGCGTCGGCCGGGCCGATCACCTCCGGCAGCACCGCCTGGTGTCCGAGGGCCAGTTCCACCAGGTCGGGACGGTAGCCGCCGGTCGCCGCCGACCAGTACCCGGTCCCCGAGGCGCCGCCCCGGTCGGTGGTCCGGCGCACCGGCCGGCCCAGCAACTGCCACACCAGCCAGTCGTGCGCCTGCATCAGTACGGCGGTCCGCGCGGCGGCCTCCGGTTCGGTCCGCGCCAGCCAGCGCAGCTTGGTCACCGGGTGCGCGGCCTGCGGGACCGCGCCGACGGCCTGCGCCCACGCCTCGCGCCCGCCGAGCGCGTCGATCAGATCGGCGGCGGCGACCTGCGCGCGCTTGTCGCCGCCCACCATCGCGGGCCGCACCGTGTTGCCCTGGGCGTCCAGCGGCACCACCGTGTTGGCCTGCGCGGAGACCCCGATGGCCTGCACGCCCTCCAGCAGCCCGCCGCCGGCCGCCTCGCCCAGCGACAGCAGCCACGCCTGCGGGTCGACGTCACTGGGGCGGCCGCCCGTCTCGGGGCTCTCCACCGGATGCGGCGCGTATCCCTGCCGGAGTACGGCGCCGGTGTCCGCGTCGCAGACGACGATACGAGTGAAATCGGGCGAACTGTCCAGCCCGGCGACTATCCCCATGGGCGAAATTCTGCCGTATCGCCGAGCCGGCCGGGGCGGCGGGCGGCCCGGTGGTGCCCGCCGCCCGCCCGGTGGCTACGGGGCGCCGGTGCCGCCCCAGTCGTCGCCGCCCCGTTCGCGCAGGGTCTTCACCCGCTGGGTCACCGACTCCGGCATGCGGTCGCCGACCTTGTCGCTGACCACGTGGTACGCCTTGTCGGCGATCTGCCGGCCCTGCTGCGCGGCCGACTCCGCGGTGTTGCGCACCGCGGGGTTCTGCGCGACCTGGCGGGCGGTCTTCTTCAACTGCTCGTAACGTTCGCGTCCGGACCGTGTGCCGAGCACGTAGCCCGCGGCGAGTCCGACGACGAACGTGAGCCGGTAACGCATGGCGGCCACCCTTCCCTTGCCTGAGTCCTCCGGTGCCGGGGAGTACCGATTGGCGGAGCACCCCCCTGCTTGCGCTAATGTATGTGTCGCAGCGAGCGCACGCCCCCTGGCGGATACCCAGGAAGGTACGTTCGATGCGATACGAGACCTTCCTCGGTAGCTCAATTGGCAGAGCAGCCGGCTGTTAACCGGCAGGTTACTGGTTCGAGTCCAGTCCGGGGAGCTCGGTCCTCCGTAGCTCAATTGGCAGAGCAGCCGGCTGTTAACCGGCAGGTTACTGGTTCGAGTCCAGTCGGGGGAGCACGCTGAACGAGGGCCCTTCGGGGTCCTTTTTCATGCCCCCGGTTCCGGGGCGTCGCGGGAAGCCGACCATCCGAGGCAGGAGATCGTATGAGCGGCTATGCTGCGGCAGACGGCGCGCACACATGTACGCGACACGCCGTTATGGGGCGGTAGCTCAGCCGGTTAGAGCAGCGGACTCATAATCCGTCGGCCGTGGGTTCGAGTCCCACCCGCCCCACCGGGCGTCCCCAGGCAGAATCGTTCTGACCTGGGGAAACCCGTCTTCTGGGGCGTTTCGCGCTGACGTCGTCCTCTCCGCGGGTTCTCCTGCTCGCGGCCGGCGTGCTCCAGGACGGGGCAGGCGATGATGCCCGCCGCGAGCGCGGCTCCGGCCACCCTCCAGAGACCGGACGTGCACCCGGGCCTCGGGCCAAGGCCCGAAGGCGGTTCGGCCCCGCCGTGATCCCGGCGGCTCGGTTCGACGGGCGCGGACCGCGGTCGTTTCCGCCCGGTGGCGTGCATACCATTGTGCGGATGGCATCCGGACCCGGCCTCCAGGCCGCCTGCCAGCAAAGATGCCGCCGGGTCGCCGGGTTCCGCGATGACGCGGAACCCTCGGTGCGGGGGAGCCGCAGAGAATCGGAGTGAGGCATGCAGAGGCGGGCGCTGCTGGGGCGCGAGTCGGAGCGTCGCGCGCTGGCTGCCCTGGTCGAGCAGGGGGCCGCCGGTTCGGGCGGTGCCATGGTGATCACCGGAGCGCCGGGGGTCGGCAAATCGGCGCTGGTCGCGGAGGCCGCGGCCGCGGCGGCGCGCGGCGGGACCCATGTGATCACTGCCGTGGGGGTCCAGTCGGAGGAGAACCTGCCCTGTGCCGGCCTGCACCAACTGGTTCATCAACTGCGGGACGGCATCGACGACTTGCCGGAGCGCCAGCGTACGGCGCTGCTCGCAGCCGTCGGGCTCGTCGACGAGGCCGTCCCGGATCTGTACCTGGTCGGCCTGGCCGCGTTGACTCTGCTGACGGACGCGGCAGCACAGGCGCCGCTGCTCGTGGTCGTCGAGGACGCCCACTGGATGGATCATGCCAGCCTCGATGTGCTCGGGTTCGTGGCGCGGCGGATCGAGTCCGACCCCCTCGTCCTGGTCGCGGTCACCCGGCGCCTCGACGACCGCCTCAGCAGCGCCGGCCTGCCGGTGCTGCACCTGGGTCCGCTGACGGACGAGGTGTCGGGTGAGGTACTGGACGCGGTCGCCCCCGGCCTGGGACAGCAGGTCAGGCGGAGGCTGCTGGAGGAGTCCGCCGGAAACCCGCTGGCGCTGACCGAGCTGCCGATCGCCTTGCAGTCGGTCGGCGGGGCGTACGCGCTCAACCCGGGTCCGTTGCCGCTCACCGCACGGCTGGAGAGGACCTTCACGGCGCGGGTCTCCCGCCTTCCGGCCGACACCCATACGGTTCTGCTCCTGTCGGCCCTCAACGGTGACGGAACGATGGACGAATGCCTCGCCGCGGCGACCCGGATGCTCGGAAAGGCGGTCGAAGTCACCGCTCTCGAGGCGGCGATCGACGCGGGTCTGGTAGAAGCGCGGGGGCTGGCCTTCAGGCACCCGCTCGTCCGCTCGGCCATGTACCACGCCGCCACCGCGGCGGAACGGCGGACCGCACACGCCGCTCTGGCCGCCGCGCTCCAGGGGCAGCCCGATCGGCAGGCATGGCACCGTGCCGCCGCCACCGCGGGTCCCGACGAACAAGTAGCGCGGGACCTGGACTCCACTGCCGGCAGAGCCCTGCGGCGAGGCGGTGTCGCCGCGGCCCTCGCCGCGCTGAGGCGGGCGACGGAGCTGACGAAGGACCCGTCCGCTCGGGCGGACCGGCTGCTCCGGGCGGCGGAGCTGGCGCTGGAGTCGGGCCAAGGAGAGGTCGCGGCACTTCTGCTGGCCCAGGCGCGCTCACTGGACCTTTCGGTCCGGGATCAAGGCCGCGCGGCCTGGGTCAGCATCGCTCTGGCCGAGGGGACGCGGGGTGAGGGCGCCGCGACCGCCGAACTGGCCGAGCTGGCGGTCGAGATCGCCGCCGGAGGCGAACCGGCACTGGGCCTGCGCATGCTGTGGGGAGCGGTCCTGCAGTGCTTCTGGGGAGAGCCGGGGCCGGCCGCCCGCGAGCGGGTCGCCGCCGCCGCCGACCGGATGCCCGTGGACGCCGACAACGCCGACCTGGTCGCCCTGCGGGCGTACTCGGCCCCGGTCGAGCGCGGGGGAACGGTCATGGAAGACCTGGCGGGGCAGATGGAGCGCTCCTCCGAGAACGCGGAGGGAGACCAGCTCCTGGGGGGCGCCGCCGTGACGGTGGGTGCTCCAGCCCTGGCGAGCCGGTTGACGACCAGGTCGCTGGACGCCCTGCGAGCGCAAGGCAGGCTGTCGATGCTGGCCCGCGCCCTCTGCGTGCAGGCGGGCAGCGCGGCACGGCTGGGTGACGTGCGCGCGGGTTTCCTCGCCGCGGAGGAGGCCGAGTCACTGGCCCGCGAGACCGGTCAGCCTCTCGTGCACGCGATGGTGAACGCCATCCGCGCGCAGTTGGCGGCCGTCGGCGGCGACCCGGCGTCGGAGGCGTGGGCGGCGGAAGCCGAGCGGGCGGCCCTTCCCAGTGGAGGGCGCCCGGTGCTGGCCATCGTGCAGATGGCCCGCGGGCAGGCGGCGCTCTGCCAGGGCCGCTACGGCGACGCGTACGGGCACCTGCACCGTGTCTTCGACCCGGCCGACTCCGCCTTCCACCCCTGGTTGCGCTTCTACGCGGTCGCGGAGCTGGTCGAGGCGGCTGTGCGCAGCGAATCCGCGGAGACGGCGCGCGACGTCCTGCAGGAGCTGACCCCGCTCGGGGAAACGACTTCTTCGCCCGCCCTGCTCTGCGGATTGCGGCTGGGCCGGGCCCTGCTGAGCCCGCAGGATGCCGCCGAGCCGCTCTACCGGGCGGCCCTCGATGCCGTCCCGGCGGACTGGCCGTTCGAGCGGGCGCGTGCGTGCCTCGCCCTTGGCGAGTGGCTGCGGCGGCGCCGGCGGCCCGCGGAGTCCCGCGCCTCCCTGCAGGCCGCGTGCGTGATCTTCGACGCCCTCGGCGCGTCGGCATGGGCGGAGCGGACACGGCAGGAGCTGCGCGCCGCGGGCGCGTCCTCCCCTCGCCAGTCTCCGGCCGCGGTGGACCACCTGACCTCCACCGAACTGCATGTCGCCCAGCTCGCCGCGCAGGGCCTGACGAACCGGGAGATCGGCGAGCGGTTGTACGTCTCGCCCAGGACGGTGAGCACCCACCTCCAGCGGATGTTCCCCAAACTGGGGGTGACGTCCCGGGGCGAGCTGGCCGCGGTGCTGGGCGGCACGATGACGTACGCCGAAGGCGCGGCATCATGACGTACGCCGAAGACGTAGTCCGACGGACGCGGTCCCCCCTGCTCGTTTCCTAGGTTCGTGCCATGCCCCGTTCGCACACGCAGGACGGGCGGGAAGGCACACCATGGGGACCATCACCGTCGGAGCCGAGGGCTCGACCAGCATCGAGCTCTACTACGAGGACCACGGGACGGGGCAGCCGGTCGTCCTGATCCACGGCTACCCACTGGACGGGCGGTCGTGGGAGAAACAGACCGATGCGCTGGTCAGGGCCGGCTACCGCGTCATCACCTACGACCGCCGTGGCTTCGGCCGGTCGAGCAGGACCGCGACGGGCTACGACTACGACACCTTCGCCGCCGACCTGGACACCGTTCTGACGCGGCTCGACCTGCGGGACGCGGTTCTCGTCGGGTTCTCGACGGGCTCCGGCGAGGTCGCCCGCTACCTCGGCGTCCACGGCTCGCAGCGGGTGGCGAAGGCGGCGTTCCTCGGTTCGCTCCAGCCGTTCCTGTTGCAGACGCCGGACAACCCCGCCGGTATGCCGCGGAGCGTCTTCGACGGCTTCGCGGAGCAGGCTGAGGCCGACCGGTACGCCTGGTACGAGAGCTTCTTCGTCGACTTCTTCAACACCGACGAGATGCTCGGGACGCGGCTCAGCGAAGCCGCGCTGCGGGCGAACTGGGCCACCGCTGCCGACTCGGCGCCCATGGCGGCGTACGCGTGTGTCCCGGCGTGGCTGACGGACTTCCGGGCCGACGTGGAGTGCGTCGATGTGCCGTCGCTGATCCTGCACGGGACCGCCGACCGCATCCTGCCGATCGACGCCACGGCCCGCGAGTTCCGCCGCCGCCTGCCCGGTGCGCGATACGTCGAGATCGACGGCGCTCCGCACGGACTGCTGCTCACCCACGCAGCCGAGGTCAATGCCGCTCTGATCGACTTCCTCGCCGCCTCATGAACGGGACCATGGAAACGGAGGCCACTGCCCTCGTTCCGGCTTCGTCGCAGATCCGGCACCGCGCGCCGGACGCTGACTGCGACGCCTTCATCAAGGACATCTACGACCAGTACGGCTCTCTGCTCGTCCGGTACGCCACGCGGCTGCTGGACGGCGACTGGCACAAGGGGGAGGACATTTTCCAGGAGACCGCGGCCCGCGCCTGGAAACACGCCCGATTCCTGGGCAGCCGCAACGAATGCCTCAGGCCCTGGTTGTTCACCGTGGTCAGAAATCTCGTCATCGACCACTACCGGGCACGCCAGGTCCGGCCGTTGGAGCTGTTGCCCGTGGAGGAGCTGGACACATCCAGCGACAGCACGGCGTCCACGATCAACTCCCATGTGGTGGTGCAGGCCCTGGGGGAGCTGAACGAGCAGCAGCGGACCGTCATCCGCCTCATGTACTTCCTGGAATGCAGCGTGAATCAGGCTGCCGAGCACCTCGGTATACCGCCCGGCACTGTCAAAAGCCGTGCATTCTATGCCGTGCGGGCGTTGCGCAAGGTGTTGGAGAAGCAGGGGATACTGGGGGTGTAGCCGCCCCGAGGCGCGTGCCCGCCGGATTCCTCCCACGGGCCCGGGTGAAGGTCGCGGGAAGCCCCGGTGGTTTCCACCGGAGCCGCCGCAGTTCGGGCCGCAGGACGGACATCGCCGCCGAGGACCCGCTGTCACCTCGTTCGCACCGGCGGCGCTACCAGATCCTGATCTTCGTGATCTTGTGGATGGGCTCGCCGGGGACATTGCCGAAACGCCATTTGTCCACGGTCGCGCTGGTCGCAGGCGCGCCCAACCTCGGCACGTACTCCAAGGTGACCTTGTTGTCTCCGGTCCAGATCCGGTCCACGCCGTAGATCGCCACGCTCTGCACACCCGCGTTGGCGAAGCAGAGGGAGCCGCCTGCGTTGTGCAGGGACAGGAGACCCAGTCCATTGCAGTCGGTGCGGTTGATGGCGGACGCCGACGAGGCGGGCAGCACGACGGCCAGGGCCCCGGCCGCCGCGACTACCGCGAGGCGTGTCATGAAGCGCTTCACTGGTGAGTTGTTCCTTCCATGATGGGCTGGTGCCGCCGAGGGCCGCAGCGCACGGCGGCATCGCAGGGACGCATGCACGTCCAATCAGCGCAACGTGGAGAAGTGCGCTCCCGTTCACCACGCCGGGTGTCGTCTTTCCGCGGCGTGAGGGCGACCGAGTCCTCTCATGACCTGCGTCGATGCGTGAACCGCGGTGACGTTCGGCCCGTTGAGCGAGTGAACGGTTGTCGTCCGGAGTGGAGAAGAACGTGGTTGTCGAGGGAACGAGCACTGCCCGGTTCGAACCGGTACGAGCGGCGCTGGAAGCGCACCTCGAAGCCGGCGAAGAGGTGGGGGCCTCGATCGCCGTCGATGTGGACGGGGTCATGGAAGTCGATCTGTGGGGCGGCCACGCGGACCGGGCGCGGACGGTGCCGTGGCAGCGGGACACCTTGGTGAGCATGTGGTCGACCACGAAGACCCTCACCAATCTCGCGGCCCTCGTCCTCGTCGACCGGGGCGCACTGGATCTGCACCGCCCCGTGGCGCACTACTGGCCCGAGTTCGCCGCCCAGGGGAAGGAACACATCGAGGTGCGGCACATCCTGTCCCACACCTCGGGACTTTCCGGCTGGGAGCAGCCCTTCACCATGGAGGACCTGTACGACTGGCCTACCGCGAGTGCCCGGCTGGCCGCGCAGGCCCCGTGGTGGGAGCCGGGTTCCGCTTCGGGCTACCACGTGCAGACACAAGGACAGATGGTGGGGGAGCTGGTCCGGCGGGTCAGTGGCCGGACGCTGACGGAGTTCGTCGACACCGAGATCGCCAAGCCGGCGCAAGCCGATGTCCAGATCGGTGCGCGTCAGGCCGACTGGCCGCGCATCGCCGATCTCCTGGCCCCCTCGCGGCTTTCCGGGATACCCGCCGGCCTCGATCCCGAAGGGATCTTCACCAGGACGTTGCTCGGAAGCCCCGCCCGCGACGAGCACGTGGACACACCGCAGTGGCGCTCCGCGGAACTCGGAGCCGTCAACGGCCACGGCAACGCGCGAGGTATGGCCCGTGCCCTCTCGGTCATCTCCCGGCGCGGCCAGGTGAACGGCCTCCGGCTGCTCTCCGCGGAGACAGTGGACAAGGTGTTCGACGTACAGGCCGACGGAGTCGACCTGTTCCTGGGCGTCCCCGTCCGCTGGGGCATCGGCTACGCACTCGCCGACCCGAGGACGATGCCGCACATGCCCACCGGCAACATCTGCTTCTGGGTCGGCCGGGGCGGTTCGATCGTCATGATGGACCTCGACCGGGGCGTCACGTTCGCGTACACGATGAACCGGGTGGGCGACGGGCTCCTCGGCTCGGAGCGCACCCACGACTACATCAAGCACGTCTACGCAGTCCTGGAATCCACCGTCTGAGCCAGGGGGCGGGGTGCGCGGGCGTCGTCCTGCTGGACGGGTGCACCCGCTCAAAGCCGCCGATCGCGGTGCCCCGCACAGCCCGTCCACTTTCCGCGGACGAGCAGCCCGTTGCCGGGTGAACCGGTCCGGCTGTCCGGTCGTCGTACGAGACGAAGGGCGCTTCGCTCCCCGGTGACCGGTCGAGAGCGACACCTCAGGGTCCACTCGCGCCGCAGACCCGCAGCCGCTCTCCGTACCGCTGCCGCCGACGGCCACCAGCAGTCCGATCCGTGCCGGTCACTCAGCACGCGCGGACGTACGCGAACTCAGTCACCGGTGAGGTGACTCGGGGCCCCGCTCCTCGGACGCACCGGTCCGCTCAGCCCGCACGGTCCATCGAGGACCGACAAACAACCAAGAGGAATTCCACTCATGCGCATCACCCGCCTGGCCCGTCCGAGCCGCAGATCCGCGCTGCTCGGTGTCACCGCGGCCGTAGGCCTGTCCGTCGGGGCCGTCACTCTGCCCACCGCGGCCGGCGCGGCACCCGACCACCCCGTACGCCCGACGATCGTGCTGGAGCACGGGGCGTTCGCCGACGCCGCGAGCTGGGACGGTGTCGTCGCCCGACTGCAGCGTGCGGGCTACCCGGTGGTGTCCGCCGCCAACCCGCTGCGCGGTCCGGCGACCGACGCCGCCTACCTGCGCAGCGTCCTCGGCCACATCGACGGGCCCGTGGTCCTGGTCGGTCACTCCTACGGCGGCACGGTCATCAGCCAGGCCGCCGCGGGCCTTGAGGACAAGGTGAAGGCGCTGGTCTACATCGCGGCGTTCCTGCCCGACACGGGTGAGAGCTCGATCGGCCTGACGAACAAGTTCCCCGGCAGCACCCTCGGCCAGGCCGTGGAGTCCGTCAACTACTCCCTGCCCGAGGGCGGTCAAGGCGCGGACGTGTACATCCAGCAGGAGAAGTTCCGCAGCCAGTTCGCCGCGGATGTGCCGAAGGACAAGGCCGGGCTCATGGCCGCGGGACAGCGCCCGATCGCCGCCGCCGCTCTGGAGGAGAAGTCCACCCGGGCCGCCTGGAAGACGATCCCCTCCTGGTCGCTGGTCACCACGGAGGACCGCAACATCCCCGTGGCCGCCCAGCGCTTCATGTCGGCCCGCGCCAAGGCCCGCACGACGACGATCGACGCGTCCCACGCCGTATCCGTGTCCCGCCCCGAAGCCGTCACCCGCGTCGTCGAGCAGGCCGCCCGCACGGTCCGATGACCGCCGGCCCCGCCCTGTCGCCCGACGCACCTCACCGCACCCGCACAACCGCTCCCGATCGCGCACCTCACCATCAGACGCATTCACACCGGAAAGCAGGGACCACCATGGCGTTCATCACCGTCGACCAGGAAAACTCCACCAGCATCGACCTGTACTACGAGGACCACGGCACGGGACAGCCGGTCGTGCTGATCCACGGCTACCCCCTCGACGGCCACTCCTGGGAGAAGCAGTCCGCCGCACTCCTGTCGGCCGGCTACCGGGTGATCACGTACGACCGGCGCGGTTTCGGCCGCTCCAGCCAGCCCACCACCGGCTACGACTACGACACCTTCGCCGCCGACCTGAACGTGGTCCTGGAGACCCTCGACCTCGACGACGTCGTTCTGGTGGGGTTCTCCATGGGCACCGGCGAGGTCGGCCGCTACCTGGGCACCTACGGCTCCGCCCGGATCGCCAAGGCCGCCTTCCTCGCCTCCCTCGAACCCTTCCTCCTGAAGACCGATGACAACCCCGGCGGCGTCGACGGCACCATCTTCGAGGACATCGAAGGCGCCGTCACCGCCGACCGCTACGCCTACTTCACCGAGTTCTACGAGAACTTCTACAACCTCGACGAGAACCTCGGCACCCGGATCAGCGAGGAGGCCGTCCGCAACAGTTGGAACGTCGCCGCCGGGGCCTCCTCGTACGCCTCCCTGGCCTGCGTGGCCACCTGGTCCACCGACTTCCGTGCCGACCTGCTCAAGATCGACGTACCGGCACTCATCCTGCACGGCACCGCCGACCGCATCCTGCCTATCGAGGCCACCGGCGAACTCTTCCACCAGGCACTCCCGCAGGCCGACTACGTCGTCGTCGACGGCGCCCCCCACGGCCTGCTGTGGACCCACGCCCAGGAGGTCACCGACGCCCTCCTCGCGTTCCTCGCCAAGTGACCGGCGGCCGGCACCCCGCCTGCCGCGTGTCGAACACCTGACCGATAGCCATCCGCCCCCCGGCAGACTCCCGGCTCCGGTGTGATCGCCGTGCCTGGGTCCGGTGCGGGGAGAGGGCCTCCGGTGCGGGCGTCAGTACGGCGCGGCGGAATCAGCACAGGAGGCGCCCGCTCACCCGGGGCCGTGGGTGCGCCCGGGGACTGCCCCGGTGCGGCGTCCGGGGGCGTCGGGACCCTTCGTCAGTCGTTCGTGGTGTCCTCGGTGGGCTCGTCGTCGCGGTCGCCCTCCGCCTGGGACGGGGTCGTCTGCCGCGGGGTCGGGGCCTCGCGCTCGTCGTCGCGGTCGCCCTCGGCCTGGGACGGTGTCTGCTCGGTCATCGTGCCGCCTTTCCTGGTGGTGCGGGGTGGTCCGCCCCCCGGGTACCCCGTCGCACCGCAGGCATCACGCCCGGCCGCGCCGGGCCAGGGCCGTCCGCAGGGCCGCGCGGACCCCGGGCGGCGGGGGCGGGCCGCCCAGGCCCGCGCTGGCGGTGAGCGCCTCGGCGACCGAACGGAGCTTGGTGTTGGACAACTGGGAGGTCTCCCGCAGGATGTGCCACGCCTCGTCCGGGGTGACGGCGTGCAGGGCCATGAGGACGCCCCGGGCCTGGTCGATCACCGGCCGGGAGGCGATGGCCTGCCGCAACTGCTCCACCTCCTCCTCCAGGACGTGCACCCGCTCCGAACGCGGGGCGGGCATCCGCGGCGGCGGCGTGTGCAGCGGGTCCTCGGGGTCCAGGCCGGCCAGCTCCAGGACCCGGCGCGGCTGGCGGTTCCAGTTCACCGCCGTCACCGGCACCGACTGCCGGTGGCCGTGGCCGCTGAGCAGGTCCAGGAAGTGCAGTCCCGCCGCGTCCATGAACTCCACCCGCGCCATGTCCAGGTCGATGCGCCCGATCCCGGCCGGCAGCCCGGCCAGCGTCTCGGCCAGGACGACCGTGCACCCGTGCACCAGCTCTCCGTGCGGGACGATCAGCGCACGCCCCGCCTCCAGATGACACTCGATGACCAGGGGGGTCGGCCTGCCCGTCAGACGAGCCGGTACCGCTGAGGTCATGTCACCGCCTTCTCGGTCCTCGTCGGTCCTGACGGACTCCACGACGTCGCTCTGCCCCCCGTGACCGCCGGACCGGGCCGCGGCACGCTCCGTCAGTGTCGACAATGCGCCTGCCCGCCGACCGGTCGAGTACACCCAGGTACTGTGAGTGCCCCGGACAACGCGGGGTAGGGACGACTCGTCCACGAGTATGGGAGTCGAGGGTGGGCACTCAGGGCCAGGTGTCGTCCGCGGGCGTCGACGCGGCGCCACGGCTGACGGTGACACCGCTGCCCGGACGCGGCGGCGTGCGGGCGGCCGGGGAGATCGGGCTGACGACGCACGAGACATGGCGGCAGGCCCTGGAAGAGGCGGTACATGAGGGTGAGGACGTGTTCGACCTGGAGTTGTCCGAGGTGACGTTCGTCGATGTCGCCGGAGTCGGCGCGCTCGCGGACGCCGCCCGGCGCCTCCCGGAGGGCCGGCGGCTCGTCCTGCACCGTCCGCCGCCTACCCTGCAGAGGGTGCTGGAGCTGTTCTGGCCCGATCTGACGGCGATCGAGGTGTCGATGTCATGAGTGCCGTGGCCGAACCGCCCCACGAGATCCTGGAGCCCGGCGAGACCGCCGAGCCCTTCGTCCACCCCGCGCTGTTCTACCGCGACGACGACGAGTACCTGTCCGGCACCGTCCCCTTCATCCACGAGGGCCTGACGGCCGGCGAACCCGTGGCCGTCGCGGTCCCCGGCGAGAAGCTGGCGCTGCTCCGCGACGCGCTCGGCACCGACGCCGACGCCGTGCGCCTGATGGACATGCGGGAGGCCGGACGCAACCCCGGCCGGATCATCCCCGGGGTGCTGCGCGCCTTCGCCGACGCCCAGCCCGCCGGGAAGCGGGTCCGGATCATCGGCGAGCCGATCTGGGCCGGCCGCAGCGCCGCCGAGTACCCGGCCTGCGCCCAGCACGAGGCGCTGATCAACGCCGCCTTCCAGGGCCGCGCGGTGACGATCCTGTGCCCGTACGACGCCGTACGCCTGGACGAGCGGGTCCTCGCCGACGCCCACGCCACCCACCCCGTCGTCATCCCGGCCGGCACCGCTGACCTGCGGGACAGCCCCGCCTACGACTGGACCGGCGTCGTCGACCGCTACAACGAGCCGCTGCCGCCCGCGCCGGACGGGCTGGTCCTCGCCTTCACGTCCGGTTCGCTCTCCCAGGCCCGGCACCTGGCCACCGGCGAGGGCGCCCGGCACGGCCTGACCGGCGTCAAGCTGGACGACCTGGCGCTGGCGACGGCCGAACTGGTCACCAACAGCGTCGTGCACGGCGGCGGCACCGGCGAGCTGCGGGTGTGGGCCGAGGACGGGTACGTGGTGTGCGAGGTGCGCGACGGCGGGCGGCTCGCCGACCCGCTGGCCGGACGCCGGCCCGCCGCCCGCGAACAGCGCGGCGGACGCGGCCTGCTGCTGGTCAACCTGGTCGCCGACCTGGTCCGGTTGCACACCGGCCCGGACGGCACGACGGTCCGGTGCTGGTTCGCCGTGTGAGCGGCGAGCGGCCCGCCGGGCGGGTCCGGCAGCTCCGGGGCCACGCAGCCGGTGACTCTCACCGGGCGGCTCCGGACCACGCAGCCGGTGACTCCCGCCCGACGGCCCGGCAGTCCCGGCGCGTCACAGCCGTGACTCCCACCGGACGGTGGTGCCCGTGCCGCCGTCGTCCCGGACGGTGAGCCGCACCGCGTCCCCGGTCGCGTCCACGCTCACCTCCACCCTGGTGACCTCCTCCCGCCGCCGCACCACCGCGGCCAGGGCCCGGCGCAGCGCGGTGAGCAGCGGCTCCAGCACCTCGTCGGAGACGACGCTGTCGACGGCCCCCGTGAACCGGGTGGCCGGCGCGAAGCCGAGCAGCGCGGCGGCCGTCGCCGTCTCCCGCAGCACCCTGCCGCGCGGACCGGCCGGCGGATCGGCCGGGGGCTGCTGGAGCGCGAAGATCGCCGTACGGACCTCCTGGACGGTGGAGCGCAGTTCCTCCACCGCCCGGCCGAGGAGGTCACGGACGTCGTCGGCGCCCGGCCGGCGCAGGGTCGACTCCAGGGTCATGCCGGTGGCGAACAGCCGCTGCACCACCAGGTCGTGCAGGTCGCGGGCGATGCGGTCGCGGTCCTCGTAGACCGCGAGGCGGGCCCGGCCCCGGCGGGCGTCGGCGAGGACCAGCGCGAGCGCGGCCTGCGAGGCGAACTGGGTGGCCAGCAGCCTCTCCACCGCGGTGTACGGGCGGTCGCCGCGGCGGCGGGGCAGCGCGAGGGTGCCGATCAGCCGGCCCTGCGCCTGGAGCGGCAGCATCATGCTGGGGCCGAACCGGTGCCGTACCCGGGTGGTCATGCGGGGGTCGGTCGCCGAGTCGGCGACGAACACCGGCTCGCCGCCCAGAAGCTGCTCCAGGACCGGGCTGCCCGGGGCGATGACGGCGCCCACGATGCCGTCCGGGTCGTCCGGCGCGGAGGCGGTGACGATCTCCATACCGCCCTCGGCGGTCGGCTGGAGGATCACGCCGGCCGAGGCGCCGGCCAGCAGCCGGGCCCGTTCGGCGACCGTCGTCAGGGCGTCGTCGGTGCGGCCGGTGAGCAGGGCGGTGGTGACGGCCGCCGCCCCTTTCAGCCAGCGGGCGCGCTGCCGGGCCGTCCCGTACAGCCGGGCGTTGCCGATCGCGAGGCCGGCCTGCGCGGCCAGCACCCGCAGCACCTGCTCGTCCTCGGCGGTGTACGGGCGGCCGTCGGACCGGTCGGCCAGGCACAGCTCGCCGACCTCCTCGTCCCCGGCCCGGACCGGCACCCGCAGCGGGTGCGCCGGGTGGGCGCCGGGGTCCGGCGCGCGGCCGGCGCGGATGCCGGTGAGGTCCTCGGGGGCGTCCGGGGGTGCCGCCAGGCAGGCGTGCGCGGCGCCGGTCAGCTCGGCGGCACCGGCCACGAGGCGTTCCAGGGTGGTGCGCGGATCGAGGCCGGCACCGACGTCGAGGACGGCTTCGAGGAGCCGGGTGAGGCGGGCGGCGGACTGCACCGGGCGGTCGGTTCAGTCGGCGGTGGGGTTCAGCACCAGCGGTTCGACCTTGCCCTCCAGCATGGTGCCCAGGCCCTGCACGGCGCAGATGTCGGGGCGTTCGGCGATGTGCACCGGCATCCCGGTGGCCTGGCGGAGCATCTGGTCGAAGCCCGGCAGCAGGGCGCTGCCGCCGACCATCATGATGCCCCGGTCGGCGAGGTCGGCGACCAGGTCCGGCGGGCAGTCCCGCAGCACCTTGCCGATGCCGTCGAGGACGGCCGTCAGCGGTGTCTGGATGGCGTTGCGCACGGCGGCGGTGTCGACCTGGACGCTGCGGGCCAGGCCGGTGGCCACGTCCCGGCCGTGGATCTCGGTGGAGGCGGGGCCCTGCGCGGTGAGCCCGTTGCCGGACAGGGCCAGTTGCAGGGGCCGTACGGACTGGCTGGGCAGGACCAGTTCGTGCTGGTGGCGCAGGTGCTGGACGATCGCGTGGTCGACCGCCTCGCCGCCCACCGGGATGCGGGCGGCGGTGACGATCGAGCCGAGGGAGAGCACGGCGACCTGGGTGGCGTGCGCCCCGCACACCATGATCATGGTCGCCTCGGGCTGCTCCACGGGCAGTCCGCAGCCGACGGCGGCGGCGATGAGGGTGTCGACGAGTTCCACCCGCCGGGCGCCGAGCCCGACCAGCGTCTCGATCGCCGCGCGCTGTGCCAGCGGGTCGGCGTCGTGCGGGGTGCAGACCGCCGCCCGCAGCCGGGGCTTGCGGCGCAGCGCGCGGCGGATCTTGTCGCCCAGGAGGTGCCGCAGCATCCGCTGGGCCATCTCGATGTCGACGATCGTGCCGCCGGAGACGGGCCGGACGACCCGGATGTAGTCGGGGGTGCGGCCGGTCATCCGCTCCGCGAACTCACCGACCGCGATCAGCGCGCCGGTGCGGGTGTTGACGGCGGCGGCGGACGGCTGGTCGACGACGAGGCCGGCGCCCTTGACGTACACCCGCGTCCGAGCCGCGCCCAGGTCGACGGCGAAGTGGCAGCGGCGCAACTGCTCCAGACTGGCGGTCATGGCAGATCCTCCCGAGAGCGCGGACCGTGGGACCGGCGGTCGGCCGGCCTCCCTCGCATCGTGCGGGCGGCGGCGGCCGGGCGCCCGCCGGAGGGGGCCGGGCGGGGTGCCGCCGAACGGGCGGTCCGCTTCCCGGGGCGCGGTCAGCGGTTCATGGCCGCGGTCAGCAGCGGCCGCAGATCCGGTACGAGGACGGCGCCCGGGTCGGCGGCTGCCAGCTCCCCGCGGCCGGGCTCGCCGCGCCGGCAGCCGATGAACGGCAGCCCGACGGCGCGGGCGGCGGCCTGCTCGGCGACGGAGGACCCGACCAGCACGCACTCGCCGGCGTCCGCGCCGAGCTGCTCCAGGGCCCGGTGCAGCACGTCCGGGTCGGGCATCAGCCGTCGCAGGTCGGCGGTGCGGCCGTGCACGCCGCCGGGCAGGCACTCCAGCAGCCCGCGGCGCCGCAGATACGTCTCCACCGGGGCCTCCGCCCGGTCGGTGACCACGGCGAGCGGCACCTGCCGGGTGTGCAGCGCCCGGATCAGCCGGTGGGCGAGCGGGGTGGGCCGCGCGGTGCGGGCGGCCCGCTCCTCGTGCCGGTCCAGGCGCAGCCGTACCGCGCCGGCCAGCCGGTGCCCGGCGAACGCGCGGACCAGGTCGAGCGTGGCGGCGTACCCCTCGCCGGGCACGGGGTCCACGCGGGGCAGCGGCGCGGCGCCGGTCAGCGCCTCCCCGGGGTCGCGGTCCTCGGCGAGCAGCCGCATGACGTCCAGCAGCACCTCGCGTTCCGTGCCCGGCCGGTACAGCCGTGCCAGCACGTCGTCGAAGCCGAGCAGCACACAGCGGGAGCGGGCGATCAGATCGGCCGCCGTCCGCTCCCCGGCGGACCGCGCGGGCTGCCCGGCCGGCTCCCCGGCGGGCTCGTCGTCCGGTTCGTCGAGCCCGGTGGCCGGGTCGTACGGCGTGCGGTGGTCGGGCGGCGGCTCGTAGGCCCGCCGCTCCACCTCCTCCACCGGCCCGGCGCGTTCCTCGCGCAGTTCCTGGCCGAGGACGTACAGGTCCGGGTCCCGGCCGCCGGACAGCTCGTACTCCTCGTACACGTCGAGGGCCTCCTCGATACGGCCCTGGCGGCGCAGCGCGATCAGGTACAGCCGGCGCAGGTCCTCCCGGGACGGATGGGCGCGCACCAGCCGGGCGAGGTCGGCGGCGGCCCGCTCGTGGGCGCCCAGCGACAGGTCGGTCTCCGCCCGCTTGCGGTACAGGGCGAGGCGGAGCTGGAGCAGGCGGCCCCGGGCGGTGCGGGCGGCCGAGCCGGGGACGCCGGGCAGCGGCTGGTCGCCGTGCCAGAGCGCCAGGGCCCGGGTGAGGTGCCCGCGGGCGGCCAGGTGGCCGCCGGCGCGGCTCGCCGCGTCCGCCCGGCGCACCAGGTCCTCGCAGTGCACGACGTCGACGTAGTCCGCGCTGGTGTGCAGGGCGAGGCCGTGGGAGAGCGTCGCCAGCGCCCCGGGGCCGAGCACCTCGCGCAGCCCGGCCGCCATCCGGTGCAGCTCGGTCCGGGCGCCGGGCGGTTCCTCGCCCGCGTGCCACAGGCCCCAGCGCAGTTCGTCGAGGGTGACCGTGCGGCCGTGGTTGAACAGCAGCATGGCGAGCATCGCGGCGGTCCGCGGGTCCAGGGCGGCCGGTCCGTCGGGTGTCTCGACCCGCAGCGGGCCCAGGACCCGGTACGTGCGCCGCCGGTACGCCTCGCGGGCCAGGGTCGCCAACTGGGGGTCGAGCAGCAGCTCCAGGCCCCGGGTCTGCGTCCAGTGGGAGCGGGAGCGCAGCAGGTCCAGGGCGTGCCCGTACGGGCCGCGCAGCGCGGGCGGGAGGTGGCGCAGGTGCCGGGAGTCGATGGGCGCGGCCGGGTGCGAGGTGCCCGAGGCCAGCCGGACCAGCGCCTCGCCCAGCGCCCGCAGGTCGTCGGAGCGGCCCGCCGGGCCCGAGGTCCGGCCGGGTTCGAAGAGGGTGAGCTTCACCGTGCCGTCCGGCAGCAGTATCACCCGGGCCATCTCCAGCGCGCCGTGGGTCAGGCCCGCCCCGTGGACGGCCGTGAGCGCGCGGGCCAACTGGGCGCCGACGGACACGGTCAGCGGCGGCGGCAGCCTGTGCCCGGCGGAGGCGGCCAGGGAGTGCAGGGTGATGCCGTCGACGTGTTCCATCACCACGTACGGCACGTCGTCCTCGATGCCGAAGTCGTGCACGGTGACGGTGCCCGGGTGGCCGAGGTCGCGCAGCAGCCCGGCGTCCCGCAGGAACGCCGCCCGCCCGGCGGGGTCGGCGAGGGTGCGGTGCAGCTTCAGGGCGACCGTGCGCCGGGCCCGCACGTCCTCGGCCAGCCAGAGCCGCCCGTTGGCGTCCAGGCGGCGGGCCGGCCGGTAGCGGGTGCCCAGCCCCGGCGGCACGGGGGAGGGGACGCGTTCCGTCACCGACAACTGCCGGGCGCTGCGCGGGCTGATCTCCGCGAACGGCCCGCCGGCCACCGCCGTCTCGCTGCCGTGCCGGGCGGGCACGAACGCCCGGAACTCCCCGGGCGTCCGCCCGGCCCGCTCGTCGATCAGCCCGCCGGTGCGGCGCAGCAGCTCGCTGGTGCGGTCCCGGGCGCTGCGGGGCAGGCCGCGCAGCAGCAGCTCCCGCACGCCGGGCCGGAAGGCGTACGAGCCGGGCGGCCCGGCGGCGCGGGCCAGCATGCCGCTGAGGATCACCTCGGCCAGGTGCGCCGGGCGCGGGTCGGGTTCCACGGCGGCCTGCACCAGCCGCATCACCGGCAGGTCGGGCCGGCCCAGCGCGAGATGCCCGGCCAGCCGGAACGCCTCCGGGGAGGCGGTGGCGCGGAACCGCAGCACCAGCTCCTCGGCGGACAGCGCGGTGAGGTCCGCACGGTCTGCGGTGTCCGGGGAGACCGGCCGGGAGTGCAGCAGGGCCGCCGCGCCCGGATACGGGGTGCCGCCGGGGTCGGCCACCAGGGACGCCCAGTTCGCCAGCCAGTCGGGGCCCGCCTCCAGCACCGGCAGCGGCACGGCACCGCCGTGGCCTGCCGCCGGGGTGCCGGTGTCGTACGGCGTGAAGACGAGGGCGGACGTCGGGGCGGCCGGGTGCGGGGCGGTGAACCTTCCGGGGGCGGCGGGCAGGGCGGTGTCCCGCCACAGGTGCTCGGGGAGCGGCTGGACCAGGGCCAGCGGCATCCGGTGCGCCCACCGGCGCAGGGTGCGGTACCAGCGGCCGCCGGCCGGGCCGGGCCGCCACTGGGCGCCCATGCAGTCGCTGACCAGCAGGGTGACGGTCCGCCCGTCGGCGGGGGCGTGGGCGGCCTCGCCGCGCACCGTGCCGTCGGGGTCCGCGCGGTGCGCGGTGACGGTGCGGAAGACGCCGGACTGGGCCAGCGCGGTGTGCAGTTCCCGGATCAGGGGCCGCCAGACCGGCATCGTCGGGCCGGTGTCGTGCACCAGGCGCAGGCGCAGCCAGCGTTCGCGGGCCGGGCGCAGCACCGGCAGCCACCAGCGGGGGTCCAGGCCGAGGCGGGCGATGCGGTCGGCGGTGGCGCGCTCGTCCAGTTCCCGGCCGACGGGGGAGTCGGCGTGGCGTTTGAGCGGGCGCAGGGCGCGCTGGAGGTCCAGCGGGTGCCGGAGCATCGGGGGCGCCGGGGCGAGGACGGAGGCGTGCGGGCGGGCGGCGGTGGTCTCGGTGGGGTCGGGGGCGGGCAGGTGCAGGGGGGAGCGGTCGGCGGGCCGGGGCGGCGCGGGCGGGGCCGGCGGCGGGGACGGGGCCGGCGGCGCGGGCGGGGCCGGGGCCGGGCCGGGGGGCCCGGCCGGGGGCCCGGAGGCCGGTTCCCCGGGGGCGCGGGGCGGCTCCGGCGCGGGCGGCCGGCCGGGGGGCGCGGGCTCCTGAGGGTCGGACGCCGGGGTCATGTGCCGGGCCAGCCACAGCAGTTCGGCCAGCTCCAGCGGGGTGGGGCGGGTGCCCGAGGCCGCCCGCGCGAGCACGTCGGCCAGGCGGGCGAGGGGCTCGGGGGAGCCGGGCCGGTCAGAAGGCATGGGGTTGCCGGGCCTGGCTCAGATACGGCATCAGCCGCTCCGCCAGTTCGTCGAGGGAGTCGGCGCTCAGCCCGGAGGCGCGGGCCAGGTAGATGGCGTTCAGGAGCTGGTCGGTGGCCAGCTCGCCGCTGCCGGCCCGGGACAGGAACCGGCCGATCAGGTGTTCGGCGTAGGCGTCGGGCTCGCCCAGGTGCGCGCGGACGATGTCGGTGAGGTGCCGGTCGTCGGGCTGCCGGAGGCGCAGGGTGACGCAGCGGCGCAGGAAGGCGGGCGGGAACTCGCGCTCCCCGTTGCTGGTCAGCACCACGAAGGGGAAGGCCCGGCAGCGGACCCGGCCGCGGGCGACCGGCACCCGGCGGTCGGAGCCGTCGATCATCACCTCGGCCCGGCCGTCCGGGGTGTCCCGGGACGCGCGGACCAGTTCGGGGATCTCGTACTGGCCCTCCTCCAGAACGTTCAGCAGGTCGTTGGGGAGGTCGAGGTCGCCCTTGTCGATCTCGTCGATGAGCAGGGCGCGGGGGCGGGCGTAGGGGAGGAGGGCGGTGCCGAGGGGGCCCAGGCGCAGATGGTTCTCGATGCCGTCGGACGCCTGCGCCGGGTTCCCCTGCCCGGTCGCCGCCTGCCGGGCCGCGTACAGCCGGGACAGCGGGTCGTACTGGTAGAGGCCGTCGTGCAGGGTGCTGCGGCTGGTGATGTTCCAGCGCAGGACCGGCCCGAGGCGCAGTTCCCGGGCGACCGCGTAGACCAGCGAGGACTTGCCGGTGCCGGGCGGGCCGGTGACCAGCAGCGGGCGGCGCAGGTACAGCGCCGCGTTGACCAACTGCACGGTCTGCTCGGTGGCCTGGTAGGTCGCGGCGCGGTGGGTGCGGTCGGGGGAGCCGGCCGAGGCGTCGTCGGCGTCGTCCGGCGGGTCCAGCACCGGGTGCCCGTCGAAGGCCCGCCAGGGCGGCGGCGGGGGCAGCTCGGCGATACCGTCGTGCGGCTGGGCCGCACCGGTGTAGACGGGCCACAGGGCCATGGGACTTCACTCCGGGACTCGGGGGCGTACGGCGGCGGCGGGGGCGGGGGCGGCGGCCCGGTCAGCCCACCGGTGAGTGGAGGGCGGCGGGCGGTTCGGGGAAGCAGCGGGGGTCGTCCCACAGGAGCTGCACCTGGTGGGCCCAGTGGCCGGCGGGGTCCTCGTCGGCGTCCGCCGTCTCCCGCAGCTCCCGCACCAGCGACGGCAGTTCGGCGGGCGGCACGCCGACCACGGACTCGGTGAAGCGGTCCAGGAACGCGGTCCCGGAGCAGGGCCCGCCGTGACCGTCCCCCGGGCAGCCGTCGCGCGGCCACACCAGCACCGGCACCGGCACGTTCAGCCCGACCTCGAAGTGCTCCCCGGCCGTCGGCGGCGGGGCGGCGAACCCGGCCAGTTCCACGTCCTCCCGCAGCTTCTTGCGCAGGCTCGGCGGACGCTCCCGGGTGCCGCAGTCCACCCGGTGCGGCGGCGCCCCGGGGCTGCCGTCCAGCTTGCGCCACTTCTTGCGCAACTGGTGGCGCAGCCGCCCGCTGCGGTGCCGGGACCGGTCGGTGACGACCAGCGGATAGGCGCAGCCCAGCGGCGTCGGGTCGTCGGCGCTGCACGGCCAGTGCGCCACCGGTTCGTTCAGCCACTCGCGCGGCAGTACGAAGGTGAGCAGTTCCTCGGCGCCGGGGTCGAGCTGGGTGAACGCCTCGTCGATGCGTTCCTGCACGTACGAGCGGACGGCCGTGCGCGGCAGCCGGCGGGCGCCGACCGGGCGGCGCAGGCCGTCCCGGTAGGCGGAGACCTCGACCGTGACCTGGTCGGCGCCGGCCCCGCTGTGCCCGATCTCCACCACGATGGGCGACCAGGCGGAGGGGGGCGGCGGCGGGTCGTGCAGCAGCGCCTGGAGCCGGTCGGCGAACCGGGCCACGGCCCCCGGGTCGGGCACCTCCCACTGCACGTACGCGGCGGCGGCCCACAGCGACGCGAAGGACCGCTCCGGGCGCGGGTCGAAGGGGTCCATGGCGGCGGCGTACAGCCGGTCGGGGTCGCAGGCGAGACGGGCGTCCTCGGCCTGCCGCACCAGCGCGTACAGGCGGCGCAGGGCGTCCGCGCGGTGGCCGGGCGTGGGCACCAGCTCGCCGAGTCCGGGCCAGTGCCGGGCCATCACCTCGACGGGCAGCATCCGGCCGACGCGGACGTCCCGGGCGCCCGCGACCGCGACGACCATGCCGACGACGGTGCCGTCGCCGAGGGTGACGGCCGCGCCGCTGAACCCGGCGGCGAGGGGCTGCCCGTGCGCGGTGAGCGCCTCCAACTGCACCCACTCGTCGGAGATCAGCGGTCCGGGCAGGGCCCGGTAGGAGGCGAGCATCCCCTCGTCGTAGCCGCGCGGGAAACCGTAGGCGACCAGCTCGGGCGCGGGGGTGCCGCGTTCGGCGCCGGGCGGGGCGAACACGGCCGGGGCGAGGGGGACATCGCGGTCCAGTTCGAGTACGGCCAGGTCGCCGCGGTCGGTGACGCCTTCCCGCCACTCGCCCCGGACGGCCACCGCCGCGGGCAGCGCGCCGAGGTCGCCGCGGCCCGGGAAGGTCACGGTGACCGGCTCGCTGCCGCTGTACCTGACGACGTGGGCGCAGGTCAGCAGCTTGCGCGCGGAGACGAGGAATCCGGCGCCGACCTCCTTGCCGCACGCGATCCTGGCATGCCACGCAGCACCGTTCATGGCCGTCCGGCGTCCTCCCCGTCGGTCGCCGACGGTGACCAGGTGAGTCTCACCACCAGATGCCCTTCCGCCGAACCCTTGGCGATGACCGCCCCGGCCTCCGCGCTCAGCCGCACCCCGAACTCCAGCTCCACGGCGTCCGGCCGCAGCACGCCGGACCGGAAGACCCGCAGCGCGGAGTCGGCCGCCGCGCGGACGCCCTCCAGGGCGTTCTCGAAGGTGCGGGCCGCCTGGGCCGGGCCGTCGCCGCGCGAGACCAGTCTGGCGCCGGTCTCCTCGTCGACGGCCTCGACCACCACCCGGGCGCCGTCCTCGGTCTCGAACTCCACCAGTCCGTCCACGAACCCGCCGCCCCCCGTGTTCCGCTCCCGTGCACCGGGACCTCTTCACGTAACCGGCCCCCATTGTGACGGACCGTGCTCGCCGGTGTCCCGGCCCGGTCCGCCGCCCGGCCGTGTCGCTGGCGGAAACACGCCAGGGCGGCAACCCGCCGCTTCCCGTCAACACCCCTGTGACACAAGGCCCCTGAGACTCTTCGCAGCACTCTACGAAGAGAGGCGTGGATGAGCAGCTCAACTCCCAGACGCTGGACGGCTCTGCTGTCGGCCGGCGTGGTGATCGCCCTGCTGCCGGCCGGACCGGCCCCCGCACAACAGGCGTCCCAGACCCCGGCCGGCACCCCGGCCGCCGCTCCGGCCGCCCGTACCGTCACCCTGGTCACCGGCGACCGGGTGACCGTCACCGACCTCGGCGGCGGGCGGCGGACCGTCGCCGTCGAGCGGCCCGGGGGCGCCACCGGTGCCGTCCGCACCCGGGCGGTGAATGGCCGGATCACTGTGGTCCCCGACGAGGCGCTGCCCTACCTCCGGGCCGGCCGGCTGGACCGGCGGCTGTTCGACGTGGACGGACTGCTGGCCCAGCGGCTCGCCGACGCCGACTCCGGTGAGCTGCCGCTCATCGTCACGTACGACGAGGGGGCGCCGGTCACCACGCCCCGGGGCGCCGAGCGGACCCGGACGCTGCCCAGCGTGCGCGGGGCGGCCGTCGAGGCGGACAAGGGGCGCGGCCTGTGGCGTGAGTTCACCCGGCCGGGCGGCATCGACGGGGTGTGGCTGGACGGGCGGGTGACCGCCGCGATGGCCGAGTCCAACGCCCAGATCGGCACCCCCGAGGCGTGGGACGCCGGGCTGACCGGCAAGGGCGTCACCGTCGCCGTCCTGGACAGCGGGGTCGACGCCGGCCACCCCGACCTGGCCGGGCGGATCGCGCGGTCCCGCAGCTTCATCGAGGGCGAGGAGGTCGCCGACCGCCACGGGCACGGCACGCACGTCACCTCCACGGTCGGCGGCAGCGGCGCCGCCTCCGGCGGCAGGGAGCGGGGCGTGGCGCCGGGCGCGACCCTCGCGGTCGGCAAGGTCCTCAGCGACCAGGGCTCGGGCAGCGAGTCGCAGATCATCGCCGGGATGGAGTGGGCCGCCCGGGAAGTGCGCGCCGACATCGTCTCGATGAGCCTGGGCTCCCCCGAACCGAGCGACGGCACCGACCCGATGGCCCGTGCGGTGGACGCCCTGTCCGCCGAGACCGGCGCCCTCTTCGTGATCGCCGCCGGGAACACCGGCTCGCCCTCCTCCATCGGCTCGCCGGGCGCCGCCGACGCGGCCCTGACCGTCGGCGCCGTCGACTCCGCCGACCGGGCCGCCTGGTTCACCAGCGCCGGACCCCGCCACGGCGACAACGCGCTCAAGCCCGACCTGTCCGCCCCCGGCGTCGGCATCCTCGCCGCCCGCTCCACCCTCACCGAGGGCAGCGGCGCGTACACCGCGATGGACGGTACGTCGATGGCGACGCCGCATGTCGCCGGGGTGGCCGCGCTGCTCGCCGAGGAGCACCCCGACTGGACCGGCGCCCGCCTGAAGGACGCGCTGATGTCCACGTCGAAGCAACTGGACGCCTCCGCCTACGAGCTGGGCGCGGGCCGGGTCAGCGTGCCCGGCGCGATCGGCGCGGAGCTGACCGCCACCGGCAGCGCGGACCTCGGCTTCCACGCCTGGCCCTACGACCAGGACCGGCCCGTCACCCGCACGGTCACCTACGTCAACTCCTCCGACGCGGACACCGAGGTGAAACTGTCCGTGGAGGGCGCCCCCGAGGGCGTCGTCACCCTCGCCGACACCACCCTCACCGTGCCCGCCCACGGCACCGCCGCCACCACCGTCACCGGCGACGCCGGACAGGCACCGGTGGGGCGGACCAGCGGGCGGATCGTGGCCGCCGGCGCCGACGGCACGACCCTCGCGCACACCGCGTTCGGACTGGTCAAGGAGGACGAGCGGTACACCCTCACGGTCCGCGTCAAGGACCGGGACGGCGGCGCCACGCCCGCCGACCTCCTCGTGCAGCGGCTCACCGGGGGCACCGACCCGGTCCCCGCGCACGTCGGCGACTCCGGCACCCTGGAACTGCGCCTGGCGCCGGGGACGTACAGCCTGACCTCGTTCCTCGACGTGCGCGGCGGCCACGGCGCCGACTCGCTCGGCCTCGGCTTCCTCGCCGCGCCCGAGGTGGTCCTGGACCGGGACCGCGAGGTCACCCTCGACGGCCGGAAGCTGCGCGAGATCGCCGCCGACGTGGACCGGCGCACCGAGACCCGCCAGCTCATCATGGAGTACGACCGCTCCGGCGGCGGCAGCGACCTGTTCGACGCCGTGCAGGTCCCGCTCACCTACGACAGCGTCTTCGCCGCCCCGACCGGCAAGGTCACCGAAGGCACCTTCGAGTACCGGACCGTGTGGAGACTGGGCAAGCCGGTGCTTGAGGTCGAGGGCGTCCGGGAGGCCGTCGCGCAGTCGGGCGGCACCCTGGCCGAGGGCCGTACGAGGCTGCCGCTGGCCGACGTCGGCACCGGGCCGTTCACCGGGGTGCGCGGCAAGGCGGTCCTCGCCCGGCTCACCGAGGGCACCGAACCGGCCGCCCTCGCCCGAGCCGCGCAGGACGCGGGCGCGAAGGCGCTGTTCGTCACCGACGACCGCCCCGGCAGGCTGCTGGCGTGGTGGGGCACCGACGACAACGCCGACCGGCCGCTGACCATCGCCACCCTCTCCGCCGCCGACGCGGCCCGGCTGCGCGCGGCCGGCCGGGTCGACATGACCGGCACCCGCGACACCCCGTACACCTACGACCTGTCCGAGGGGCACCCCGGCGCGGTCCCCGACCGGGACCTCACCTACCGGCCCGGCAAGCGCCACCTGGCGGTCCTCGACACGGCGTACCACGCGGACGGGGCGATGGCCGGCGGCGGGTTCCGGTACTCGCTGACCGACACCTTCACCCTCGGCCTCGGCTTCGCGGAGCGGATCGGCTTCCCCGCCGAGCGCACCGAGTACGTCTCCACCGGGCCGGGCCAACTGTGGCACGAGTCCGTCACCACCGCCGACAGCGCGCTGGAGCAGCGCGGCGGGCTGGTCCGCTACACCGGCGGCACCCGCTCCCGCCTGGACTGGTTCAAACCCGTCTGGCACCCCTGGCTGGGCACCGGGCTGGGCTGGGGACAGCAGCGGATGGGCGACCGGATGCGGTTCAACGCGCCCGGCTGGGGCGACTCGGGCCCGGACCACACCGGGTTCGGCGACGTGTACGGCGAGGACAGCGGGCTGCGCCAGAGCACGGCCGTCCACCTGGACGGCGAGCCGGTCGCCTCCTCGGCGGACTCCACCGCGTACGTGGACGGCGCGCCCGCCGGCGCGCACACCTACCGGCTGGTCACCGAGACCGCGCAGGACCCCGCCCGCTGGGCGCTCGGGTCCACGGCCCGCGCCGAGTGGACGTTCCGCTCGGCGGCCACCCCCGGCGACCGCTGGACGTATCTGCCGCTGATCAACCTCTCCTTCGACGTCGACACCGACCTCGCGGGCCGGGTGCGCGGCGGCCGGAAGCTGACGGTCGGGCTCGGCGCCCGGTACGTGGCGGGGGCGCCGGGCACCGGCACCCTCGGCGGCGGGAAGCTCGACGTCTCCTACGACGCCGGGAAGACCTGGAAGCCGGTGCGGCTGACCGGTGCGGGCGCGTCCTGGCGGGGCACGCTCGACGTGCCGCGCGGCGCGGACCACCTCTCGCTGCGGGCCTCGGCGCGGGACGACCGGGGCGGTTCGGTGACCCAGCGGATCATCCGGGCGGTGGCCGTGCGGTAGCGGACGGCGCCGCCTCCCCGGGGCGGGGAGGCGGCGCCGGGTTCCTCCGGCCTGCTCACCGGACGGTTCCGGGGAACACCTGGTCCCCCGTCCGGACCACGCCCAGCTCCGCCAGGTCCTGCGGGCGGAGCCGGAGCTGGTCCGCCGTCTCCTCGGCCCGGTCCGGCGGGCGCTTGAGGATCGCGGCGGCCGCCTCGGGCGCGATGACGGAGAAGTAACTGTCCGGCGTGGCCCAGGTGTTGCCGGGCGCCGCCAGGGCCAGCGCGCCGCCCGAGCCGCCCTCGCCGATCACCAGCGAGGTGACCGGCGTGCGGGCCGAGGCGACGGCGGCGAACACGTCGGCGATCGCGGCGCCCGCGCCCTGCCGTTCCGCCTCGGCGCCGTTGGCCGCGCCCGGGGTGTCGATCAGCGTCAGCACCGGGATGCCCAGCCGGTCCGCCAGCCCGATCAGCCGGGCGGCGGTGCGGTACCCGGCGGGCCGGGTGGCCGTCCCGGTCTGCGCGGCGTACGCCACCGTCCGCCCCGCGTGCGTGCCGAACCCGCACAGCATCCCCTCGGGATCGGTGCCGCCGCAGCGGTCGCCGCTGATCGAGGCGCGCTCGGTGAAGTAGGCGTCGAGGTAGGCGCGGGCGCGCGGACGCCGGGGGTCGCGGGCCCGCCGGACCGCCTCCCGGCCGCTGGCCGGCAGGTCCAGGGCGCCGAGCGGCTCCGGCACCGGCGCCGGGGTGTCCGACGGGTCGGTCAGCAGCTTCAGCCAGCGGCCCAGCGTCCGGCGCAGCTCGCCGGGCGGCACGACGGCGTCCGCCGACCCGGCCGCGACCTGCGCCTCGGCCGTGTACGCCGCCGGGTCGGCGTCCGGCGGCCGGACCCGGGACCCGGCGAAGCCGACCTGGGCGCCGGGCAGCGCGAGGACCACGTCGGCGCCCGCGCCGAGCGTCGCCCAGCCGCCGCCGGTGGTCGGGTCGCGCAGCACGGCGATCGCCGGCAGCCCGGCCGCCCGGGTGAGCGCCGACTGCCGGGCCACCCGCTGGAGCTGGGTCAGCGCGAGCATCCCCTCCTGCATCCGGCTGCCGCCGGTCGCGACCAGCGGCACCACCGGCAGGCGGTGGGCGCGGGCGTGCGCGTACGCCGCCTCCAGCCTGTCGCCGGTGGCCTGGCCGAGCGAGCCGCCGAGGAAGCCGAACTCGAAGGCGAGCAGCACGGCCGGGGTGCCCTCGACGCGGCCGGTGCCGCAGACCACGGACTCGGACTCGCCGGTGCGCTCGGCGGCGCGGGCCCGGGAGGCGTCGTAGCCCCGCCAGCCCAGCGGGCCGTCGGGCCCGTACTCCCGTGACGGGTGGGCGAGTTCGGTGAAGTCGTCGGTGAGCAGGGCGAGGAACCGGCGGGCGGCGAGCCGCTCAGCCATGGGTGAGCGCCCGCTTGAGGATCTTCCCCATGTCGTTGCGGGGCAGCGCCTCGACGTGCCGGACCACGCGGGGCCGCTTGTGCGGGGCGAGCCGGGCGGCGACATGACCGGCCAGCTCCTCCAGTCCGGGCGGGGCCTGCGGGTCGGCGGGCACGACCCAGGCGACGATCCGCTCCCCGAGGTCGGCGTCCGGCTCCCCGGTGACGGCGGCCTCCCGGACGCCCGGGTGCTCCAGCAGCGCGTTCTCGATCTCCCCGGCGCCGATCTTGTACCCGCCGCTCTTGATCAGGTCGGTGGCCTTGCGGCCGACGATCCGGACATAGCCGTCGGGGTCGCGGACCGCCATGTCGCCGGTGCGGAAGAAACCGTCCGGGGTGAAGGCGCCGGCGGTGGCGTCCGGGCGGTTGAGGTACTCGGTGAACAGGTTCGGGCCGCGCACCTGGATCTCGCCGACCGTCTCCCCGTCGTACGCGGTGATCTCCGTCCCGTCCTCCTCCACCAGGCGCAGTTCCACGCCCGGCAGCGGCACGCCGACCGTGCCCGCGCGGGCCTCGCCGTCGGCGCGGACACTGGTGTTCATCAGCGTCTCCGTCATGCCGTACCGCTCGATCACCCGGCGGCCGGTCGCGGCGGCGATCCGCTCGTGGTCGTGCACGGGCAGCGCGGCGGACCCGGAGACCAGCAGCCGGGCCCCGGCGAGCGCCTTCGCCAGCCCGGGGTCGGCGGGCAGGGCCTCGGCGACCCGGTGGTACATCGTGGGCACGCCGAACAGCATGGTGGCGCCGCCGGTCAGCTCCCGGGCCACGCCCTCGGTGGAGAACCGGCCGAGGTGCCGTACCGAGCCGCCGCGCCGCAGCGGGCCGAGGGTGCCCAGGACCAGGCCGTGCACGTGGAACAGCGGCAGCCCGTGCACCAGCACGTCGTCGCCGGTCCACCGCCAGGCGTCGGCGAGGGCGTCCAGCGTGGTGGCGACCGCCCGGCGGGGGATGACCGCGCCCTTGGGCGGGCCGGTGGTGCCGGAGGTGTAGACGATCAGCGCGGGGTCGCCGTCCTCGGCGGACCGCTCGGGGACCGGGCCCCGGGCGGTGACGTCGACGTCGGCGCGGGGCAGGCCGGACAGCGCGGCGGGGAGGTCCGCGTCCGGGGCGGCGAGCAGCAGCGCCGGGGCGCTGTCGGTGAGGATGTGCCCCAGTTCCTTCTCGCCGGACTTCGGGTTGAGCGGCACGGCGGGCACCCCGGCCAGCAGCGCGGCGACCACCGCGACGGCCGTCTCCAGGGTGGGCGTCGCCCAGACGGCCACCCGGGCGCCGCCGCCCGGCAGGGTCCCGGCCGTGGCGCCGGCCGCGGCGGCGAGTTCCGCGTAGGTCAGGGAGCGCTCGCCGAACCGGAGGGCGGGCCGGCCGTCCGGGGAGCCGGTCAGGGCCGGGAAGAGAGAGGACACGGGTGGTACTCCTTGGTTCTCGCGGGCTGCTGAGCGGACGGACCGCTCCCGTCCGGCGCCGCCGACGGCGGACCGGAACGGCCCGGCGGCTGAGCCACTCGGGGTGCGGATCGGCCCGTCGGCCAGCGTGGACCCGCCGGCCGCGCCCGTCAATGAACGCCACCGGCGCCTCCCGGGTGCCCTGGAGGCCCGGGAGGCGCCGGAGACGGTGACTCGCCGGACCGGCCGCCGGGCGCCGCACCGAGGACGACCGGCTCACTCACGCGGCGGTGACGGCGGCGGCCCGCCGGCGCAGTTCACGCGTTACATCGCCCGGCGGATCGCCGAGAGCCTTACGGAGTGCGGTGCGGTCACGTCCAGACGGTGGAGATCCACTGGAGGGGGCCGCAGTCGCTGTGATTCGTGGTGCCCTTGCAGACGGTGACGTAGACGTTGGTGTTCAAGGCGATTCCCCAGCTCGCGAACTGGTGGTGCACCGACGCCGTGCCCGTGCCGCACTGGCTGCCTGCCTTGGCGTACGCGAGCGGACTGAGGTCGTAGGCCACCGCGAACCACGTGGAGTAGCACTCGCTACCGGTGTTGGTCAGCCGGCCGTCGAAGACGACGTCCCACCGGTCCTCCTTCGTGTTGACCGCGTAGTCCCAGGTGCCCGCGGTGGAGGCCGTGCCGTACGAGGCCGACCACGGCTGGGCGGCGGCGGGCGCCGCGGTGGCCGTTCCCTGGGAGAACAGGAGCGCCAGGCAGGCGAGGAGCCCGGCGACGAGCGCGCCGGAGGTACGTAAGCGGAAACGCGGCATGATGGTGGGGTCTCCTTCCGGAACCGCCCCGGCGTACGGGTCTGGTCCCCGTGCCGCGCCGAGGCACGGCAAGCCTAGGAGCGCTCCCATCCGTTCCGCACGTGCCGCGTGGTGCACGGTTGGACACCCGTGGCGAGTGGCCGGGCGACGGGGGTTGTTACCCTGCGCGGCGATCAGACGTCCGTACGAACAGGGAGTCCACGTGCCGCGAATAGCCCTTGTCACCTGCCGGCCGGGGGAGCGGGTCGCCGAGGACCGGGATCTGCCGGTGCTGGTGCGGGCGTTGGGGGAGGCGGGGGCCGAGGCGAGCGCCGTGGCGTGGGACGACCCCGGGGTGGACTGGGCCGGGTTCGACCTGGCCTTGATCCGGTCGACCTGGGACTACAGTTGGCGGGTCGGGGAGTTCACGGCGTGGGCCGAGCGGTGCGGTAAGGCGACGCGGTTGCTCAATCCGGCCGGGGTCGTGCGGTGGAACGCGGACAAGCGGTACCTCGGCGACCTGGCGGAGGCCGGGGTCCCGGTCGTGCCGACCCGGTATGCGGCGCCCGGTGAGGTGGCCGACCTGCCCGAGGACCACGAGTACGTGATCAAGCCGGCGTCGGGGGCCGGGGCCCGGTTCGCCGCCCGGTACGCGCCCGGCGAGCGGGACCGGGCGCGGCGGCACGTGGAGCGGATGCACGCCGAGGGGTTCACGGCGATGGTGCAGCCGTACCTGCGTGCCGTCGATACCGCCGGGGAGCGGGCGGTGCAGTACTTCGGGGGACGACTGCTGCACGCCAGTCGCAAGGGGGCCGTGCTCGCCCCCGGGACGGCGTACGACGAGCGCAAGGTCGCGCATCCGGGGCTGGAGCCGTGGACGCCGACGCGTGCGGAACTCGCCGTCGCCGAGCGGGCGTTGGCGGCGGTGCCGGCGCGGGCGGGGGAGCTGCTCTACGCGCGGGTGGACCTCGTGGACGGGGAGGACGGGCGGCCCCGGGTGATGGAGCTGGAACTGGTCGAGCCGAACCTCTTCCTTTTCCTGCATCCCGGGTCGCTGCCCGAGGTGGTCGCGGCGGTGCTGGCGGCTAGCCGCTGACGGCGGTGCGTTGCAGCAGGCCCCAGGTGAACTCGGCGACCGCCTTGCGGGGGACGCCCTCGGGGTCCGGGGCCGTGAAGGCCAGGGCCCAGCGGGTGGGGGCCGAGCCCTGGAGCGGGCGGGCGGGGGCGAAGGCGCGGGCCGCCTCGTCGACCGTGCAGGACCACGGCGTGAGGTCGGCCAGGGTGCGCGGGGCGGCGGCCGGGGCGCCGGGGGCGCGGACCAGCCACTCGTTCCAGACGGCGCCGCCCGGTGCGAGCAGGACCTCGAAGCGCAGCTCCGGCCAGAGCGGCACGGGCCAGCGGCGGGCCTCGCACTCCAGGTCGCCGACGCGGCGCGGCACGACCGACTCCGGCTCGCCCAGGACCGAGCGGTAGCGGGCGGCGGCCGAGCGGGCGCGCGGCGAGCGGAGCATGGCCTGCCAGCGCTTGTTGGCCTCCCGCATCCCGGCCACCGAGGCGCCCAGGCGGCGGCGGGCGTCGTCCACCAGGTCCGCGTTGTGGTCGGCCATGCGGCGCAGCAGGACCAGTTGGAAGTCGAGGGGCGTGAAGGGGCCGGAGGCTGGCATGGGTCCCATCCTCGCGCACCGGGGCGCCGCCGGCGGCCTGGTGCCGGCCGGAACGGAAGTGCGGCGGGGGCGGCCCGCCCATTGCCCCGGTAAACACGCTATGGCTAGCCTGTGTTCGTCATACCGATCGCCTGTTGATATCTCGAACATCTCGACGCGCAGGCGCCTCAGACGCAGGAGAGGAGCGGGCCGGACATGGGACGCCTCGTACCAGCCGTGACCAGGGCTCTCGACATACTCGAACTGTTCCTGGACGGGGACGGCACACTGTCTGCCCCCGACATCGTCCGCAAGCTGCAACTGCCGCGCACCACCGTGCACGAGCTGGTCACCACGCTCGCCGCCCGCAAGTACATCGTCCCGGTCTCCGGCCAGCCCGGACGCTACCGCCTCGGTGTCCGCCCGTACCAGCTCGGCGCCCGCTACGCCGAGCACCTGGACCTCGCCGCCGAGGGGCAGCAGGTCGCCCGGAGCGTCGCCGAGACCTGTGACGAGACGGTGCACGTGGCGATCCTGGAGGACACCGACGTCATCTACATCGCCAAGGTCGACTCCACGCACGCGGTCCGCATGGTCTCGGCGGCCGGGCGCCGGCTGCCCGCCCACTGCACCTCGGTCGGCAAGATGCTGCTGGCCTCGCTGCCCGAGCGGGAACTGGCCGAGCGGCTGCCGGACAACGCCGAGCTGGTCGCGATGACCCCGAACAGCATCACCGAACCGGCCGCGCTGCGCGCCGCGCTCGCGGAGATCAGGGAGCGGGGCATCGCGGTGGAGCGCCGCGAGTCCAACCCGGACGTGAGCTGCGTGGCCGCCCCGGTCCGCGACCGCACCGGGCGGGTCGTCGCCGCGCTCTCCATCTCGGTGCCGATGATCCGCTGGAGCGAGGAGCGCCGCACCGAGCTGGCGGAACTGGCCGCCAAGGGCGCGGCCGACCTGTCCGAGCGCCTCGGCCACCGTAGCGTGGCATGACGGCCGGCCGGGGCGGCGTGGAAGACGACCGGGGCAGGCCAGACGACCATGACAGGAGAGGCGAGCGAGGCATGACGTACGACGTGGCGGTGCGGGCCGAGGCGGCCCTCGGTGAGGGGCCGACCTGGGACACCGGGGCCGGGCGGCTGATCTGGGTGGACATCCTGAACTGCCGGGTGCACACCTACGACCCGGCGACCGGGCGGCGCACGGTGCGTACCACCGGGCAGCACGTGGGGGCCGCCAAGCCCCGGACCGGCGGCGGGCTCGTCCTCAACCTGCGCGACGGCATCGGCCTGCTGGACGCGGACGGCACCCTGCGGATGGCGCACCGCGACCCCGTCCCCGGCCGCCGCGGCAACGACGCCGCCGTGGCACCGGACGGCAGCCTCTGGGCCGGGACCATGCGGTACGACGAGGCGCCGGGCGGCGGCACGCTCTCCCGGGTCACCGGCGACGGCACGGTGACCACCGTCCTGGCCGACGTGGCGGTCAGCAACGGCACCGGGTGGAGCCCCGACGGGCGGCTGATGTACTACGTCGACTCGCCGACCCGCCGCGTCGACGTCTTCGACCACCGGGACGGCCGGGTGACGGGCCGCCGGCCGCTGGCGGTGATCGAGGACGGCGCCGGGCTCCCCGACGGCCTCACCGTAGACGCCGACGGCTGCGTCTGGGTGGCCCTCTGGGACGGCGCGGCGATCCGCCGCTACACCCCGGACGGCAAGCTGGACCGGGTGATCGGCCTGCCGGTGCCGCGGGTGACGGCGTGCGCGTTCGGCGGCCCGGACCTGACCGACCTGTACGTCACCACCGCCCGCGTCGGCCTGGACGCCCCGCACCCGCTCGCCGGGTCGCTGCTGGTGGTCCCGGGAGCGGGCAAGGGCCTGCCGCAGCCCGCCTTCGCGGGCTGAGTTCAGCGCCCCACGCGGTCCAGGACGCGCAGCACCTCCCGTTCGGCGGCGGTCAGCGGCGGCCCCGCCAGCGGGGGCAGCGCGGGCCCGGCGAGGGTGGCGAGCAGGGTGTCGGGGCGCAGCAGCCGGGCCGGGCCGGTGCGCATGGCGGTGACCTCCCACAGGGCGGCGGCGGCGGGGTACGACCCGGTCGCCGCCCTGGTCAGCCGGCGGGTGTACGCGGCGACCAGGTGGTCGGCGGCGTTCGGGCTGCCGCCCCGCGTCCCCGGATACCGCACGTCCTGGCTGACGGCCGTCGCCCAGGCCGCCTCCACCGACCGGGCGACCGCCCGCTGCGCCCGCCGGGCCAGTCCGGGCGCCCCCGCCCCCAGCCGCCGTACCGTGCGGGCGAGGTCCAGGGCGCCGAGCGCGGCCACCGACATGCCCTGCCCGTAGGCGGGGTTGAAGGTGGCCAGCGCGTCGCCGAGGACCACGAACCCCTCGGGCCACTGGCGGGCCTTCTCCACGTACCGCCGGACGTTGGCGGTGCTGTGGCTGACGTGGACGTCGGTGAGCGGTTCCGCGCCGGAGATCAGCCGGCCCACGATCGGGTCGGGCAGGTCGAGCGTGTACTTCAGGAACCCCTCCGGGTCGGCGGGCGGCTCCGCGCCCCGGGTGCCGGCCAGGCTGACCATCCAGTGGCCGTCCTCGATCGGCAGCACCATGCCGCTGCGGCCGGGCCGCCCGGCGTACGGGTCGGCCTGCACCATGGTCAGCGGAAACCTTTCCGCGCCGACCGGTGTGCGGTACACGCGGGTGGCGTTGACCAGCCCCGAGTCCACGGTCCGCTCCCGGACGCCGGTGATGCCGAGGGCGCCCAGCCAGTGCGGCAGCCGCGAGCCGCGTCCGCTGGCGTCCACCACCAGGCCGGCGTCGAGCACCCCGTCGGCGAGCCGCACACCCGTCACCCGCCGCGCGCTCCCGGCGAGTCCCGCCGCGTCGGCCCTGCGGATCGTGACGCCGGGGACGGCGAGGACGGCCCGGCGCACCGCCCAGTCCAGCAGCGCCCGGCTGCACGTGACCATCCGGGGCCCGTCGTGCCGCCAGCGCCGGAACCAGCCCTCGGAGCTCAGCGCCACGATCCCCGAGCCGGGGGACATCTCCCGCGCCCCGGCCGCCAGCAGGTGCGCGCGCATGTCCACGCCCGGTATCAGGCCGTCCATGGCGGCCAGCCCGCCGGCCATCAGCAGATGGGCGTGCCGGCCCTGCGGCACGCCCCGGCGGTGCTCCGGACCGTCGGGCAGGTCGTCGCGCTCCAGCACGACCACCTCGTCGACGGCGGGGGACAGGGCCGCCGCGGCCAGCAGACCGGCCAGGCCGGCACCGATGACGACAGCTCTACGCGACATGGGTCTCCTCAGGTAACGGCCATCGCCGGAACCGGGTTCAGCCATGGTTCCAGCCGTGGGCGGCCCTCACCGTACCTTCACATATGGCGTCGGGGTCGGCCGACCGGGCCAGCGCCTGGGCGAGTTCGACCAGCCCGCCGGTGCCGGAGACCTCCGTGGCGTGCAGCCGGTAGCTGCTCGGGGTGTCCAGCGGTGCCTGGCAGGCGGCGGCCCGGCGGGCGGCGTCGGTGAGCATCACGGCCTCCGCGACGAGCCGGGCCTGGTGCGCGCCGCGGCCCGCGCGCAGCGCCGCCTCCCGGGCCCGTTCGCGCACCCGGTCGTCGAAGTAGGGGGCGAGGGCCAGCAGGGCGTCGTGGATGGACACCTCCCGCCAGCGCAGCTTCTCCAGCGGCAGGTGCCACCAGGACACGGGCGGTTTCGGCGCGGTCGACACGAACCGCAGCAGCGCCCACAGCGGTGCCAGTTTCCGGTAGTCGCCCAGGCCCCGCCAGTGCGCGAGGACGGCGGGCAGCAGCCGGGGCAGCACGAACCCGGCGGAGCAGATCAGCGCGCCCAGCGAGGCCATCGGCGGGGCCACGGACGTGGATAAGAAGTCCAGGTCGTGCCCCGCCCAGCGGGCGGCGACCGCCGTGTACTTGGCGGCCTGGAAGCCCACCAGGTCCAGCAGCCCGCCGGCCAGGATCAGCCGCAGCCCGGCCCGCAGCAGCCCGGTCACCTCGCGCGCCCACTTGACGCACATCACGCACATCACCAGCATGGCGGCGCTGTGCCCGGCCAGATAGAGCAGGATCATCTCCCGCAGGAACGGCGTGCCGGCGTAGTAGGTGTCGAGGTCGGTGAGCCGCTCGGTGTCCGCGTCGGCCAGCGCGAACAGCACGATCAGCGCGACCACCAGCAGCGTGTACGCGGCGATCGCCCGCAGCACCAGGCGCCGCACCCGCTTCCGGGGCCCGCCCCGCCAGTTGATCAGCAGCACGATCAGCGAGCAACTGTAGGCGGACAGCATCCCGTAGGTCAGCGGGGCGCCGAAGTTGGGGACGCCGGTGAGGTCGTTGACGGCGGCCAGCGTCAGCGGCGCGGAGCAGACGAAGACGAGGGAGCCGAGGACGATCGCCACGCAGGTGGAGACGGTCAGCGGGTCGCGGACGGCGGTGACCGGCCGGCGCAGCAGCACCACGCAGGACAGGCCGAACACCACGGCCGCCAGGTACACCACGAGACTCATCCCCGCCCCCTCCGCACACACGCCGCGCCCGTCATACGGACCCCGTGGGGGCCGCGGCCCCCCGCTCCCGTACGGCGGCGAGGTCCGCCGGCCCGGCCAGGACGTCGGCCACCCGCACCAACGCCGCCGGCCCCGGCACCCGGGGTCCCGGCCCCGGTACCCGCGATTCCGCCCGGTCCACCGGATTCACCGGCGCGGTGTCCTGGCGGACGGCGTCGGTGATGACGGCCGCCCAGGCGACGGCCTCGGCGTGCCGGGGGTCGCCGGTGTCGTGCAGCACGCTGCGGTGGACGCGGTCGTACAGGGCGGGATCGAGGCGGCCGGCGAGGTGGCTGAGGGCGTTGTGGATGCTGGTCTGGCGCCACATCAGCCGGGTCGCCGGGGAGGCGAGCCGGGGGCGGGGCAGCCGCAGGGCGCGGCGGGTGAGGACGTCGTCCAGGACCCGTTCCAGCGGAGCGAGCCGCAGATAGGTCCGCCGGGCCAGGTGCCACTGCCCGAGCCGGGGTCCGGCCAGCGGGATGAGCACGCCGGTGACCGTGACCAGGGCGCCCAGCCCGGCCGCGCCCGGGGAGACGCCGGTGACCAGCACCGACCAGTCCCGGCCCGTCCAGCGGGCGATCACGGCGGTGAGCCGGGCGACGCTGTACCCGGCGCTGCACAGGGTGCCCAGGCCCAGGACGGCCAGGCCGATCCGGAGCGGGCCGCGCACCTGCCGGGCCCAGCGCAGCGAGGTCACCGCGGTCACCGAGGCGGCGGTGAGGTGCCCGGCCAGGTAGAGCACGATCATCTCGCGCATGGCGGGCGTACCGGCGTAGTACATGTCGAAGTCGGTGCGGCGCTCCACCGGCGCCTCGCCCAGGGCGAACGCCGTGGCGATGCCGACCAGGACGCAGGCGTAGCCGAGAATCCAGCACCGGGCCACCCGGTGCACCGCCGGGCCGCCCCGCCAGTACACGATCAGCACCTGGGAGGCGGCGCTGTAGGCGGTGATGGAGGCGTACGTCAGCGGTGCCGCGAGGTTGGGGGTGCCGCCGAGCCGGTTGACGGCGCCGACCGTGGGCGGGGCGCCGAGGAAGAAGCAGAGCCCGGCCAGGCCCAGGACCGCGCAGATCGCCCGCAGATAGGGGTCCCGGCGGTGGCGGATCAGGTCGGGGGCCCGCACCGCCAGGCCGAGCCAGAGCAGGGCGCAGCTCGGATAGTTCACCAGGCCGTTCATCCGCGTCTCCCGCGGTAGTTGAGGGCGGCGCCGATGCGGTCGGCCAGGGCCTGGGCGTCACCGCCGGCGGGGCCGGTGTGCTCGTCGGCCTCCAGCCAGGTGCGCAGCCTGCGGCCCATCAGCATGCCGAAGCGGTCCGCCTCCTGCTCCTCGGCGAGGCTGAAGTCGGTGCGGGCCGCGGCCGGCCGGGGGGCGCCCGGGGCGGGCGGGCCGTCGGCGGCGCGGCGGCTCATGTGCCAGACCTCGTGGCACAGGATCACGATCTGGTGCCAGACGGCGGCCCGCCGGTCGACCACGATGACGTCGTGCTGCTCGCCCTCCAGCCACAGCCCGCTGGCGGTGTGCGGCGGGAAGGTCTCGCGGCGCACCACGATCTCCCGGCCCCGCCACGCGGTGACCGACGCGACCAGCGCCTCGAACAGCACCTCGGGGTCGGCGGGCACCGGCACCCGGATGGGGCCGACCAGCGCGTCGGCGAGGCGCCGCATCTGCCTGCTCCTGCGTACCAATTCCGCTTACCCCCTGCCGGACCCGAGCTCGCGCCCTCTCCCGTGCAATATGCCAAGACAGGTGGCCGCTCGGCCAGTTGGCCCGTGATCACTCGGTGATCCGGACGGCGTCCGGACGGAAGCCCGCGCGGCCGCGCACCGCCCGGAGGTCGTCCGGCCGGCGCAGGGCCCGGGAGACGGCGCCGATCTCCCGCAGCAGTTCGGTGGTGTCGGGCTCGGCCGAGCCGGTGCCGCTCCCGGTCCGGCCCGCCTCGACCGCGTCCAGCACGGCCACCGCGGCGGCCAGCGCCCGCGCCCGCTCCGGCGGGTGGCCGAGGCTGAGGGCGGCGGTGTGGGCGCGGCGGCGCAGGTCCTCGTCGAGGCCGCGGGCGAGCGGCAGCAGGGTGTCGCGGATGAACGTCTCGCGGCGGGTCAGCCGCATCTCGGGCCCGGCCCGCAGCACGAACCGCACGCGGTCGCCGCCGACCGAGCGCATCAGCGCGTACAGCGGCCGCAGTTCGCGGTGGGCGAGCCGCAGCCGCCGGCGTTCGCGCAGGTACTGCCCGGTGTGCGGCAGGATGAAGCCGACCGCGATCAGCACCGCGGAGCCGCAGGCCGCGGCCGGTGCCACATCGGTGTTGAGCCGGTCCAGGTCGTGCCCGGCCCAGCGGGCCCCGACCGCGGTGAGCTTGGCGGCGTCGAAGACCAGGTTCATCGCGTAGCCCGCGCCCAGGGACTTCAGTCCCCAGCGCAGCCAGGCGTCGAGGCCGTCGGTGCAGATCCAGTTGTGGATCAGCCGGGAGGTGATCAGCGCCGCCGTGGTGTGCGCCAGCAGGTAGAGCAGGATCATCTCGCGCAGGTACGGCGTGGTGGCGTAGTACGTGTCCAGGTCCCGCAGCCGTTCCACGGGCGCGTCGGCGAGGGCGAACAGCACCCACAGGGCGACGATCACCCCCGAGTAGGCCGAGACGACCCAGCGGGTGGCCCGGCGGGTGGCGGCCGACCGGTCGGACAGCCCGCCCCGCCAGGCGATGATCAGCAGCAGGCAGGAGGCGCAGAACGCGGTCAGCAGCGAGTACACCCAGGGCGCCGAGATGTTCGGCACGCCGGTGAGCCGGTTGACGCGGGCGATGGTCGAGGGCGCGACGAAGACGAACACCGCGCAGGCGAGGAGCAGCAGTCCGCCGACCGCGCGGAGCATCGGATCGGCGCGGAAGCGGATGATCGTGGGCAGTTTGATCGCCAGCGCGGCGGCCAGGACGGTGGCCGGGACCCACCAGAAGTCCGTGTAGAACTCGCTGAGGACCGCGATGTCCATCGCCTCCCCCTCCTCACCGCCGGTCGGCGGCGTTCCGAGGGTACGCGTCCGGCGATGTTCACGTCATCGTGTCCAACCCATTGACGCGCGGGCCGTACGACTTTACGGTCCCGTTCGAAGTTACGGGCGGCATCCGAAATACCGAACGCTGTCGTCCGGCTGACTCACGAACAGATGGGGCAGGGCATGGGACGACCTGGCCTGAATCGCAGGCAACTGCTCGCCGGGCTCGGCGGGCTGACGGTCGCCGGGAGCTTCGGCTTCGCGGCGCTCGGGACCGGGGCCGACGCGCTGGCCTCCGGGGCGGACACCCGGGTGCGCTACTGGAACCTCTTCAGCGGCGGCGACGGCTACAACATGATCGCGATGCTGGACGCCTTCCGCGCGGACCACCCCGGCATCGACGTGAAGGACTCCACCCTCCAGTGGGGCAGCCCCTTCTACACCAAGCTCGCCATGGCCGCGGCCGGCAACCGCGCGCCCGACCTCGGCGTCATGCACCTGGGCCGGGTCACCGGCTTCTCGCCCGGCCGCCTGCTCGACCCCTGGGACATGGACCTGCTCGCCGAGTACGGCGTCCGCGAGGCCGACTTCAACCCCGCCCTGTGGAAGCGCGCGGTCATCGGCGGCGAGCTGTACGCCCTCCCCCTCGACATCCACGTCCAGCTCTGCTTCTACCGCCGGGACGTGCTGAAGAAGGCCGGCCTGCTCGACGCCGACGGCCGGATGATCTCCCCGGCCTCCCCCGACGAGTGGTTCGCGATGCTCAAGCAGGCCAGGGCGGCCACCAAGAAGGGGCTCCAGACCATCGGCCTGTGGCACAACGACCAGAACTTCCAGTGGTGGTTCTTCGTCGCCTTCTACACCCAGCTCGGCGGCACCTGGTTCAACCCCGCCGATACCGAGGTCACCTTCGACACCGGCAAGGCCGAACAGGTCCTGGAGTTCCTCCGCCGGCACGTCGCCGACGGCTACGCCAACCCCGGATACGGCGGCGGCGCGGGCGCCGAACAGTTCGTCAACGGCTCCCCGTTCTGCTGGGAGGGCAACTGGTCGGTGCCGGTCTTCGACAGCGCGAAGGTCGACTACGGCGCCACCCCGCTGCCGCCCGTCTTCGGCAGGCCCGCCACCCACGCCGAGTCGCACTCCTTCGTCCTGCCCCACCAGGCGGGCCGGGGCGGCGCCGCCAACGAGGCCGCGCACCGCCTCGCCGCCTACGTCGTCACCCACGCCCGGCAGTGGGCGGCCGGCGGCCACATCCCCGCCTACACCCCCACCCTGTCCACGGCCGCCTACCGGGCGCTGGAGCCGCAGAGCGAGTACGTGACGGCGATGGACCACCAGGCCACCGAGCCCAAGGTGTGGTTCGCCGGCTCCACCGGCATCCTCGCCCAGCGGGTCGGCCCGATCGTCGTCTCCGCCACGACCGGCTCCGCCAGGCCCGAGGCCGCCGCCCGCCGGATGAAGTCCACCCTCACCAAGCTGCTGGCCACCAAGAACCCCATGGACGGCCGCACCGCCGCGCAGGGAGGTGCGGTCGCATGACGACGACCAGCGCCGAGACCGTTCTCCGTCCCGCGCGGGCGAGGACCGCCGCCGACGCGGCCACCGTCCGCCGCAAGCAGGGCTTCCAGCACGGCGGCTGGTTCGTCGCCCCGTTCCTCGCGCTGTTCGCGCTGTTCGTGATCTGGCCGCTGCTGCGCGGGCTCTACCTCAGTTTCACCGACGCCAACATCTCCGGCGACGGCGCGAGCTTCGTCGGCCTGGACAACTACCGCGAGGCCCTCCAGGACCCCCTGGTCTGGGACGCGCTCGGCCACAGCGCCTTCTTCACGCTGCTGGTCGTGCCCGCCATCACCGTCCTCGCCTTCCTCCTGGCGATGCTCGCCCACCACATCGAGCGCGGCAAGTGGCTCTGGCGGCTCTGCTTCTTCCTGCCGTTCCTGCTGCCGTCCACCGTCGCGGCCAACCTGTGGCAGTGGCTGTTCAACCCCGGCACCGGCATGGTCAACCACGTCCTCGGCCTCGACACCCCCTGGCTGACCGACAAGTCGTACGCCATGCTCGCCGTGGTCGTCTGCACCCTGTGGTGGACGGTCGGCTTCAGCTTCCTGCTCTACCTCGCCGCCCTCCAGGGCATCCCCGCCCACCTGTACGAGGCGGCCAGGCTGGACGGCGCCAACGCCTGGCACCGCATGGTCCACATCACCCTGCCGATGCTGCGCAACATCACCGGCCTCGTCGTCGCCCTGCAGATCCTCGCCTCGCTCCAGGTCTTCGACCAGGCCGTCGTCATGCAGGACTTCGGCACCGGCCCGGAGGAGTCGACCCGGACCTTCGTGCAGTACACCCTCGAACAGGGCTTCACCAGCTACCGCGTGGGCTACGCCTCCGCGATCTCCATCATCTTCTTCGTGCTGATCGCGGCCGTCGCCCTGGGGCGGATGTGGCTGCTGCGCAACCGTGAGGAGGGCGGCCGATGACCACCGCCGTACAGGTACGCAAGGGGTCCCGCAGGCCCTGGACGCCCGGCCAGATCGTCCTCACCCTGCTCGGCGCGGCCGTCTCCGCGGTGATCCTCTCCCCGCTGGTGTGGGCCCTGTCCACCTCCCTGAAGTCGGAGACCGAGGCGGTCGAGGTACCCCCGCACTGGCTGCCGGAGGACGTCACCGGCCAGGCGTGGTCGGCCATCTTCGAGACCGGCAACCTCACCAACTGGTTGGTGAACTCCCTCGTCGTCTCCGTCTGCGTCACCACCGTCGTCCTGCTGGTCTCCGCGCTCGCCGGATACGGCTTCGCCCGCACCGAGTTCCGCGGCAAGGGCTTCCTGATGGGCGTGGTGATGGCCGGGCTCATGGTCTCCCCGGCCGTGCTCGGCGTGCCCCTGTTCACCACCGTCCAGCAGATGGGCATGGTCGACACCTACTGGGGGATGATCCTGCCGCAGTGCGCGCCCGCCGCGATGGTCTACATCCTCTACAAGTTCTTCCAAGGGGTCCCGCGCGAACTGGAGGAGGCCGCGTTCATCGACGGCGCGGGCCGCTGGCGGGTCTTCTTCACCGTCATCCTGCCGCTGTCCCGGCCCTCCCTCGCCGCGGTCGGCATCTTCACCTTCATCGGCTCCTGGAACAACTTCCTGTGGCCGTACATGGTCACCAACAACCCCGACCTGATGACCATGCCCAACGGCATCGCGACCGTCATGAACTCCTACGGCATCCAATGGGCCCAGTTGATGGCCGGCGGCCTGATGGCCGGCCTCCCGCTGATCATCGTCTTCGTCTTCTTCCAGAGGCAGATCGTGGCGGGCGTGGCCCACACGGGTCTCGCCGGCCAGTGAGACGTGCCCCGAAGGGGCGCGGGCAACCACGACGCGCCCGCACCCGCCAACGCACCCGGACCCCCTCCTCGAAAGGCGCTCATGCGTACCGCCCGCTTCACCCTCGACCCGGCTTTCACCGTCGCCGAGGTGAACCCCCGCCTCTTCGGCAGCTTCGTCGAGCACCTCGGCCGCTGCGTCTACACCGGCATCTACGAGCCCGGCCACCCCACCGCCGACGAGGCGGGCCTGCGCCAGGACGTCCTCGACCTCGTCAGGGAACTCGGCGTCACCGCCGTCCGCTACCCCGGCGGCAACTTCGTCTCCGGCTACAGGTGGGAGGACTCCGTAGGCCCCGTCGGGCACCGCCCCCGCCGCCTCGACCTGGCCTGGCGCTCCACGGAGACCAACCGCTTCGGCCTCTCCGAGTACATCGCGTTCCTGCGCAAGGTCGGCCCCCAGGCCGAACCGATGATGGCCGTCAACCTCGGCACCCGGGGCGTCGCCGAGGCCCTGGAACTCCAGGAGTACGCCAACCACCCCGCCGGCACCGCCCTGTCCGACCTCCGCGTCGAACACGGCGACCAGGACCCCTTCGGCATCAAGCTGTGGTGCCTGGGCAACGAGCTGGACGGCCCCTGGCAGACCGGCCACAAGACCGCCGAGGAGTACGGCCGGATCGCCGCCGAGACCGCCCGCGCCATGCGCCAGATCGACCCCGGCGTCGAACTCGTCGCCTGCGGCTCCTCCAGCCAGGCCATGCCGACCTTCGCCGAGTGGGAGGCGACGGTCCTGAAGGAGACGTACGACCTCGTCGACTACATCTCCCTGCACGCCTACTACGAGCCGGTCGACGGCGACGTGGACTCCTTCCTCGCCTCGGCCGTGGACATGGAGTCGTTCATCGAGAACGTCGTCGCCACCTGCGACCACATCGGCGCCCGCCTGAAGTCCAAGAAGAAGATCAACCTCTCCTTCGACGAGTGGAACGTCTGGTACCTCTCCCGCTCCGAGGCCCAGGTCGCCGCCCTCGACTGGCCCGAGGCCCCCCGACTGCTGGAGGACAACTACAGCGTCACCGACGCCGTCGTCTTCGGCTCGCTGCTCATCGCGCTGCTCCGGCACGCCGACCGCGTCACCGTCGCCTGCCTCGCCCAGTTGGTCAACGTCATCGCCCCGATCATGACCGAACCCGGCGGCCCCGCCTGGCGGCAGACCACCTTCTTCCCCTTCGCCCAGGCGTCGAAGTACGGCCGCGGCCAGGTCCTCGACGTCCGCGTGGACTCACCCACGTACGAGACGGCGAAGTACGGCGAGGCCGATCTGCTGCACGCCACCGCCGTGCGCGCCCAGGACGGCACGGTCACCGTGTTCGCCGTCAACCGCTCCCGCACCGAGGCGCTGCCCCTCGACGTCGCCCTGAGCGGCCTGGACCTGAGCGAGGTCGTCGAGCACAGCGCCCTCGCGGACGCCGACCCCGACGCCCGCAACACCCTCGCCGAGCCCGAGCGGGTCGCCCCGCACCCGGTGGCGGGCACGGCCGTCCGGGACGGCAGGCTGTCCGCCGTCCTGGAGCCGCTGTCCTGGAACGTGATCCGCCTGGCCTGACGGCTCAGCGGCCGGGGGCGGCCACCGGTTCCACCGGCACCCCTCCGGCCGCGCTGCCCAGCACCGTCAGCCGCACCTCGCCCGGTCCGGCGGCCGTCGTGCCCTCCGCCAGCACCGCCAGCGCCAGGGTGTTGTCGCCCCGGGTGCGCAGGATGCCGCCGGGCAGCACGAAGGTGTGCTGGGCGCCGCCGTTGACGTACTGGCCGAGGTTCCAGCCGTTGAGGAAGATCTGCGTCCGGTACGCCCGGCCGGGGGCGTCCTCCAGGACGAGCCCGACGGCGGTGTCCACATTCTTGGGGACGGACAGCCGGAACCGGGTCCGGTACCAGGTGACGCCCTGCCGGCGGTCCGCCCGGGGCAGCTTCGCCGCCGCCCAGTCGCCGTCGTCGAGGCCCGGCAGGTGCCAGCCCTCCCGTTCGCCGTACAGCCCGCCGTTGTTGAGCGGCCCGCGCACGGGGTCGGGGGCGGCGGCGCCCCGCACCCGCCACCGGGCCTTCGCGGCGGCGCCCCCGAAGGTGACGGCGGTCAGTCCGCGCGCCGTCCACCCGTCGTCGTGCGGGCCCGGCCGCACCAGCACCGACAGCACCCCCTCGGACCGGCCCCGGAACCGCTCGCGCAGGGCCTGGGGCAGCTTCAGCACGGTCGTCGTCTCCCCGTCGGCCGTGCCCCGGCCGGCGCCCAGCGGCTCCCCGTCCAGCCAGGCCAGCACAAGCCCCTGCCCGCCGGTGCGGTGCGCCAGGCGCACCGACGTGAGCCCGGCGGCGTCCGTGAGGCGGGCCCGGTACCAGACATCGCCGTACGGGAAGCCGTAGTCGTCGGCGAAGAGGACGGGCTGCCCCTGCGGCACGGGCGTCGGACCCGACGACGTCCGCTTGTCGGCGGCCGTCCAGTCGCCGTCGTCGAAGTCCGGCGCCGACTCCGGGTTCTCGGTCCGCCGCCGCCAGTTCGTGAGCGCGGGGAGCGCCGGCGCGGGCGCGCCCGGCATCGGTGCCGTGCCCGGCGCCGGAGCCGCGACCGTCACGCTGCCGGCCCGGGTGAGCGTCACCCGGGGCGTGGTGCCGTTCCAGGTGAGGCCGGTCAGTCCGCGCGGCCCCCACACCTCCAGGCCGGTCGCGGCCCGGACGTCCCCGGTCAGCTTCGCGGTGGAGCCGTCCAGGGTGACCCCGCGCAGCAGCGCCGGGCCGTAGACGAGGACCTTCCCGGACGGCGTCTCGTACGGCCACAGCCGCAGCGAGGTCGCGTCGTCGGCGAACACCAGCACCAGCGGCCGGTCCGAGCCGCCCCCTTCCACCAGCACCCGGGTCAGGCCCCCGACGCCCAGCGGGGCGGTCACGTGCAGCCGGCCCTGGTCGTACGCCCAGGCCGCCTCGGCGTCCAGCCGCGTGGTCTCCGGCTGGCTCGGGCAGTCCAGCACCACCTGCGCCATCTCGCCGTACCGGCCCACGAACACGGCGATGTCCTGCCGGCCCGCCCCCAGGAACAGCATCGGCTGCACGGTGGCGTACCCCAGCTTCCGGTCCCCGCCCATCGACATGCCGGTGACCAGCAGCTTGGCGTCCCGGGCGGCCACCGGGACGGGCGTCTGGACGGCGGTGCCCGGCAGCTTCGTGGTCACGTCCTGGTCGGAGTCGTTGCGCAGCACGTACACCTGGGTGCCGGTGTCCGGGTTGGCCAGGTGCCGCACCGTCACCCGGCGGTCCCCGGCCCGCACCTCCGCCGCCGGTTCCAGCTTGGAGAGGTCGGGCACGTGCCGCAGCAACTGCCCGATCTGGTGCACCGGCGCCAGTCGCTCCGTCGCCTTGCGCCCGCCGTCGAACGCGGCACCCTCGTCGTACGCCGCGGGCACCGGCGGCGCGCCGAGCCACCCCCACGACACCCCGCCGAACGCCAGCGCCCCCTGGGGCGTCACCGAGCCGCCCGCGAGGTCCCCGAGCCGACGCCGCCGCTCCTCGGCGGCGTCCTCGGCCCGCCGCACCGCGGTGTCGCCGTGGACGAGGGGTACGTCGATCCCGTCGGCGCGCACCTGCCCGCGCGGCTCCCCCTCCGGCAGCCGGTACAGCAGCACCGTGCCCCCGCCCGCCGTGTAGAGGTGCCGCCCGGCTATCGCGTCCACCCGGCGCAGCCACTCCCGCTCGTGCCGGGGACGGTCGGCCGCGGCGATCCCCGCCAGCCAGCCCGGCAGGCCGCCCGCGTCCACGTCGGCGCCGATCCGCGGACCGGGCCGCAGCACCACGTACAGGCCCGCCCCGGCGGCCGTCCGCAGGAACAGGCCGAGGTCCCGGACGCCGGTGAAGTCGTAGCGGCCGGGGGCGGGGGAGTGCTGGTTCCAGGCGAGCGGGACCTCCACCGCGTTGTAGCCGTGCGCGCGCATCTTCTCCAGCACGTCCCGCCACAGCGAGGGGCTCGGCAGCCGGAAGGGCTGCAGCTCGCCGGACCACAGCACCAGCCGCCGCCCGTCCACCAGCAGCGAGTACCGGTCGAAGCCGACCTCGTGGCGGCGCCCGTCGGCGGCCGGCGGCGGGGGCGGCGGCCCGGTGGGCACGGTGCGGCCGGCCCCGGACGGAGCCACCGCGCCGCTGCTGCCGCCGCCGAGCACGAGGCCGAGGACGGTGGTGCCGGCGACGGCGCTGAAGGTACGTCTGGTCAGCTCCAAGGGGAGCGCCTCCTGTCGAGCGCCTCCTGTCGGGCGCGGGTTCATGCGCTGTTCACGTGCGGGGCCATTCTCTACAACCGTCCCCGTAATGGTCATATGAGCAGCTCAGCGGGGGCGCGCCGGGGCCGGTGCGGGCCGCCGGCGCCCCGTGCCGAACCTGTGGAACGTTCTCATCCCCGTCTCAGCCCGTCCTCAGATCGACGCCCTAGTGTCACCCGGACCCCATCCCTATCTCTCCGGTGGGGAAACCCGGAAACAATCCGGGAACCGGAAGCGGGACATCGACAGGACGGCGGTACTGCCATGCGCACGCTGATACTGCTCGCCCTCGCCGGCCTCGGCGCCCAGCTCGTCGACGGCAGCCTGGGCATGGCCTACGGCGTGACCTCCACCACCCTGCTCCTCGCCCTCGGCACCAACCCGGCCGCCGCCTCCGCGACCGTCCACCTCGCGGAGATCGGCACCACCCTCATGTCCGGCGTCTCGCACTGGCGCTTCGGCAACGTCGACTGGAAGGTCGTCCTGCGCATCGGCGTGCCCGGCGCGGTCGGCGCCTTCCTCGGCGCGACCGTCCTGGCCCGCCTGTCCACCGAGGTCGCCGCCCCGGTGATGTCCGTGATCCTGCTCGGCCTCGGCCTGTACGTCATGTCCCGCTTCACCCTGCGCGGCCTGCCCGAGGGCCGCCTCGGCAAGCCGCTGCGGAAACGGTTCCTGTCCCCGCTGGGCCTGGTCGCCGGGTTCCTCGACGCCACCGGCGGGGGCGGCTGGGGCCCGGTCGGCACCCCGGCCCTGCTGGCCAGCGGCCGGCTGGAGCCGCGCAAGGTGATCGGCTCCGTCGACACCAGCGAGTTCCTGGTGGCGATCGCCGCCAGCCTCGGCTTCCTGTTCTCCCTGGGCTCCCAGGGCCTGAAGTGGACCTGGGTCGGTGCCTTCCTCCTCGGCGGCCTGGTCGCCGCGCCCATCGCCGCCTGGCTGGTCCGCCTGGTCCCCCCGCGCGTCCTCGGCTCGGCGGTCGGCGGCGTCATCATCGTCACCAACGTCCGCACCCTGCTGCACAGCGACTGGGCCCGGCTGACCGGCGCGCCCGCGCTCTGCGTCTACATTCTCCTGTACGCCCTGTGGGCGGCGGCCCTGGCGTACTCGATCCGGGCGCATCTGCGGGAGCGGGCGGCCGAATCCGCACCGGCCGTTGCCGAACAACCGCTGGCGGCGGCGCGGCGATCTCCCTAGCGTGGTCCCCCTGAGCAACCGACCACAGGGGGGCACGTGTCCGAGGAGCACCACATCGAACTGGCCGACGCCGTACAGGCGGTACGGGATGAACTGATCACCGCGGCGTCCCGGGCGACCGGCCAGGACGTGACGTTCGAGGTCGGGGACATCCAGTTGGAGTTCGGTGTCGAACTCCGCAAGGAGATCAAGGGCGGCGTCAAGGTCAAGGCGTGGGTGGTCGAGGCGGGCGTCGACGGGGGCGGCAGCCGCACCAGCACCCACCGGGTCGCCGTCACGCTCAAGGCGATCGACTCCCGCACCGGCGGCCCCTGGCGGGTACGCAACCACGCCCGGGGCAGCGTGGCCGGCTTCGGCCAGGACAGCGACGCGTCGTGATCGGAGGCCGGGCCCTGGACCGCGTGGTCGCGGTCCTCGCCGACGGGCAGGGCAGCGGGGTGCTGCTGGACCCACGGCATGTACTGACCGCGTGGCACGTGGTCGGGAGCGGGGCGGTGGAGGCGATCCACCCCTCGGCCCGGAGTACGACTGCGTGCACGGTCATCTGGGAGAGCAAGGCCCACGACGTGGCCGTGCTGCGCGCCGACTCGCCCCTGGTGAGCGCCGAACGCGCGGCGCCGATGGGACGGCTGAGAGTCGGCAGGGTCGCCACGCCCGAGCCGCTGCCGCACTGCCAGATCGTCGGCTTCCCGGAGATCCAGCGCTACGGGGAAGAGGGCGAGGACCTGGAGTACGACCAGTACCGGGTCAGTGTGCTGCCGATGGCGGGACGCATGAGGAGGACCCTCGTCTGCGAGCTGGACCGCCCGCCCGCCGACGAGGCGGGCCGCCGGGACTCGCCCCTCCAGGGCCTGTCGGGGGCGCCCGTCTTCGCCGGAGCGGTCCTGCTCGGCATCGTCACCGAGGTCCCGCGCGACCGGCTGCACCTCAGGGTGGAGGCGACACCGTTCGAGGCGATGGCGAAGGCGTCGGCCGAGGAGGGGAAGGTCCGCTTCGACATCGATGTGGAGGACGTCACCGACGTCCACCCCCGGGACGAACGGTTCGAGGCCCGGTACGCCGAGGACCTCAGCTCGCAGTACCGCAAGACGGAGATCTTCGGCATCGACGAACTGGGCCGGGGCGAGGCCCGCTGGGACCTGGACACCGCCTACCTCAGCCTGGAGGCCGAACCCGCCCACGAGGACGACGTCCACCGCAGCGAACGGCTCAAACCGGCGGCCTCCTCGCACCGCATCGACACGCTCCTCGCCGACCGCCCCCGCGCGCTGCTGCGCGGTGAGGCGGGGGCGGGCAAGACGACCCTGGTGTGGTGGCTCGCGGCGCACGCGGCCAACGCCACCCTCAACGAGAACCTCGCCGAGCTGAACGGGCTGGTGCCCTTCGTGATCCCGCTGCGCGAAGTACACGCACGCGGCGGGAAGTTCCCGGCCGTGCCGGAGCTGCTGTCGGCCGGCCGGGTCCTGACCGACAGCGCACCGTCGGGCTGGGTCCGGCGCGTTCTGGAAGCCGGCCGGGGCCTGCTGCTGGTGGACGGCCTGGACGAGGTACCGGAGGACAGACGCGAGGAGGCCCGGCGCTGGCTGGCCGTCCTCCTGGACCGCTACCCCCGCACCCGCTGCCTGGCGACCGTGCGGCCCAACGCGGTCGACAAGGACTGGCTCGCCCCGGACGGCTTCACGGAACTGACCCTGCGGCCGATGAGCGACGAGGACATCCGGTCCTTCGTCCAGGCGTGGCACGCCGCCGCGCGCATCGAGTGCGACCTGCTGTTCACCGGGCGGCGCCAGGCCGACGAGCGGGACCAGCTCACCTCCCTGGAAGAGAGCCTGCTCCACCAGTTGGACGAGAACACCGCGCTGCGGGAACTCGCCCGCACCCCGCTGCTGTGCGCCGTGATCTGCGCCCTGCACCGCCGCCGCGGCGGCCTGCTGCCCACCACCCGCTGGTCGCTGTACCGGGCCGCCCTCGCCATGCTGCTCGGCGGCCGGGACGCCGCACGGGGCGTCCGCAACCCCGACGACCTCGCCCTCGACTCCGACGAGCAGCACGCGCTGCTGCAACGGCTGGCCATCTGGCTGGTCCGCACCGGCCAGCAGCAGATGACCCACGCCATCGCCGTCCAGCAACTGGAACTGGCCATGCGGGACATGCCGCAGATCAGCTCCCAGGCCGCTCCCGCACGGGTCCTGCGGTTCCTGCTGGAGCGCAGCGGCCTGCTCCGCGAGCGCACGGACGACGCGATCCAGTTCATCCACCGCACCTTCCAGGAGTTCCTCGCCGCGAAGGAGTTCCACGAGAGCGGCTACATCCTCGAACTGCTCGACCGGGCCGACAAGGAGGAGTGGCAGGACGTGATCGTCCTGGCCGTCGGCCACGCGACGCGCCGGGACGCCAACGAACTCATCGGCAAACTGGTCGATTTCGGGGAGGCGGCCGAGCACCGGGAGAAGCGCTGGCACCTGCTGATCCTGGCGGCCCGCTGCGCGACCAGCCTGCTGTCCCTGGACGCCGCGCTGAGCGATCGGGTCCGTGAGTCGGTCCGGGGGCTGATGCCGCCCCAGTCGTACGAGGAAGCCATGGAGATGGCGGGGCTGGGGGATTGGGCGGTGGACGTACTGCCGTCCGCCGAGGAGGTGGTGGATGCCGAGGCGACGGTTTTCGCGCTCACCCACATCCGCAGCCCTCGGGCGCGGCGAGCCATTAGGGCGTTTGTCTCGAACTCTGAAGGACACATCGTCAGGCTCATCGTGCGGGGCTGGGCCCTGCACCCTATCGGCGCGTACGCTCATGAGGTACTGGCCGGTATGCATGTGCCCTACCTGTCCTTGGAAGAACCGGACATGCTCCCTCATCTGCCGCTCTTCGGCTCCCTCCGGCATGTCTCCGTGGACACTTCCTTCTCGGCGGAGGAACTCGATACCTATTTGCCGACAGCGGGGCTGAAGAGGCTTGACTGCCGGAACTGCGCATCACTGAACAGTTTGGCCTTTCTGCGCAGCCGTACCGAGCTGGAGCACCTGGAACTGGGGGTCATAAGCTGTGGGCTCGACCTCTCCGTGCTGTCCGACTTGCCTCTGGCGTCCATAGCGCTGCACATGGGGGGAGTGCCGGTGGGCAACCTGAGTGTTCTTCCACAGTTCGAGGCCCTGCACACCCTTCGACTGAACGGGGTACCCGACGGTGGGTGGGGGGGCCTCGCGGCGCATCCCGGGGTACAGAACCTGTCGGTGTACTCGACTGACACGAGTTGGCTGTCGACTCTGCCCTACTGGATGGGGCTCGAATCGCTGGTCGTCGATAGCGGGACGCGAGACGTTCCGGAGATCCTGACCGCAGTGGGTGCCCGACCCCGGATCAGCGGACTGACCTTGAGAGTCCATAGTCTTTCGGCATTGACGGCTCCAGGGGCGCTCGCCCATGTACGTCGCCTGACACTGACACGCCTCATACGGCACAGCGACACTTCTCGTGTACGTGCACTCTTCCCAGAACTCAACGAGCTGACTTTCGATCTGCAGATCAGCTCTGACCGGGAGACGCCTCTGGACCTCACACCTTTTGCGGACCTGCCTGGCCTGCGCGTCATCGTCCGGGGGTTGGTCCAGATGGGCTTCGAAATCCGAGGCAAGGAGGCACTGGGCGACAGGTTCACCGATGACCTGATCTACATGGGACCGGCCAAACCCGCGGACGAGTGAGCGTCGCGACCCGCGGCCGGTGTCAATCGGGAGAAAAAGGACTATGTGATTCCCGTCGACGGCACCAGGCCCCGGCAGTAAGGTCCCGTCCTCAGGGTGGCGGAATACCGCCCCCGCGACGTCAAGGAGGACCCCATGCCCTGGGACATGACCAAGTGCAAGTGGGGAGTGCCGGCGGACTTCACCGACGACGACGCGCTGGCGGCGGTCAAGGCCGCGGACTTCACCAAGTCCGTGTACGTCAACACCTCGGCGAAGCAGCGCAAGACCAGGCAGGCGTACACGTACGTCACCGTGAAGGGGTACCGGATCTGCGTCGTCGGCCACCTCCACCAGGAGCCGGACGGCAGCAACCTCGACTCCGGGAACTGTTTCATTCCCGGCTGGGAAAAATGGCAGGTCAAGACGGAGAGCGATGTCGTCACCGTGATCGCCAACCTGCCCGACGGCGGCACGTGGCCGGACGACGAGCGGTACCCGCACCCGGCCGCCTGATCGCGGGCGCCGTGCGGATGGAACAATCATCGGCATGGCTGTCATTCATCAGACCTATGTCAAGCCGACCAAGCTGGAACTCCTCACCTCCTGGCTCCCCTCCCGGCCGTGGTACCGCGGCGGGGCGGGCGAGCCGGAACTGACCAAGGCCGGCGGTTTCCGGCTGGACGACCCGGAGGGCGAGGTCGGCATCGAGTTCATGATCGTCACCGATGCCTCCGACGCCACCTACTTCGTGCCGCTGACCTACCGGGGGGCCCCGCTCGACGGCGCGGACCACGCGCTGATCGGCACGACGGAACACGGCGTACTGGGGCAGCGCTGGGTCTACGACGGCTGCCACGACCCGGTCCTGGTCGCCCAGTTGCTCGCCCTGGTCGAGGGCCGCGCCGAGCCGCAGGCCCAGAGCATCACCGACACCCCCGACCGCGAGGTCACCCGCGCCCACCCGGGCACCGGCCCCCTCACCCCCACGTCCGCCGCCCCCGCCGACACCGAGGACACCACCGACCTCCCCCTGACGGACGCGACCCTGCGCATCCACCGGGTCCTGCGCCCCGGCTCCGCACAGGGCCCGACCGGCCACGTCTCCGGCGCCTGGGACGCCCCCGACGGCACCCGCGCCAAGGGCGTCTTCGTCAGCCACACACCCGCGTGAGGAAGTCGACCCAGGCACCGGGGGAGACGGTGAGCCGGGCGCCGTTCCTGTCCTTGGAGTCACGGACGTGGACGGCGTCAGGGCGGGTGGCTATCTCGACACAGTCCCCGTCACTGCTGCTGCTGTAGCTGGACTTGAGCCAGGTCAGTCGGTCGGTACTCATAGTTGTCCTCGCATCCGCCGCAACAGGCTCATGGAGTCCGGCACGGTAAGAGCCTGGGAACGCATACTGGCATATCGCTTCTGCAGTACGCTGACCACTTTTCGGTCCGCGATCAACTGGCCGCTCTTTTGTCCCTCGTTGTAGGCGTACCAGTGACTTTCAGGTGACTCCAGCAAGTGGATGGGCCCCTGTAACCCGGCATGCGTCCCCTGCATCAGGGGCATCACCTGGATCTCGATGTTGCGAAGTTCGGCGACCTCCAGGACGTGATTGATGAGTCCTTGTGTCACCTCGACCCCGCCCGTGCGCCGCAGGAACACGTGCTCTTCCAGGATGAAACTGAACGCTGTGTTCGGACGCTCCCGCAGTAGTTTCTGCCTCTCGGCCCGCGCGGTCCACCGTTCCTTGATCTGGGCGTCACTCAGCGGCGGAATCGCGGCCGCAGACAGAGCGTGTACGTACGCCTCAGTCTGCAAGAGTCCCGGAACCATCCGGCAGTCGTACGTGCACAGGGTGATGGCCGCCCCCTCCAACTGCGCCCACCGCCGGAACCAGGACGCCAGCCCCGGCTGCCGTACCAGGTGAGCCGCCGCCCGGCGTAACGCGCCCGTGTTGCCGAAGACCTCCTCCGCGCGGTCCACGAAGGCCGCGTCCGGCATCCGGCGGCCCAGTTCCACGGACGCCACCGTGTGCTTGGAGAAGTGGACCAGTTCCGCGAACTCCTCCCGGCTCAGCCCCGCGTGCTCCCGCAACCCCTGGACCATCGCACCGAACGTGCGCAGACTGTCCGACGACTCGTGGTTCACGTTCCGTCACCTCCCCCCGCCATGGTCACGGCTGGTGACGGGTACTGTCCAGCCCGTGACCGCGTACTCCCGCGCGGAGTACACGCCTCCCACCTGGTGAAGCCGCTCGTGACTCGGCCACATTGGGCGCATGACCGCACCACCCGCCCGGCAAGGGGCCGTCACCGTACGTGTGTTCACTCAGCGACTCAGCGCCACGCCGCGCGGCGCTCGGCTCGCCCGGCGTCTCGTGGGGAGCCGGCTCCAAGCCTGGGGAATCCCGTACGGCTCGGACGTCTCCGATCGGGCCGCCGTGATCGTCGGGGAGCTGGCCGCCAATGCCGTGACCCATGGGCGCGTCCCCGGCCGGGATTTCGAGCTGCGGCTCACCCTGGGGCCGGCGGGGCTCGGGATCGAGGTGACGGACACGCACAGCGGGCCGCCCCGCCCCGCCGTACGCGCCACGGGCCCCCTCGACGAGCACGGCCGAGGGCTGGCCCTCGTCGCCGCGCTGGCGGACCGCTGGGAGGTGGTGGACGGCAAACCACCCCGCAAGACCGTCCGCGCCGAGATCGCGCTGCCCGCGGAGTCCTGCGCGAACCATTGACGCGCAAGGGGTTCGATTCTACGTTCCCGTCCGAAGTAGCGATCGTTGTTCGAAGTGTCGAACAGAACAGGGTCGCCGTACGCCCTTCCCCCTCGCACGCGGAACAGGAGCGTCCCCCATGAGCCGCAAGAGAACCGCTCTCCTCGCCGTCCCCGCCGCCGCCGTGCTCGCCCTGCTGCCGAGCACGGCGAACGCCTACCCGAACCCCGGCCGGGTCACCGGGTCCGTCGTCACGCACGACCCGACGATGATCCGTACCTCGTCGGGGCAGTACCTGCTGTACGCCACCGGTGGCGGCATCGCCAGCAAGACCTCCTCCGACCGCATCGCGTTCGGCGCGGGCGCCGACGCGTTCTCCGCCCGGCCGGGCTGGTGGTCGGGTTACTCCTCCGTCCCGGAGGCGTGGGCGCCGGACATCTCGTACCAGGGCGGGAAGTACCTGATGTACTACTCCGTCTCGAAGTTCGGGTCGAACACGTCCGCCATCGGGCTCGCGGGCTCCACGACCGGGCAGCCGGGCACCTGGGCCGACTACGGGATCGTCTACACCTCCAACAGCGCCAGCGACTACAACGCCATCGACCCCAACCTCTTCGTCGACAGCGACGGCAAGTGGTGGCTGTCGTTCGGGAGCTGGTGGACGGGGATCAAGATGATCCAGATCAACCCGTCGACCGGGAAGCAGCTCTCCGGCAACACGACGCGGTACTCGCTCGCCTCCCGCCCGACCGGGACGAAAGCCGTCGAGGCCCCTTACGTCGTCAAGCGCAACGGCTACTACTACCTCTTCGCCTCGTACGACACCTGCTGCGCCGGCACCAGCTCCACGTACAAGGTCAAGGTCGGCCGCGCCACCAGCGTCACCGGGCCGTACTACGACAGGAACGGCGTCGCGATGACCAGCAACGGGGGCACGCCCGTGCTGGAGTCGCACGGCAACGTCATCGGCCCCGGAGGGCAGTCGATCATGAAGGACACCGACGGGGACCTGATCGTCTACCACTACTACGACGGCGCCGACAACGGCACGCCCAAGCTCGGCGTCAACCTCCTGAACTGGAGCAGCGGATGGCCCGTCGCCTACTGACCCTGCTGGCCGCGCTGCTGCTGGCCCTGTCGCTGGGGCAGTCCTCCGCGAGCGCCGCCTCGTTCGCCAACCCCGTCAAGTCCGTCAAGGGCGCCGACCCCTGGATCACCTACCACGACGGCAACTACTACCTGGTGACGACGAGCTGGACCGACGCCGTCACCATCCGCAAGTCGCCCACCCTGGGCGGCCTCGCCACCGCGCCCGGCGTGCAGGTGTGGCAGGGCGACGCCGCCTCCCGGTGCTGCAACATCTGGGCGCCCGAACTGCACTACCTCCAGGGCCGCTGGTACCTGTACTACGTCGCCGGGCAGAACGTCTCCGACTACAACCCCACCCAGCGCAGCCACGTCCTCCAGAGCGCCGGCTCGGACCCCATGGGGCCGTACACCTACCGGGGGCAGCTCAACTCCAACTGGATGCTGGACCCGACGGTCGCCGCCATCGGCGGGCAGCTCTACCTCTTCGGCAGCGCGAGCGGGGGCGGCACGCAGAACCTCGTCGCCGCGCGCATGTCCAACCCGTACACGGTCAGCTCGTCCTTCTCGACCGTCTCCACGCCGACGTACGCCTGGGAGCGGGTGGGCGGCACGGTGAACGAGGGGCCGGAGGTACTCCAGCGGGGCGGGCGGACGTTCCTGGTCTACTCGGCCAGCGGCTGCTGGACCCCCGACTACAAGCTGGGGCAACTGGAACTGACCGGGAGCGACCCGGCGTCCGCGTCCTCCTGGACGAAGAAGTCCACGCCGGTCTTCCAGCGCAGCGACGGCAACGGGGTGTACGGGCCGGGGCACAACGGGTTCTTCACCTCGCCGGACGGCACCGAGAGCTGGATCGTCTACCACGCCAACGACTCGGCCTCGGAGGGCTGCGACAACGGGCGTACGACCCGGGCGCAGAAGTTCACCTGGAACGCCGACGGCACGCCGAACCTCGGCACGCCGGTCCGGCTCGGGGCGAGTGCGGCGGGGCCGTCGGGCGAGCCGTCCGCCGCCTTGACGACGTACACCGTCAGCAATCGCAACAGCGGCAAGTGCCTCGACGTCGTTGGGGGTTCGGCGGCGGACGGGGCGAACGTGGCGCAGTACACCTGCAACGGGGGCGCCAACCAGCGGTGGCGACTGGAGGACCTCGGGGACGACACCCACCGGCTGGTGAACGTGGCCACCGGCAAGGTGCTCGACACCGCCGACTGCTCCGCCGCCGACGGCGCCGACCTGCGCCAGTGGTCGTGGCTGGACAACACCTGCCAGCGGTTCCGGTTCCTGGCCACCGACGGCGGTCACGTCCGGATCGTCAACCAGGCCACGGGCAAGGTCGCCGACGTCGCGAACTGCTCCACCGCCGACTCGGCCGACGTACGGCAGTGGTCGTGGCTGAACAACGCCTGCCAGCAGTGGCGGCTGACCCCCGGCTGACCCCGGCTGACCCCGGGTGACCCACCCGAGGGCACCGGCACACGCTCGGGTGGCCCGCGCGACGAGCGCGGGCCACCCAGGAGTACGGACGCTCAGGCGCCGGTGGTCAGGAGTCGAACGAGTGGATCGTCGTCGTCCGGTAGACCTCGCCGGGGCGCAGCACCGTCGACGGGAACGACGGCTGGTTCGGCGAGTCCGGGAAGTGCTGGGTCTCCAGGCAGAGCGCGTCGCCCTGCCGGTAGAGCCGGCCGCCGGTGCCGGTGAGGGTGCCGTCGAGGAAGTTGCCCGAGTAGAACTGCAGGCCGGGCTGGTCGGTGGCGATGGTCAGGCGCCGCCCGGAGGACGGGTCGCGCAGGGTGGCGATCTGCTCGGGGCGGGCGGTGATGCCCTTGTCCAGCACCCAGTTGTGGTCGAAGCCCTTGGCGGTGACGAGCTGCGGGTGGGCGGCCCGGATGTCCCGGCCGATCGGCTTGGCCCGGCGGAAGTCGAACGGGGTGCCGCCGACCCTCGCCAGCTCGCCGGTGGGTATCAGGCCCGCGTCGGTGGGCGTGAACCGGGAGGCGGCGATCGACAGCTCGTGGTCCTCGATGGTGCCGCTGCCCTCGCCGGCCAGGTTCCAGTAGACGTGGCTGGTGAGGTTGACGACGGTGGCCTTGTCGGTGGTCGCCTCGTAGTCGATCCGCCAGTCGCCGGAGCGGGTCAGGGTGTACGTCACCTTCGACTTCAGGGTGCCGGGGTAGCCCATCTCGCCGTCGACGCTGGTGTAGTGCAGCACCAGGCCGACGTCGGAGCCCTTGGTGAACGGCTCCACGTCCCACACCCGGTAGTCGAAGCCCAGGGCGCCGCCGTGCAGCGAGTTCTCGCCGTCGTTGACGGAGAGCTGGTACGTCGTGCCGTCCAGGGTGAAGCGGCCCTTGGCGATGCGGTTGCCGTACCGGCCGATCAGCGCGCCGAAGTGCGGGCTGCGGGCCACGTAGTCGTCGAGGTTGTCGAAGCCCAGGGAGACGTTCGCGTACCGGCCGCGCCGGTCGGGGATCTCCAGGGACTGCACGACACCGCCGTACGACAGCACGCTCATCCGCGTGCCGCCGTTCTCCAGCGACCAGCGGTGGACCTTCGTACCGTCGGCGAGCCTGCCGAAGAGTTCCTTCACCGGCTTCCTGCCTCCCGTGGCGTGCGCCGTGCCACCGGCCGTGGTGGCGGCGACCCCCGCCGCCGCGGCGGAGGCGATGACCGTGCGTCTGCTCAGTTCCATGTGCGGCTCTCCTGAAAGGAATCGGGCCCCCGTCTCGGGGAGACGGGGGCCCGGGACGACCTACGAACCGACCTTGCGCTTGTTCCACACGTCGAAGCCGACCGCCGCCAGCAGGACCAGGCCCTTGATGACCTGCTGCCAGTCGGTGCCGATGCCGACGAGGTTCATACCGTTGTTCAGCACGCCCAGGACCAGGCCGCCGATGATGGCGCCGAGGACCGTGCCGACGCCGCCGCTCATCGACGCGCCGCCGATGAACGAGGCGGCGATGGCCTCCAGCTCGAAGTTGAGGCCCGCCTTGGGCGAGGCCGCGTTGAAGCGGGCGGCGAAGACCAGACCCGCCAGGGCCGCGAGCATGCCCATGTTCACGAAGACCAGGAAGGTGACCTTCTTGTCCTTCACACCCGACAGCTTGGCCGCCGGAAGGTTGCCGCCGATGGCGTAGATGTGACGGCCGATGATCGCGTTGCGCATGACATAGCCGAAGCCGACCAGCAGCACGCCCAGGACCAGCAGGACGATCGGGGCGCCCTTGTAGGAGGCGAGCAGCAGCGTGACCACGAGCACCGCGGCGATCAGCGCGACCAGCTTCAGCGCGAACAGCTTGGCCGGCAGGACGTCGAGGGCGAACTCCTGCTGCCGCTTGCGGTCCCGCAGCTCCTGGAAGACGACGAACGCGATCAGCGCGAGGCCCAGCAGCAGGGTGAGGTTGTGGTAGTTGGTGTTCGGGCCGACCTCCGGGAGGAAGCCGTTGGCGACCTTCTGCAGGCCCTCCGGGAACGGGCCGAGGGTCTGGCCCTCCAGGAAGATCTCCGTCAGACCGCGGAAGATCAGCATGCCCGCGAGGGTCACGATGAACGACGGTATGCCGCCGTACGCGATGAAGAAGCCCTGGACCGCGCCGGCCACCGCGCCCATCACCAGGCAGAGGATCAGCGCGACGGGCCAGGGAAGATCGTGTTTGACCATGAACACGGCGGCCATCGACCCGATGAACGCGGTCAGCGAGCCCACCGACAGGTCGATATGGCCCGCGATGATCACCAGCATCATGCCGATCGCGAGGATCAGGATGTAGCTGTTCTGCAGCACCAGGTTGGAGACGTTGCGCGGCAGCAGCAGGTCGCCGCCGGTCCACACGGCGAACAGCACCACGATCAGGCCGAGTGCGAACAGCATGCCGTACTGCCGCATGTTGCGGCGCATGCCGTCGATCATCAACTGGAGCAGGCCGTCGCCGCCGGCCGGCCCGCCCTTCCCGGCCGGCGCGGGGGCCGGCGTCTTGGCGGTCACATCCGTGCTCATCGGGTTACCTCTTTGTCCTTCGTCATCTGACGCATCAGCGCTTCCTGCGAGGCCTCGGCCCGCGAGAACTCACCGGTCAGCCGCCCCGCGGCCATGGTGTAGATGCGGTCGCACATGCCGAGCAGCTCCGGCAGCTCGGAGGAGATGAAGACGACCGCCTTGCCCTGGGCGGCCAGTTGGTCGATGACCGTGTAGATCTCGTACTTCGCGCCGACGTCGATGCCGCGCGTCGGCTCGTCCAGGATCAGCACGTCCGGACCCGCGAAGATCCACTTGCTGAGGACGACCTTCTGCTGGTTGCCGCCGGACAGCTTGCCCACCGGCTCGAAGACGGTCGGCGCCTTGATGTTCATGGACTTGCGGAAGCCCTCGGCGACCTGCCGTTCCCCGTGCTCGTCCACCACCCCGCGCTTGGCGACCTTGCCCAGGGCGCTGAGCGAGATGTTGCGGTTGATGGTGTCGATCAGGTTCAGCCCGTAGTGCTTGCGGTCCTCGGTGACATAGGCGATGCCCTGCCGGACCGCCTCGGGCACGGACTTGGTACGGATCTCCCGGCCGTCCTTGAGGACCGTGCCGGCCGCGTACCGGCCGTAGCTGCGGCCGAAGACGCTCATCGCCAGTTCCGTGCGCCCGGCGCCCATCAGGCCCGCGATGCCGACGATCTCCCCGCGGCGCACGCTCAGCGACACGTCGTCGACGACCTTGCGCTGCTGGTCGATCGGGTGGTGCACGGTCCAGTTGCGGATCTCCAGGGCGGGCGCCTGGCCGGCCTCCGGCCGGTGCGGGCTGCGCTCGGGGAAGCGGTGCTCCAGGTCGCGGCCGACCATGCCGCTGATGATCCGGTCCTCGGTGGTCTCCGGGGCCTTCACGTCCAGCGTCTCGATGGTCCGCCCGTCCCGCAGGATGGTCACCGAGTCGGCGACCCGGCGGATCTCGTTCAGCTTGTGCGAGATGATGATCGAGGTGATGCCCTGTTCCTTCAACTGGAGGATCAGGTCGAGGAGTTTGCCGCTGTCCTCGTCGTTCAGCGCCGCCGTCGGCTCGTCCAGGATGAGCAGCTTCACCTTCTTCGACAGCGCCTTGGCGATCTCGACGAGCTGCTGCTTGCCGACGCCGATGTCCGCCACCCGGGTCTCGGGGTGGTCTTCCAGACCGACCCGGCGCAGCAGCTCGGTGGCGTGCCTGAGGGTGTCGTTCCAGTCGATGAAGCCCCGGGTGGCGTGCTCGTTGCCGAGGAAGATGTTCTCCGCCAGCGACAGGTACGGCACCAGCGCCAGCTCCTGGTGGATGATCACGATGCCGAGCTGCTCGCTGGCCCGGATGTCCTTGAAGGCGCAGGGGCGGCCCTCGAAGAGGATCTCGCCCTCGTAGGTGCCGTGCGGATGGACGCCGGAGAGGACCTTCATCAGCGTCGACTTGCCGGCGCCGTTCTCCCCGCAGATGGCGTGGACCTCGCCCTGGCGGACGGTCAGCGTGACGTCCGACAGTGCCTTGACACCGGGAAAGGTCTTGACGATCGAGCGCATTTCCAGGACGGGTCCCGCCATGGTCGTGCCTTCCAATCTCTGGGTGCCGGCGGTTACTTGAGGTCGCTCGCCTTGATGTAGCCGGAGTCGACCAGGACCTTCTGGTAGTTGTCCTTGTCGACGGCGACCGGCTCAAGCAGGTACGCCGGGACGACCTTGGCGCCGTTGTCGTACGTCTTGGTGTCGTTGACCTCGGGCTTCTTGTCGTTGAGGAGCCCGTCGACCATGTCCGCGGACACCTTCGCCAGCTTGCGCAGGTCCTTGAAGACGGTCATCGACTGCTCCTCGGCGATGATCGACTTCACCGAGGCCAGTTCGGCGTCCTGGCCGGTGACGACCGGCAGCGGCTTGCTCTTGGAGCCGTAGTCGTCCGACTTCAGGGCGGAGAGGATGCCGATGGAGATGCCGTCGTACGGGGAGAGGACCGCGTCGACCCGCTCGCTCTTGTACGCCGAGGTCAGGATGTCGTCCATGCGCTTCTGCGCGGTGCCGCCGTCCCAGCGCAGGGTGGTGACCTGGTTGAGGGCGGTCTGCCCGGAGCGGACGACGAGCTGCTTCTTGTCGATGTAGGGCTTGAGGACCTTCATCGCGCCGTTGAAGAAGTAGCGGGTGTTGTTGTCGTCGTTGGAGCCGGCGAACAGCTCGATGTTGAACGGGCCCTTCTCGCTGCCGTCCTTCAGGCCCAGCTTCTCCAGGATGTAGGTGCCCTGGAGCTCGCCGACCTTCTCGTTGTCGAAGGAGGCGTAGTAGTCGACGTTCGGGGTGCCGAGGATCAGGCGGTCGTAGGAGATCACCGGGATGTCGGCGTCCTTGGCCTGCTGCACCACGTTGTTCATCGACTTGTTGTCGATGGCCGCGATGATCAGGGCCTTGACGCCCTGGGTGATCAGGTTCTCGATCTGGGAGACCTGCTGGTCGGGGTCGTCCTCCCCGTAGACCAGCGTGGTCTTGTAGCCCTTGGACTCCAGCTCCCGCTTGACGTTGTTGCCGTCGGCGATCCAGCGCTCGGAGGACTTGGTCGGCATCGCGATGCCGATGGTGGCCCCCTTGCTGTCCCCCTTGCCCTCCTCGCTGCCGCCCTCGCTGTTCTGGCCGCAGGCGGTCAGGGTCAGGGCGAGGGAGGCGGCCGAGGCGATGGCGGCGAGTGCGGCTCTGCGGTTGCGCATGATCATCATCCTTGATGTGTGCGAGGAGATACCGAGACGAGGTGTGTGGGATTGTGCGCGGTCGTGTCGTGTTTTGAGAAGAGAGTTTCCGGAACGTTATGACGAAATCTCGAACCGGTTGAGCGGACCCGGCAGTCGCGACCCCACCGGAGCCATCTCCCCGTCCGCCCCGTGCCGGGCCAGCAGATCGAGCGCGAGCCGCCCGCGCCGCACCCGCTCCTTGGCGGTGGCCAGCGTCAGTTCCCGCAGGTGGTGGCCGTAGGGGTAGATCCCCGGGGACTTGGACAGCCCGAACTTCAGATACAGCGGGGCGCCCCGCCGGATGAGTTCGGCCACCTCGTACATCCGCACATAGCCGCCGAGGTCGTCCGGTGCCTCGATGTACATGTCCATCGGCGCGGCCGAAACCCGGCGGATCTCGGTCAGGTGATCCAGCGTCAGATCGCTCGGCACGTTGACCGAGTCGGCGCCCAGTCGCTCGTACACCGCGAAGGAGGCCGGGTTCACCGGCCCCACGAGCGCGGAGAGCTTCAGCGTGGTGTCGGCCGGGACGATCCCGGCCGCCCGCGCCCGGTGCAGCGTCCACAGCACGCCCTCGTCGGCGACCAGCAGGCACTTCACACCCAGTTCGGTGGCGCGCACGGCGTCCTCGACGCAGCCGGCCACCGCGTCGTACCCGCGGGCCCGCAGGCCCGCGCCGCCGGAGTCGGTACGGACCGAGGCACCGATGTCCCAGGTGCCGCGCGGCCCGGTGAACAGGCACAGCTCGATGTCCCGTTCGGCGGTCGCCTCGACCATCTCGGTGATCTCGGCGTCGGTCAGCATCCACACGCCGCTGCCCTGGCTGATCCGGTGGATCGGCACATCCAGCCGCGAGGACTCCTTCAGGACCACCGCCAGCGCCTCGGGCCCCTCACAGGAAGGGATCTCGGTGCGCCAGCGGCCGCCGCCGGGGAAGGAGTGCGGCGAGGCGTCGGCGGGGTCGAGGGCGGGCGCGCCCAGGCCGAGGGCGGTGAGGGCCTGCTCACCGGGCCGGCGGGGCGCCGTGGCGGAAGCGTCGGTCACAAGCTGTCCTTCGTGTTCGAGATGCCGGTTCGAAATACCGGACACAGTTCGTGGCTGGTGGCGTACGGCGCTGGGTGTACGCCGGTACGGGGACCGTCAGGTCGCCCCCGTACCGGCGTACGGTCAGGGGCGGAGCAGCACCTTGCCGACCTTCGGATCACCGGACCCCACCAGCTCGATGGCCCGGGAGAACTCGGAGAGCGGCAGCTCGTGCGTCACCAGCGGCAGCGGGTCGAGCAGCCCGGCGGCGAACACCCGCACGGCGTGCGCCCAGGCGTCCGGCGCCGCCCCGAAGACGGTGTGCACCTCCAGTTGCCGTACCACCAGGTCGGTCGGGTCGAGTCCGTCGGCGCCCGGCGCGGGGATGCCGGTCAGCACCAGCCTCCCGCCGCGCCTGAGCAGCGCGGCGGCGGTCCGGGCGGCGTCGGCGGACCCGGCCGTCTCGACGACCACGTCGAAGCCGCCGGGCAGCGGCCGGTCCTTGGTCCGGAAGTCGGTGGCGCCGAACTGCCGCGACAGCGCCTCCCGGTCGTCCCGGGTGCCGACCACCAGCAGTTCGCCCGGCGAGGCGGCCCGCAGGAACTGCACGGCGAACATGCCGAGCGTCCCGGTGCCGACCACCGCGACCCGCTCACCGGGCCGGGCGTTCGCCTTCAGCGCGGCGGCGGCGATGCACGCGGCCGGCTCCAGCAGGGCGGCGGCGGCGAGGTCGGCGTCGTCGGGCAGGACGTGCAGCAGCCGGGCGGGCAGGGTCAGCGTCGGCGCCATCGCGCCGGGCTGGGTGAAGCCCGTCTCCTCGTACCCGGCGGAGCACAGCGTCGTCTCGCCCGCGTGGCAGCGGTCGCACACCTGGCAGTTGCGGAACCCCTCGCCGACCACCTTCCGGCCGACCAGCGACCCGGGCACCCCGGGGCCGACCACCGAGACCGTCCCGGACCACTCGTGGCCGGGCGTCAGCGGGTAACGGACGTACCCCTCGGGCCGGTTGCCCTGGTACACCTCGCGGTCGCTGCCGCAGATGCCGGCGGCGTGCACCCGCACCAGCGCCTCCCCGGGACCGGGCTCGCGCGGCTCGTGCGGGACCAGGCTGTGCGCGCCCGGCGCCTCGACGACGACCTCGGCGCTCATGCCTTCGTCGCCTTGGGCTTGCGCTGCTCCCAGCCCTCGGCCCACAGGTCGAACCGGGCCTGCTGCTGCGGGAACTCGGCCGCCGCGTCGGTGTCCAGCTCCACGCCGAGCCCCGGCGCGTCGGACAGATGGAAGCACCCGTCCTCCGGATTCACCTGCGGCGCGCCCTTGACGACCTTCTTGATCTCCGCGTCCGCGAAGTCGTTGAAGTGCTCAAGGATCTTGAAGTTCGGCGAGGTGAAGCCGACCTGGAGCGAGGCGGCGGTCAGCACCGAACCGCCCACGTTGTGCGGGGCGACCAGGGTGTAGTGGGTCTCGGCGGTCGCGGCCAGCTTCCGGGTCTCCCAGATGCCGCCGATGTGACCGACGTCCGGCTGGATGATGTCCACCGACTGGTCCTCGAACAGCTCCCGGAACTCGATCCGGTCATGGATGCGCTCACCGGTCGCCACCGGCAGGTCCACCTTCTCGGCGACCTTCTTCAGCGCCCTGAGGTTCTCCGGCGGCACCGGCTCCTCCAGCCAGGCCGGCTTGAACGGCGCCAGCTCGTTGGCCAGCCGCACGGCGGTGGCGGGGGAGAAGCGGCCGTGCATCTCCAGCATCAGCTCGGCGTCCGGCCCGATGGCGTCCCGCACCGCCTCGATCAGCGACACGGCGTACAGGGTCTGCTGGTGGTCCAGCTCGAAGTGCCCGGTGCCGAACGGGTCGATCTTCAGCGCCCGGTACCCGCGCTCCATCACCCCCCGCGCGGCCTTGTGGTACGCCTCGGGCGTCCGCTCGGTGGTGTACCACCCGTTGGCGTAAGCCTTGACCTTGTCGGTGACCTTGCCGCCGAGCAACTGCCACACCGGGACGCCCAGGGCCTTGCCCTTGATGTCCCAGCAGGCCATCTCGACCACGGCGATGCCGGACATGACGATCTCGCCCGCGCGGCCGTAGTCCCCGTACTTCATCCGCTTCACGAGGTCCTCGACAGCGAACGGGTCGGAGCCGAGAATGTGGTTGACCTCGGCCTCCTTCAAGTAGCCGAGGAGGGCGTCGGTGTGGCCCAGCATCCGGGTCTCGCCGACTCCCGTGAGCCCTTCGTCGGTGTGCACCTGGACATAGGTCAGGTTGCGCCACGGCGTTCCGACCACGTGCGTGCTGATTCCGGTGATGCGCACGGCTGTTGTCCTCCGCTGTGTTCGATATTTCGGCACTCGTTCGAAATGCTGGCGAGACAGTAAGGAGGGCGCGGCGGGGGTGTCAATGGGTCGGACGCACAAGGCTTTCGGGGCTTTCGAAAGTTCTCGCCCCGACCGGGGCCTCCGCGCAACTTCCACAGCCGGCTTTGCGGGCGCCGCCGGCGCGGCGGAAGCCTCGTCCGAGCCTCCGGAAGACGCTTCCGGTACGGAGATCGGCCACCGCGACCGCAAGGCCGCGGCCCACCGCAGACGCCGCCGCACCCTGCTGATCCGGCGGGCTTCGTCCTGGCCGCCGCCGGCCTCGGCATCGCCGAACCTTTCACCGGACCCTACGCAGCGACAGCCTCGACGATCAGAGTGCCGATGTGATCCGGCTTCGGGGCCTCAAGGACCGAGGCCACAGCCTTGTCGAAGCCCGCCGCGAGCAGGAGACCTCGCCACGTAGCGGGGGTGTGGCTGTAGCGGTAGGTGTACGTCGCTGGACCCGCGAAGCCGCCTTTGTACATGCCCTGGGGGCCGTACGCTCCGGGGATGGCCGGTGGCTGCGAGAAGACGAACCGGCCCCCGGGGTTCAGGCGTCCGCGGACCAGCGGGAAGAGCTTGCGCGGGTCGCTGAACCATGCGGCGCCGAAGACCGAGAATACGGCGTCATAGGTGCGCGTATCCCTCGCCAGGAAGCCCAGCACTTCGGCACACACGAAGTCGACGCCGAGCGGCTTCCACCGATCCGACGCGTGCGCGACCATGACCGGCGACATGTCCACCCCCCGGGCCTCGACCCCCTGCCGGGCGAGGAACGCGAGCGCGCGGCCGGTACCGCACCCGATCTCCAGGACGCTCGCCGGTTCGCCGAGGAGTTCCGGGCCCGGACCGTGTTCCTTGTACTGGGTCCACCGGAACGCCGGCTCCGCGTCGGCAACGTCCTTCCACACCGACTCAGCGTAGGCGTCCCATACAGCGCGCTCGTTGTCGAAGTCGTGCTCTGCGGCCAACGGGCCTCCTTCGGGGTGACGTTGAACGGCGGGTGCCCCGCCCCTCGGGGGACAGGCGGGGCACCCTGTCGGGTGGTCAGTGACTGTCGGGCACCTTGTCGTCGCACGGACCGCAGTCCGCCGCGTCGACTTCCCACAGTTCGGCGTCGACCGCGAAGCCATGCTGTTCGATGATCGCGGCAGTACGCATGACCGTTCCGTCGCGCCGCCGCTCGACGAGCGGCGCATGGTGCTTGTACTGCCCGCCGTTGTACGCCTCGCAGAACGCGAAGTACACGGGCGTGTCGAGAATGATCTGGTGGACGCCGAGATCCACCGTGTAGCCCGGCCCGATGTCGACTCCGGGGTTTTCCATAGCCGTGATCAGGTAGGCCACAGCTTGGCCGAGGATGCGTTCCGCGAGACTGCGAACCGCCACGGAGTCACGGAGGAGGAGGCGGACCTCCCGCTCCCACAGGTCGACGCCCTGTGACCCGGGAGCGTCGAAGATGTTGTGCAGCCGCTCCTTCACGAGCGGCTCCACCGCGTTCAGTAGCTCCCTGGGGTCGCGCGTCCGCACGCCCCTGGGGGTCTCCACCATGATGGTCATGTGCTCTTGCCCCTTCCTTGTGGTGGGGGTTCAGAGGTTGCCGGTAGCGGCAAGGGCAGCACCCAGAAGCACAGGCCCCATACGGCGATCGCCGTTCTGCAACCGCCGCTACGCGGAGCCGGCTGTTCGACCTCGGCTGGCATGGACTCCCCTTCTCGCTGACGTTGTCGCTCTACGCAACCAAGCCGTCGCCCGCAGCGGTACCGTTGGCAGGGCGCGAGTACTTCAATGACTTCATCACCGGCGTTACGGGGAGTGGTCCGAGTGCCGAACCGAGAGCCGAACGAGGGACTGGCCAGGCTTCTCGACGAAGCCAACTGGACGTATCGGCAACTGGCTTCGGCCGTCAACCGGGTAGGTACCGAGCGGGGCCTTCTCCTCAACTACGGCGAGCCGTCAGTGAGCAACTGGCTCAATGGGCACATGCCTCGGAAGCAGGTTTGTCCGGTCATCGTCGAAGCTTTCGCCCGACGTATCGGTCGACCGGTCACGCACGAAGAAGCGGGTCTCGGAGCGTCAGCCGTCGTGTCCGGATCGGACGTTGTCCCCGAGGCGGCGCTGAACACCATTGAGGGTCTGGTCGACACCGGAAGGGCAGACATGGACCCATCGCGCCGAGCGGTCCTCTCGACCGCGCTCTATTCCGCCGCTCTCGTGGTGCCTCGCTTCGGCGAAGCCGACGAGACTCTTGACCGGCTCGAACATCAAGCAGCGGGGCGAACGGTCAGGATCGGCCCCGGTGACGTCGCCGTGGTGCGGAGCATGACCGAAAAGGTCGCGGACATCCTCGACGAACTCGGAGGGGCGCACGCACGCCCGATGGCCGCCGCGTTCATCGTCAACTCGGTAGCCTCCTACCTGCGGGCAGACGGAAGCGAAGCCGTCAAGAACGACATGCGCGCCGCCGCGAGCGATCTCGTGTACCTCACGGGGTGGATGGCCATGTACGAGAAGGCGCACGGTCTCGGGCAGCGCTACTACCGGCAGGCCCTCGGGCTGGCCAAAGCGGGCAGCGACGAAGTCACCTACTGCCGGACGCTGCGGGGCATGGCGTTGCAAGCCGCCAACTTGAAGCACGCGAACAAAGCTCTCCAGCTCGCCGACTCGGCGGCAGAAGCGGCACCGAAGGCGGGTCCCCGACTGCGAGCCTTCCTCCGAGGGCAGCAGGCTCATGGCGCCGCCCTGGTCGGCGACCGCCGGCTTGCCTTCGAGCGGCTGCGCGAGACCGAGGCCGCGCTGTCCAAGGCGGACAACCGGCGAGACGCGATCGGCGGGTACGACCGAGCGGCCTTCGAGTTCCACCGGTCCAGCGTGCTCTACGCCCTCGGCGACGTGACCGGATCGATCGAAGCCATGCGGGCCTCGAACCGGGCCCGCCCCGCTGTCGAGAAGCAGGGCAACGCGCACGCGAACGGCCTGCTCGCCCAGCGACAGCTCGAAGCCGGGCACCTCGAAGCCGCATGCGGAACATGGCACAACTTCCTGGACGACTACGCCACGCTCAGCTCGGCCCGAGCAGACGAACACTTCGGCATCATGCGCCGACGCATTCGCCGCCACCTGAGCAACCCGAAGGCGCGCGAGCTGGACGAGCGTGCACGCGAGCTGGCCCGCCAGAAGGCCGCCGCGTAACGGGCGGGCGGGCGCCGCGGTCACGGTCCTTTCCGCGAGCAGCTCGGGTCGTGCACAGCGACGGGGACGGACCCGGCGTCAGTCCTCCGCCGGGCCCGTGGAGAGCATGCGGCGGAGCATGTCGCGGAAGAGGGTGCGTTCCGTTTCCGACAGGCCCGCCAGGGGTTCGCGGGCGAAGTGCAGGGACTCGCGGAGGCCGCGGGCGACGCGGCGGCCCTCGTCCGTGGCCGCCGCGACCTTGACGCGGCGGTCGCCGGGGTCGGCCCGGCGCTCCACCAGGCCCCGGGACTCCAGCCGGTCCACGATCCCGGTGACGTTGGACGGCTCGCACTTCAGCCGCCGGGCCAGCTTCCGCATCGGCAGCGGTTCGAGGGAGAGCAGGCTCAGCAGCCGGGCCTGCGCGCCGGTCAGGGAGCGCTCGGCCGCCGCCGCCTCGTAGTCCGCGTAGAAGCGGGCCACGACCTCGCCGATCAGCTCGACGACCTCAAGGGTCAGTGCGTCCGGTCGGCGGGTTCTCGGGGGCGTGGCCATGAATTCAGGGTACCCGGTGTTTGACAACCTGAAATGTTGAGGAGCATCGTTGTTTCAGGTAGTGAAGTAATCCCCCCACCCCCTGTCGAGGAGAGGCGCCCCCATGACCGAATCCCCCGCCCGCCCCGCCGTCAACCGCGCATGGCACCTGCTGAGCCGTCCGGTCGGCTGGCCGAAGCCCGAGGACTTCGCCCTGGTCGAGGAGGAGGTCCCCGCGCTCGGTGAGGGCCAGGTGCTGGTGCGCAACCGCTACCTCTCCGTCGACCCGTACATGCGCGGCCGGATGAGCGCCGCCAAGTCCTACGTCGCCCCCTTCGAGCTGGGCAAGGCCATGCAGGGCGGCGCCGTCGGCGAGGTCGTGGAGTCGCGCGCCGAGGGCATCGCCGCCGGCGACCACGTGCTGCACTTCTTCGGCTGGCGCGAGTACGCCGCCGTCGACGGCCGGCACGCGGTCAAGGTCGACCCCGAGGCCGCGCCCCTGTCGACGTACCTCGGCGTGCTGGGCATGACCGGCCTGACCGCCTACGCCGGTCTGCTGCGCACCGCCTCCTTCAAGGAGGGCGACGCGGTCTTCGTCTCCGGCGCCGCGGGCGCGGTCGGCAGCCAGGTCGGGCAGATCGCCAAGCTCAAGGGCGCCTCCCGGGTCATCGGCTCGGCCGGCTCCGACGAGAAGGTCCGGCTGCTCCTGGACGAGTACGGCTTCGACGCGGCCTTCAACTACAAGAAGGGCCCGGTGCACGAGCAGTTGCGCGCCGCCGCCCCCGAGGGCATCGACGTCTACTTCGACAACGTCGGCGGCGACCACCTGGAGGCCGCCATCGGCTCCCTCAACCGGGACGGCCGGATCGCGGTCTGCGGCATGATCTCCGTCTACAACAACACCGAGCCCGCCCCCGGCCCGCGGAACCTCGCCCGGCTCATCCAGACCCGCGGCCGCATCGAGGGCTTCCTCGTCGGCGACCACTACGACCTCCAGCCGCAGTTCGTCCAGGAGGTCGGCCCCTGGGTCCGGGACGGCGAGCTGAAGTACCGCGAGACGGTCGTCGAGGGCATCGAGAACAACCTGGAGGCGTTCCTCGGCGTCCTGCGCGGCGACAACACCGGGAAGATGATCGTCAAGCTCTGAGACCTTCCTTCCGTTTCCGACATGCGGTAACTTCTTTCCATATTCATTCCGTCGGTGATCGTGGGCGCGAGTCCCGGCGGACCGAGGAGGAAGACACCGCATGCCGATTCAGCAGTCCGACGTCCAGTACACCGCCGTCGCCACCGCGGAGAACGGCCGCGACGGACGCGTGGCCACCGACGACGGCAGGCTCGACGTGGTCGTGAACCCGCCGAAGGAGATGGGCGGCAGCGGCGCCGGCACCAACCCGGAGCAACTGTTCGCCGCCGGGTACAGCGCCTGCTTCCAGGGCGCGCTCGGCGTCGTCGCCCGCGAGCGGGGCGTCGACGTGACCGGCTCCACCGTCACCGCCAAGGTCGGCATCGGCAAGAACGACGAGGGCTTCGGCCTCATCGTCGAGATCTCCGCCGACATCCCGTCCGTGGACGCCGCCACCGCCCGCTCGCTGGTCGAGCAGGCCCACCAGGTCTGCCCGTACTCCAAGGCGACCCGCGGCAACATCACGGTCACGCTTGCCTGAACCGTTCCCCGGGCCCCCGGTACCGGCCGGTAGAGTGCCGCCATGCGTGATCTTGGGGCGGGATTCGGCCATCTGCTGAAGGGCCAGCGCTGGGTGGCCCGGCACGGCAGGAGCTACGGCTTCGGACTGCTGCCGGGCCTGATCACCCTGGTGCTGTACGCGGCCGCGCTCACCGCGCTCGCGCTGTGGGGCGAGGGCCTCGTCGCCTGGGCGACCCCGTTCGCCGACGACTGGTCCAGCCCCTGGCCCGGCCTGTTCCGCGGCTTCCTGACCGCCGTCCTCTTCGCCCTCGCCCTGCTGCTGGCCGTCCTCACCTTCACCGCGGTGACCCTGCTCGTCGGCCAGCCCTTCTACGAGAGCCTCTCCGAGCGGGTCGACCGCGACGTCTCCCCGGACGGCACCGCCCCCGAGTCCGGCCTGCCGCTCTGGCGGGACCTGTGGGTCTCGGGCCGCGACTCCCTGCGCATCCTGGTCCGCGCCGCGCTCTGGGGCGTGCTCCTCTTCGCCCTCGGCTTCATCCCGGTCGTCGGGCAGACGGTCGTCCCGGTGATCGGGTTCTTCGTCACCGGCTTCTTCCTCACCGAGGAACTGGCCTCCGTCGCCCTCCAGCGCCGCGGCGTCCAGCTCCGTGAGCGGCTGGCCCTGCTGCGCTCCCGCAAGCTGCTGGTCTGGGGCTTCGGCACCCCGCTCGGCCTGGCCTTCCTGGTGCCGTTCGTCGCCGTCTTCCTGATGCCGGGGGCCGTCGCCGGCGCCACCCTGCTGGCCCGCGAACTGCTGGGCGAGGAGACCCGCGACGGCGAGGAGACCCGCGACGGCGAGGAGACCCGCGACGGCGAGGAAACCGGCGACGGCGAGACGAACGGCCCGGAGGCGGACGGAACCCACCGTATGTGAAGGGTTCGTACGGAATTCGGGCGCGGAGCCCGCTGGCGGGCCGCCGGTGCGACCCGCCGATTACCGTCGGAACAGCCCCGGTCCGGGCCCTGACATCCGGACCGGGGCTCGTCGTTCACCGGACGGGAGCGAGACGCCCGCCGGCGGCGCACCCGGGCCGGGGCCCGGCGCTCACCTCGTACCGAAGCCGTACACCGTCCGGGAGCGGAACACCTCGCCCGGCCGCAGCACCGTGCTCGGGAAGTCCGGCCGGTTCGGCGAGTCGGGGAAGTGCTGGGTCTCCAGCGCGATCCCGGCACCCGGCCCGAACGGCTCGCCCAGGTGGTCGGCCGTGTAGAGCTGGAGCCCCGGCTCCGTGGTAGCCACCGTCAGCACCCGTCCGGACGCCGGGTCGTACAGCTCGGCCACCTCCATCGGCGCCTCGGTGACCCCCTTGTCCAGCGCGAAGTTGTGGTCGTAACCGGACCCCACCTTGCGCGGCTCCCGGAAGTCGAAGCGGGTGCCCGTCACGTCCGCCGGCGCGCCCGCCGGGATCAGGTCCGCGTCGACCGGTGTCAGCCGGGAGGCGGCCAGCCGCAGTTCATGACCGCCGGTGCCGCCCGAGCCGGCCCCGCCCAGGTCGAAGTAGCTGTGATTGGTCAGGTTCAGCACGGTCGGCGCGTCGGTGACCGCCTCGTACGCGATGCGCAGCGCCCCCGAGGCGTCCAGCGTGTACGTCGCCGACACCTCCAGCGTGCCCGGGAAGCCCTCCTCGCCGTGCGGGCTGACCCGGCTGAGCCGCACGCCGTGCTCCACCGGGGTGACGTCCCACACCCGCTTGTCGAAGCCGCGCTCCCCGCCGTGCAGCGAGTTCGGCCCGTTGTTGCGCGCCAGCGCGTACGTCCGCCCGTCCAGCTCGAACCGCCCGCCCCCGATCCGGTTGGCGTACCGGCCGACCAGCGCCCCGAAGTACGGCTCCGGGTGCGCCAGATAGCCGTCCAGGCCGGCGCACCCCAGCACCACGTCGGCGCTCCGCCCCTCCCGGTCCGGCACCTCGGCCGACTGCACGATCCCGCCGTACGACAGCACCCGCACCCGCACCCGCACGCCCGCCCGCTCCAGGGTCCAGCGGTGCACGGGGGTGCCGTCGGGAAGTGTGCCGAAGAGTTCGTTCATGTGCGGAACTCTAGGACACCTGACCGGTCAGGCCCGTTCCGCGGTGACGGCGCGGTAGGCGATCCGGGCCAGCTTCGCCTGGCCGGACACGCTCGGGTGGAACCAGTCCCAGTGGCTCAACTCCTCCGTACCGAACCGGTAGTCGTACACCGCGCCGCCGTCCGTACGGCACCTCAGGTCCTGGGCGCACACCTCGCGCAGCACCTCGTTGTAGTCCTCCACGCGCTTGCCGACCGTCTCCCGGCGCGTGGTGTCCGCCGCGTCCAGGGAGTCGGCGTCGCTCAGCATCGACGGGCAGATGCCCAGCTTCCACACCTGCTTGCCCAGCGGATTGGTCCGCCCCTCGGACCACAGCCGCTTCAGGTCCGGGATGCTCGCCACGTACACCTGCGCCTTGGGCGCCTTCCTGCGCAGCGCGCGCATCGCGGACTCGAAGCCGGTGCGGAAGCCGGCCACCGAGGTCATCGCCGACACCGAGGACCGGCAGGCGTCGTTGGCGCCGACCAGCACCGTGACCAGCTCCGGCCGGTGGGCCGCCGCCCGGGTCATCTGCCCGGCCAGGTCCGCCATCCGGGCCCCGGTCACCGCGTGGTTCCAGCTCCGCCCCGCCGCCCGGTCCCTGCCCAGCAGCCGTACCGCGAGACTGTCCACCTCCGCCCGGTCACCGGTCGCCCAGGAGACCTCCGGGCAGTCCGACAGCACCATGCACGCGTCGAAGCCCCGGGTGATGGAGTCGCCCACCGCCGCCACCGACCGGGGGCTGGTGTCCCACACCGGCGTCGGTCTCGCGCTCGACGGCCCCGGCCCGGAGTCACCGCCCACGGCGTCACAGCCGGTCACCCCCAGCACGCCGGCGGCCAGGGCGGCGAGGCACGCCCGCGAACGCCGCCGACGGTCCCGCGTCCCCTGCCCCATCCCGGCCCACTCCTCGTCTCGGCACCCCCGTCATGATGCTCAACCCATGACACCGCGCGAGGGTTCCCGGGGCCCCCGGGGGAACGGCACACACCCGTACAAGCGTCCTGGTGGGTGAATGCCGGGAGTTTCCGCGTACCGGGACCGACGGTACGTCACACTCCTCCCCCCGCCGCACGGTAGCCTCGCCATCAACGTGGCCCGCCGGGCCGCTGCCGTAGCACTCGATCCGAGATGTCCCGCTCAGCCCGGAGGTTCCGGTGACGACACGTGGAGTTCTGTACGTGCACTCCGCTCCGCGCGCACTCTGCCCGCACGTCGAGTGGGCGGTCGCCGGGGTGCTCGGCGACCGCGTCAGCCTGGACTGGATCAGGCAGCCCGCCGCGCCCGGCACCTGGCGCTCGGAGTTCTCCTGGCAGGGCCGCGCCGGCACCGCCTCCGCCCTCGCCTCCGCGCTGCGCAACTGGCATCTGCTGCGCTTCGAGGTCACCGCCGAGCCCAGCGCCACCGCCGAGGGCGAGCGCTACAGTTGCACCCCCGACCTGGGCATCTTCCACGCCGTCACCGGCATCCACGGCGACATCCTCATCCCCGAGGACCGGCTGCGCGCCGCCCTGCTGCGCTCCCAGCGCGAGGAGACCGACCTGGAGGCCGAGATCGCCCGGCTCCTCGGCAAGCCCTGGGACGACGAACTGGAGCCCTTCAGGTACGCCGGTGAGGGCGCCCCGGTCCGCTGGCTGCACCAGGTGGTGTGAGCCTTCCGCCACCTTCCCCCGGCCTGCCCCGGGCCTTCCCCGGGCCTGCCCCGGCCTTTTCCGCCGTACGTGAAGAAGGGCCCCCACCGACCGGTGGGGGCCCTTCTTCACATGCCGTCAGGACGTCGGTCAGACCGACCGGAACGCCAGCACCACGTTGTGCCCGCCGAACCCGAACGAGTCGTTCAGGGCCGCGATCCGCCCGTCGACCGGCAGCTTGCGCGCCTCGCCCCGGACGATGTCCGCGTGGGCCTCGGCCTCCGGGTCCAGGTTCTCGATGTTGATGGTCGGCGGGGCCAGCCGGTGGTACAGCGCGAGCACGGTCGCGACCGTCTCCACCCCGCCGGCGCCGCCGAGCAGATGCCCGGTCATGGACTTCGTACCGGAGACCGCCATGTGGTCGGCGTGGTCGCCGAACACCTTGCGCAGCGCCTTCAGCTCCGCGATGTCACCGGCCGGCGTCGACGTGGCGTGCGCGTTGACGTGCACGATCTCCGCCGGGTCCAGGTCGTTGCGGTCCAGCAGGTTCTGCAGGGCGTGCGAGATGCCGCGGCCCTCCGGCTCCGGCTGCACGATGTCGTGGGCGTCGGCGGAGATGCCCTGTCCGACCGCCTCCGCGTAGACGCGGGCGCCGCGGGCCGCGGCGTGCTCGGCGGACTCCAGGACGATGACACCGGCGCCCTCGCCGAGGACGAAGCCGTCCCGGGCGGTGTCGAAGGGGCGCGAGGCACCCTGCGGGTCGTCGTTGTTCTTGGACATCGCCATCATGTTGCCGAACGCGGCGATGGGCAGCGGGTGGATCGCCGCCTCCGTGCCGCCCGCGACCACGACGTCGGCGCGGCCGGTGCGGATCATCTCGATGGCGTAACCGATGGCCTCGGCACCCGAAGCGCAGGCGGAGACCGGGGTGTGCACGCCCGCCCGCGCGCCCACGGCCAGCCCCACGTTGGCCGACGGGCTGTTGGGCATCAGCATGGGCACGGTGTGCGGGGAGACGCGGCGGACGCCCTTCTCCTTCAGCACGTCGTACTGGCCCAGCAGGGTGGTCACCCCGCCGATGCCGGAGGCGATGACCGCGCCCAGCTTGTCCGGGTCGACGTCCGCGCCCTCGCCGGCCTTCGCCTCGAAGCCGGCGTCCTTCCACGCCTCCTGGGCGGCGACCAGCGCGAACTGCGCCGAGCGGTCCAGGCGGCGGGCCTGCGGCCGCGGAATGACCTCGGTCGGTTCCACGGCGACGGGCGCGGCGATGCGGACCGCCTGCTCGGCGGCCCACTCCTGCTCCAGGGGCTTGGCTCCGGAACGTCCGGCGACCAGGCCCTCCCAGGTAGAGGCTGCGTCGCCACCCAGCGGTGTGGTTGCGCCGATACCGGTGACGACCACGGTGCGATTGGTCGGGCTCACGGGAATTCTTTCTCCAACGGTTACGAGGAGGACCATCCCCGCTGGCACGGGGAACGGCGCCACCGCCGGGTGGCGGGGCAATCAGCCCAGGACGCTGATCGGGGTGGATCAGGCCTGGTGCTTGAGGATGTACTCGGTCGCGTCACCGACCGTCTTGAGGTTCTTGACGTCCTCGTCGGGGATCTTCACGTCGAAGCGCTCCTCGGCGGCGACGACGACCTCGACCATGGACAGCGAGTCGACGTCGAGGTCGTCCGTGAAGGACTTGTCGAGCTGGACGTCCTCGGCGGGAATCCCGGCGATCTCGTTCACGATCTCGGCGAGACCGGCGACGATCTCTTCCTGGGTGGCGGCCATGATGGCGCTCCTTCGTTGTGTTCCAGAGGGTATGGCGGTGTGTCCGCTCCGGACCGCATGATCCGGCACGGAGTGCCTAGGGGAGGGTAACGACCGTCGCGGCGTACACGAGACCCGCCCCGAAGCCGATGACGAGTGCGGTGTCGCCGCTCTTCGCCTCGCCGGTCGCCAGGAGCCGCTCCATCGCGAGCGGGATCGAGGCGGCCGAGGTGTTGCCGGTGGTGCGGATGTCACGGGCGACCGTGACGTGCTCCGGCAGCTTCAGCGTCTTCACCATCGAGTCGATGATCCGCACGTTGGCCTGGTGCGGGATGAAGACGTCCAGCTCGTCCGGGGTGATTCCGGCCGCGTCCAGCGCCTGCTGGGCGACCTTCGCCATCTCGAACACGGCCCAGCGGAACACCGCCTGGCCCTCCTGCGTGATCGCAGGAAACTTCGTGTGGCCCTCGGCCGCGTACGTCTGCCAGGACACCGTCTGCTTGATCGTGTCGGCCTTGTCGCCCTCGGAGCCCCACACGGTCGGGCCGATCGCGGGCTCCTGGGACGGGCCGACGACGACCGCGCCCGCGCCGTCCCCGAAGAGGAACGCGGTGGCCCGGTCCTCCAGGTCGGTCAGGTCCGAGAGCCGCTCCACGCCGATCACGAGCACGTACTGCGCCGAGCCCTCGACGATCATGCCCTTGGCCAGCGTCAGACCGTAGCCGAAGCCCGCGCAGCCCGCCGAGATGTCGAACGCGGCGGCCTTGTCCGTGCCCAGCTTGTCGGCGATCTCGGTGGCGATGGCCGGGGTCTGGGCGAAGTGCGACACGGTCGAGACGACCACGGCGCCGATCTGCGCCGCGTCGATCCCGGCGTCCGCGAGCGCCTTGCCGGACGCCTCGATGGACATCGCGGCGACGGTCTCCTCCGGCGAGGCCCAGTGCCGGGTCTCGATGCCGGAGCGGGAGCGGATCCACTCGTCCGAGGAGTCGATCTTCTCCAGGATCACCTCGTTGGGCACGACCCGGGTCGGACGGTAACCGCCGACCCCGAGGATGCGCGCGTACGGGGCGCCCTTGCTCGGCTTGATCTTCGACATGCTGTCGGGCTCCTTCTCAGACACCGTGCTCGGCGACCAGGTCGCGAGCGGCGTCGAGGTCGGCGGGGGACTTGAGGGCCAGCGTCTTCACGCCGGGCAGCGCGCGCTTGGCCAGCCCGGTCAGCGTGCCGCCGGGGCACACCTCGATCAGGGCCGTGACGCCCAGACGCTTGAACGTCTCCATGCACAGGTCCCAGCGGACCGGGTTCGCGACCTGGCCGACCAGCCGGTCGAGTACCTCGGCGCCGGAGCCGACAACCTGTCCGTCCTTGTTGGAGACGTACGTCACGTCCGGGTCGGCGGGCGACAGTTCCTTGGCGGCGCGGGCCAGCGTCTCCACGGCGGGCGCCATGTGGGACGTGTGGAAGGCGCCGGCGACCTTGAGCGGGACGATCTTGCGGACGCCCTCGGGCTTGTCCTCGGCCAGCGCGGCGAGCTGCTCCAACGTGCCGGCGGCGACGATCTGCCCGGCGCCGTTGACGTTGGCCGGGGTCAGGCCGAGCCGCTCCAGGTGCGCGACGCTCACCTCGGGGTCGCCGCCGAGCAGCGCCGACATGCCGGTCTCGGTCACCGCCGCGGCCTCGGCCATGGCCAGGCCCCGCTTGCGCACCAGGGTCAGCGCGGCGGTGTCGTCGAGGACGCCCGCGAAGGCGGCGGCGGTGATCTCGCCGACGCTGTGGCCCGCGACGGCACCCGGCGCGACGGCACCCAGTGCCGAGGCGGACAGCAGGCCCGCGGCGACGAGCAGCGGCTGGGCGACGGCCGTGTCACGGATCGCGTCGGCGTCGGCCTCGGTGCCGTAGTGGGCGAGGTCGAGGCCGATGGCGTCCGACCACGCGGCGACGCGGTCCGCGGCACCGGGCAGTTGCAGCCAGTCAGTCAGGAAGCCGGGCGTCTGGGCGCCCTGGCCGGGAGCGACGAGTACGAGCACTCTCACACTCTCTCTTGGTTACGGGCGCGGCCGCCCGTGGGGACAGGGACGAAGAACGGGAGGGGGTTTTGTAGACCTTCTACAAAAGGCTAGGTCTGCTGATCTCCATCGGCCAGACGCCCCAGGATGAGCGCGATGCGCAGGGTGAACGCCGACCGCACATCGGAGGGCGACCATCCGGTGACGTCAGTCACACGTCGGAGCCGGTAGCGCACGGTGTTGGGGTGGACGAAGAGCATCCGGGCGGCCCCTTCGAGACTGCTCGCCTGTTCCAGATAGACGCTGAGCGTCTCCAGGAGCGCTGCCCCGGCCTCCTCCAACGGTCTGTAGATCTCCTCCACCAACTGCTGCCGGGCGGAGGGGTCACCCGCCATCGCGCGCTCCGGAAGGAGATCGTCCGCCAGCACCGGGCGCGGGGCGTCCTGCCACGCCGTGCACGCCTTCAGCCCGGCGGCGGCGGCCTGCGCGGACCGGGTCGCGGCCCGCAGGTCCGGCACCACCGGCCCGGCGACCACCGGCCCCTGGGCGAACGGCCCGATCAGCGACTTGGCGACGGCGAGCGGATTGTCGCTGCCGCCCGCGATGACCACCAGCCGGCTGCCCAGCACACCCGTGAGGACCTGCAGCTTGGCGTACCGGGCCGCGCGCCGGATGGCCTCCACGGTCAGCTCGGAGTCCCCGTCCGGGGCGGTGCCGAGCACCACGCAGACGTGCTCGGGCGAGTTCCAGCCGAGCGCGGCGGCGCGCGACACGGCGCCCTCGTCGGCCTCGCCGCTGAGCACCGCGTTCACCACCAGCGACTCCAGCCGCGCGTCCCAGGCACCGCGTGCCTCGGCGGCCTGCGCGTACACCTGGGCGGTGGCGAAGGCGATCTCCCGCGCGTACACGAGCAGCGCCTCGCGCAGCACCGACTCGTCGCCGGGGGCCGCGACCTCGTCGATCGCGGACTCCATGACCTCGATGGTGGTCCGCACCATCTCCACGGTCTGGCGCAGCGTGATCGCCCGGGTCAGCTCGCGCGGCGCCGTGCCGAAGACGTCCGTGGAGATCGCCTGCGGGGCGTCCGGCTGCCGGAACCACTCGGTGAACGCGGCGATGCCCGCCTGGGCGACCAGCCCGATCCAGGAACGGTTCTCCGGGGGCATCGCCCGGTACCAGGGCAGCGTCTCGTCCATCCGCGCGATCGCCTGCGCGGCGAGCGACCCCGACGACTTCTCCAGCCGCTTCAACGTCGCGGTATGCGCGTGTGCGTCACGAGCGGGGGGCTGGGCATTGCTGGTTTCGGGTTCGGGCACGGCACCAAGGGTGCCTCATCGGGCCGGAGAGACGTTCCCCCGGGTCTACGGTGGACCGCGTGATGGACGTACGCCGCGCCGGGGAGCGCTATCCAGGAGGCGACCGGGAGGCCGGGATCGAGTCGTGGCACGCCTTCTCGTTCGGCCCGCACTACGACCCGGACAACCTGCGGTTCGGGGCGCTGATCGCCTGCAACGAGGAGCGGTTGGCGCCCGGGGCCGGGTTCGACGAGCACCCGCACAGCCACACCGAGATCGTCACCTGGGTGGCCGAGGGCGAGCTGACCCACCGGGACAGCGCCGGGCACGAGACGGTGGTCCGCGCCGGGGACGTGCAGCGGCTCAGCGCGGCCGGCGGGGTGCGGCACGTGGAGCGCAACGCCGGGGACGCCCCGCTGACCTTCGTGCAGATGTGGCTGGCCCCGCGCGAGCCGGGCGGCGACCCGGCCTACGAGATCGTCCGCGGCATCGCCGACTCCACCCCGTACGCCGTCCCCGAGGCCGGCGCGATGCTGCACGTACGCCGGCTGGCGGCGGGGGAGCGGACGGCGGTGCCGGACGCCGCGTACGTGTACCTGCACGTCGTCCGCGGTGCCGTCGGCCTGGACGGCACCGTCCTGGGCCCCGGCGACGCGGCGCGGCTGACCGGCACCGAGGGCGTGGCGGCGGCCGGCGCGGACGACGGCACCGAGGTGCTGCTGTGGGAGATGGCCGGCGCTAACGGGCCTCGGCCAGCACCGCCTCAGTGAAGGGCGGCCACGCCTCGACGGCCCAGGGGCCGAACGCCCGGTCGGTCAGGGCCACGCAGGCGAGCCCCGCGTCGGGGTCGATCCACAGGAACGTACCCGACTGCCCGAAGTGCCCGAAGGTGCGCGGGGAGGACGAAGTGCCCGTCCAGTGCGGGGACTTGCCGTCGCGGATCTCGAAGCCGAGCCCCCAGTCGTTGGGGTTCTGGTGCCCGTACCCCGGCAGCACGCCCTTCGTCCCCGGGTACTGCACGGTCATCGCCCCGGCGACCGTGCGCGGGTCGAGCAGGCGCGGCGCCTGCACCTCGGCGGCGAACCGCAGCAGGTCCTCGACGGTGGAGACGCCGTCCTTGGCGGGGGAGCCGTCGAGGGCCGTGGACGTCATGCCGAGCGGCTCGAGGACCGCCTGCCGCGCGTACTCGGCGAAGGGCATCCCGGCCGCCTTCGCGATGTGGTCGCCGAGCTGCTCGAACCCGGCGTTGGAGTACAGCCGCCGCTCCCCGGGCGGGGCCGTCACCCGGTGCTCGTCGAAGGCCAGCCCGGAGGTGTGGGCGAGCAGGTGCCGGACCGTCGAGCCGGGCGGACCGGCGGGCTCGTCCAGCTCGACGGCGCCCTCCTCGTACGCGACGAGGGCCGCGTAGGCGGCGAGCGGCTTGGTGACCGAGGCCAACGGGAACCGCCGGCCGACGGGGCCGTGGGTGCCGAGGACGGTGCCGTCCGCCCGTACGGCACCCGCCGCGGCGGTGGGGACCGGCCAGTTCTCGATCGACGCGAGGCTGTTCAAGGACATGCCCGCGAGCCTAAGCGGCCTAGAGGTACAGCCGCATCGAGGGGTCGGTGTCGCGGGTGAAGCCGAGGGAGGCGTAGAGCGGCTCGGCCTCCGCGCTGGCGGTGAGCATGACGTGTCCGGCGCCCCGCTCGCGGAACCAGCCGAGCAGCTCCGCCACGCACGCCCGCGCGTACCCGCGGCGCCGGGCGCCGGGGTCGGTGGCGACGCTGAACACGTATCCGACCAGGCCGTGCGGATTGCCGGACCGCCCGATCCGGTACTCCAGGGTCCCCACGGCCAGCGCGGCCAGCGTCCCCGGCCGCTCGGGCCGGTCGACGACGAACGCGGCGAAGTCGCCGTCCGGCTCGGCCAGCCGGGCGCGCAGGCCCGGCAGCGACTCGGCGTGCCAGTCGGCGGACGTGGGCGCGGGGGCCATCGCGTCGAGCATCACCTGACGCAGACGCAGTACTTCCCCCACGTCCTCGGGCAGAGCGCGGCGTACTTCGATCATGCGGCGCACGCTAGTATCCGGCTCCGCCGCCTGTCGTCCGGATTTCTTGCCCGTTCCGCTTGCTTGGAGCGCACTCCAAGGTCCTAGCGTAAGGGTCATGACGGTGATGGAGACCACGGCCACCCGGACAGCGGACACCTGTGCCGGGCCGCCGCAGGGCGACCGGCGCCCCGACGGGCAGGACATGTACACGATCAGCGAGGTCGTCGCCCTGACCGGCCTCTCCGCGCACACCCTGCGCTGGTACGAGCGGATCGGGCTGATGCCGCACATCGACCGCTCGCACACCGGGCAGCGCCGCTACCGCAACCGCGACCTGGACTGGCTCGCCCTGGTCGGCAAGCTCCGGCTCACCGGCATGCCGGTCGCCGACATGGTCCGGTACGCGGAGCTGGTGCGGGCGGGCGACCATACCTACGCCGAGCGGTTCGAGCTGCTGAAGGCGACCCGCGAGGACGTCCAGGCCCGGATCGCCGAACTCCAGGGCACGCTCGCCGTGCTCGACCGGAAGATCGATTTCTATGCGGACGCCGGGCGGGCCCTGGCGTCGGAGAGGTCCCGATGACGCACGGCACGATCCCCACGACGGCACTGGGCGCGAACGGCCCCGAGGTGGGCGTCCAGGGCCTGGGCTGCATGGGCATGAGCTTCGCCTACGGCCCCACGGACACCGACGCCTCCCGGGCGACCCTGGAACGGGCGCTGGAACTGGGCGTCACCCTCTACGACACGGCGGACGCCTACGGCGCCGGCGAGAACGAGCGCTTCCTGGCCCCCTTCTTCGAGGCCCACCGCGACGAGGTCGTCATCGCGACCAAGTTCGCCCTGTCCATCCCGCCGGACGACCCGACCCGGCGGATCATCCGCAACGACCCGCCGTACATCCGCCAGGCCGTCGAGGCCAGCCTCCGGCGCCTGGGCGTCGACGTCATCGACCTCTACTACATGCACCGCCGCGATGTGCGGGTGCCGATCGAGGAGACCGTCGGCACCATGGCCGACCTGGTCCGCGAGGGCAAGATCAAGCACCTCGGGCTCAGCGAGGTCACCGCCGAGGAACTCCGCGCGGCGCACCAGGTCCACCCCATCGCCGCCGTGCAGTCGGAGTGGTCGCTGTTCAGCCGGGACATCGAGGCCCGCGTGGTGCCGGCCGCCCGGGAGCTGGGCGTCGCCCTGGTCCCGTACTCGCCGCTCGGCCGGGGCTTCCTCACCGGTTCCTTCGCCGACGCGGAGCAGGACCTCACCCCCGACGACTTCCGCCGTCAGCAGCCCCGCTTCACCGGCGACAACGCCGCCCGGAACGCGGCCCTGCTGGCCTCCATCCGGGACATCGCCACCGCCCACGACGCCACCTCGGCCCAGATCGCGCTGGCCTGGGTCCACCTCCAGTCCGAGGTGCACAACCTCCAGGTGGTCCCCATCCCCGGCACCCGCAAGCCCACCCGGGTGGAGGAGAACACGGCGGCGACGGCCATCACCCTGACGGGCGACGAACTGGCGACCCTGAACGCGATCGCCGCGAAGGTGGCGGGCGACCGCTACGCGGACATGGCGTTCACCTCCGCGGGCCGGGAGGAGTGAGCGCGCCCGGCCGGCCGCGACGCACCCGTGGCTAAAGCTCCGCCAGCAACTCCGCCTTCTTGACGGAGAACTCCTCGTCGGTCACGAGTCCCGCCCGATGCAGCTCCCCGAGATGCCGGATGCGCTCGGCGATGTCCGCCGGGTCGCGCCGCACCACGGCGACCGGCACGGCGGCGCCCCCGGCGGCCCGCACCGCGGAAAGGACCGCCGCCGCGAAGGGCAGGGACTCGTGCACCGCCCCGTACCCCAGCCCGAACACCACGCAGGCCGGGTCCTGGTCCACCGGCACCCCCGCCGCCACCTCCTCGCGCCGCTGGAGCCGCAGGTACCCCTCCGTCACCTCCGGCGAGCGCCACTCCACCCCGCTGAGGCCGGCGACCGGGAACGTCTGGTCGCCGGCCTTCCACTTCGCCGACGACGCCCCCGTCCAGAACCAGCGGAACGACACCGACGTCCCGTCGAAGGACGCCTTCGCGTCGTACGCCTTGAACTGCAACGGCGGCTCCGGCGCCGCCACCAGGTGCCGTCCGGCGGGACCGGCCCCCGCGTCGGGCAGCCGTCCGCGCAGCTCGTCGGCGCAGTGCTCGGCGAGCGTCCCGCACTCGGCGGGCAGCACCAGCCGGTACGGGTCGCAGGACTCCTTGAGCTGTCCGGCCGCCGCCTCCGTCAACGGGTCGGCGCCGGGGCGCGGTTCGAGCCGCAGGACCACGGTGCCGCGCCGGCCGGGCGTCAGCGTCACCCCGGCGATCGCCTCGACGGGTATCCGGCGTTCCCCCAGCACCTGGAAGAGCCTCGGCGTGCGCAGCCCCCGTTCGTAGCGGATGAGCACGGAGTCCGAGCCGAACTCCCAGGCGGCATGCGATCCGGCCAGTACGTCACCCATGCGGCTCATCGTATGCGGCACGAGCCTTCGCGTCCCTCCCCGCGCGCACCGAGGTTTCCGCTCCCTCTACGCGCGTCCGGCCTCCGCCGTCGCGGACAAACCCGCCCGGCAGCCATCGTCTCGACGGGCGCAGTCCACCGAACGGTATGCGCCGACCCCGATCTCCGCGAAGTTCGCGAGGCTCTCCGTGCCCGGTACGAAGTAGCCGCTGTGCCCCTCGGCACCGCCCGCCGACAGCACCCGCGCGCCGAACGCGGCGGACACCGGATCGGCACCGTGCCCGAGCCCGCCCCACTCCAGGTGCGGTACGTCCTGAATCCAGTCGTCGGCGTCCCGCATCGCCCACACCCGGGCCGGGGTGCGCAGCTCGGCGGCCTTCTCGGCGCGCATCCCGGGGCTGCCGGCCACCGCTATGTCGACGACCCGGCCGGGCAGCCTCCGGGCGGCCAGTCCGCAGACCACCGAGCCGTAGGAGTGGCAGAACAGCGAGACGGGCGAGCCGCCGGGCAGCGCCCGCACCAGCGCGGTCAGCCGGATGGCGCCGGCCGCCGCGAGGGTCGCCGTCGCGGCGTCCACGCCGAGCCCGCTGGGCGCGGTGTAGTCGGCCCAGGCGATCACGGCCGTACGCGTCGAAGGGCTCGCCGCCCGCTCGGCGCGGTACAGGGCGCGGGCCATGCCGACGGGCGCCGAGTGGACCCGCTCGGAGCGCTGGAAGGTGAGCAGATCGGTGTCGGAGCCGGGGACGACGACGGAGACCCGCTCGGCGCGCCCGAGGTCGCCGAAGACCTCGGCGACCCGGCCGGAGCCGGCCGGGTCGAAGGCGAGGATGTGGCGGCGGTGGTCCAGCAGCGAGGTGTAGCGGTGCGTCCGCCGCCGCGCCTCGTGCTGGCCGGCGGGGGAGAGGCGGCTGTCGTGCGTCCGCCGCCGCTCCGCCGCGCGGGCGGCGCGCAGCGCGGCCCGGTTGGCCCGGTAGCGCAGGGCGACGGGCGCGCCGCCGAGGTTGCCGACCGTCAGCGGGTAGCGGCGGGCGAGGCGGGTCCGCTGCCCCTCGGTCAGGGAGGCGAAGAAGCGGGCGAGCTTCGCGGGCCCGGAGCCGAGGTCCGGCAGGTCCCGGCCGCCGATCCGGCCGCGCTCCCAGGCGGCGGCCGACGCCTGGAGCGCCGTGCGCTCCCGCTGGCCGCGCAGCGCGGTCCAGCCGGTGGTCGCCAGCATCACGAACACCACGGTCAGCGCGAGGGACATGCGCCAGACGTTCAGTTGCGGGGAGGTGTCGAAAGAAGTCACTGGGAGGACACACTAGGAGAACGGGACGGTCTCGCGTGAACCAAGTGACGCGGATCACGTTTGGATCACGCGGTACGGGGATCGACACGCCCCGGGTGGGTCAGTTCCGTCCGCCAGTTCCCGCTCAGCGCGGGCTCCACCTGATCGAGGTGGGCGGCCGTCACCTCGCGCAGCGCGGCCAGGCTGGCGTCGTCGCGCACCGACCAGATCCGCTCGGTGACCCGTACCACCGCGCCGAACACGGCGACCACCACCCGGGGCCGCGGATCGCTGTCCACGTCGAGGCCCTCGCGCTCGGCGATGATCCGCGCGATCCGCTCCTCCAGTTCGGTCGCGCGCCGCAGATGGGCGGCGAGCAGCGCCGGGGTCGACTCGATCACCTGGTAGAAGCGCAGGTGCAGATCGAGCGGGACCACCCGTTCGACGGCCTCTCCTATCCCGTCCCAGCTCTCCGCCAGGGCCCGGCGCAGCGCGTCCAGCGGCGCCTCCTCGGGCGGCCGCTCGCGCACCGCCTCGACGAACCGGGACTCCGCGAGCCGCCCCACGAAGAAGGCGGCCTCCTCCTTGCTGGCGAAGTAGCGGAAGAACGTGCGCTGCGAGACGTCGACGGCGGCGGCGATGTCGTCGACGGTGGTCCGCTCGTAGCCCCGCTCGGTGAAGAGTTCCAGGGCGGCGCGCAACAGGGCGTCCCTGGTGCGCCGCTTCTTGCGTTCGCGCAGGCCGGGCGGGGGCGCCGCCGTGGCCGCCACCGGTGTTTCCGCTGAGGTCACCAAGGGTCTCCTCCCACTGTTTCCCCAGTTCAGGATAGGTGGGGGTGACGTGTCAGTTACCGACTTGTGAATTGGTTTGTCAATTGTCAGTGGCTGTCACTAGCCTCGAAAACATGACTAGTCAGACCACCATCGACACGACCGGACCGGGGGACGGGGCACCGTCCGGTCCGTCGGACCCGAAGCCGGCCACGGGGCTTCGCGGCCACCCCTGGGTCACCCTCATAACCGTCGCGGTCGGGGTGATGATGGTGGCCCTCGACGGCACCATCGTGGCCATCGCCAACCCGGCCATCGGCAAGGACCTGGGCGCCAGTTGGTCCGAGCTGCAGTGGATCACCAACGCGTACTTCCTCGCCCTCGCGGTCTCCCTGATCACCGCGGGCAAGCTCGGGGACCGCTTCGGCCACCGGCAGACCTTCCTGATCGGCGTGGCGGGCTTCGCCGCCTCCTCGGGGGCCATCGGGCTGTCGGACAGCATCGGGATGGTCATCGTCTTCCGGGTCTTCCAGGGCCTGTTCGGCGCGCTGCTGATGCCGGCCGCGCTCGGCCTGCTGCGGGCCACCTTCCCGGCCGAGAAGCTCAACATGGCCATCGGTATCTGGGGCATGGTCATCGGCGCCTCCACCGCGGGCGGCCCGATCCTCGGCGGCGTGCTCGTGGAGCACGTCAACTGGCAGTCGGTGTTCTTCATCAACGTGCCGGTCGGTGTCCTCGCCCTGATCCTCGGCGTCCTGATCCTGCTCGACCACCGCGCGCAGAACGCGCCGCGCTCCTTCGACATCGTCGGCATCGTGCTGCTCTCGGCGTCGATGTTCTGTCTGGTCTGGGCGCTCATCAAGGCCCCGGAGTGGGGCTGGGGCGACGGCAAGACCTGGCTGTTCATCGTGGTGTCCCTGGTGGGCTTCGCCCTGTTCTCCGTCTGGGAGACCCGGGTGAAGGAGCCGCTGATCCCGCTGGCCATGTTCCGTTCGGTGCCGCTGTCGGCCGGTGTCGTGCTGATGGTCCTGATGGCCATCGCCTTCATGGGCGGCCTGTTCTTCGTCACCTTCTACCTGCAGAACGTGCACGGCATGAGCCCGGTCGACGCCGGTCTGCACCTGCTGCCGCTCACCGCCATGATGATCGTCGGCTCCCCGGCGGCCGGCGCGATGATCACCAAGGTCGGCCCGCGCGTCCCGCTGGCGGGCGGCATGGCCCTCACCGCTATCGCCATGTACGGCATGTCCACGCTTGAGACGGACACCGGCAGCCTGCCGATGTCGATCTGGTTCGCCCTGCTCGGCCTCGGCCTCGCGCCGGTCATGGTCGGCGCCACCGAGGTCATCGTCGGCAACGCCCCGCTGGAGCTGTCCGGTGTGGCCGGCGGTCTCCAGCAGGCGGCCATGCAGATCGGCGGCAGCCTCGGTACGGCCGTGCTGGGCGCGGTGATGGCCTCCAAGGTCGACAACGACCTCGCGGGCAACTGGGCGGACGCGGGACTGCCGCCGCTGAACCCGGCGCAGCTCGACCTCACGGCGCAGGCCGTGCAGCAGGGCGTCGCCCCGGTGCCCGAGGGCACGCCGGCGCCGATCGCCGCGAAGATCGCGGACGTCGCCCACGACACGTTCATCTCCGGCATGAGCCTGGCCTCGCTGGTCGCCTCCGGGGTCGCCGTGCTCGCGGTGGCGGTCGCCTTCCTCACCAAGCGCGGTGAGAACGCGGAGGCGGGCGCGGGCGTCGGCCACATCTGACGGGCCGTCGGGCCGTCCGGGCCGTTCCGGGGCGCGCGCCCGGCGGGATTGTTCACCCGATCGGGGGTACTCGCTCATCGAACCCGAACCGACCCTCAACCAGACGAGGGGTCCAGGGAGTTGATGATGGCGAGCTTCGGACAGGGCACGCGCGGGAACCCCCGTTCACATGGCCGGACGTGGTCACGGAGCGGGCCGGACGGCGCGACGCTCGGAATCGTCGGAGTCATCTGCGCGGTCGCCGGATTCTTCGTGCTGGGGATCATCCTCGGCCCGGCGGCGATCGTCTGCGGCTGGCTGGCCATGGGCCGCACCTGGTCGGGCCCCCGCCCGGTACCGGCCGTCGTGGCCGTCGTACTGGGCGCGATCGACACGCTCCTGGCCATCGTGATGCTGGCCGGAGCGGCGACCTGGGGCAGCGGAGTCGTCTGACCCGGGCCGACCGAGCGACGGACCCCCGCGGAACACTTCCGCCGGGGGTCCACCCATGTCCGCCCCGACAATCCCGAGGGGCGGCGGGCTGAAGACCGCGCGGGGCGACGGGGCCGGGAACCCCGGAGGGCGGCGGAGCCGGAGCCCCGCCGCCCTCCGTCGTCCCGGGCGAGCGCTACGCGTCCCCGCCGGCGGCCCCCGGGTCCGCCGCCGTCACGTCCAGCACCCGGTACCGGTCCACCGCCTGCTTCAGCACCGAGCGGTCCACCTTGCCCTCCCGGGCCAGCTCCGTCAGCACCGCCACCACCACCGACTCCGCGTCGATGTGGAAGAACCGCCGCGCCGCGCCCCGGGTGTCCGCGAACCCGAACCCGTCCGCGCCCAGCGACTGGTACGTCCCCGGCACCCACCGGGCGATCTGGTCCGGCACCGCCCGCATCCAGTCGGACACCGCCACGAACGGCCCCTTCGCCCCCGCCAGCTTCCGCGTCACGTAGGGCACCCGCTGCTCCTCCTCCGGATGCAGCAGGTTGTACTCCTCGCAGGCCACCGCCTCGCGCCGCAGCTCGTTCCAGGAGGTCGCCGACCACACGTCGGCCCGCACGTCCCAGTCCTCGGCGAGGACGCGCTGCGCCTCCACCGCCCACGGCAGCGCCACCCCGGACGCCAGGATCTGCGCCGGGACCGACCCGGCCGTCCCCTCGCTGAAGCGGTGGACGCCCTTGAGGATGCCCTCCACGTCCACGTTCTCCGGCTCGGCGGGGTGCCGGATCGGCTCGTTGTAGACGGTGAGGTAATAGAACACGTCCTCGCTGTCCGGGCCGTACATCCGCCGCAGCCCGTCCTTCACGATGTGCGCGATCTCGAACCCGAACGCCGGGTCGTAGGCCACGCACGCCGGGTTGGTCGAGGCGAGCAACTGCGAGTGCCCGTCCGCGTGCTGCAACCCCTCACCGGTCAGCGTCGTACGCCCCGCGGTCGCCCCCAGGACGAATCCCCGCGCCAACTGGTCGGCCATCTGCCAGAACTGGTCGCCGGTGCGCTGGAAACCGAACATCGAGTAGAAGACGTAGACCGGGATCATCGGTTCGCCGTGCGTGGCGTAGGCCGAGCCCGCCGCGATCAGCGAGGCCGTGCAGCCCGCCTCCGAGATCCCGTCGTGCAGCATCTGCCCGGTCGGCGCCTCCTTGTAGGCGAGCAGCAGATCCCGGTCCACGGACTCGTACTGCTGGCCGAGCGGGTTGTAGATCTTCGCGCTCGGGAAGAACGAGTCCATGCCGAACGTCCGGTACTCGTCCGGCGCGATCAGCACGAACCGCCTGCCGATCTCCTTGTCCCGCATGAGGTCCTTGAGCAGCCGGACGAAGGCCATGGTCGTCGCGATGGACTGCTGGCCGGAGCCCCGCTTCACGGACGCGTACGCCTTGTCGTCGGGCAGCGGCAGCGGCTTCGCCCGCACCACCCGGGTCGGCACGTACCCGCCGAGCGCCCGCCGGCGGTCGTGCATGTACTGCATCTCCTCGGTCTCCCGGCCGGGGTGGTAGTACGGCGGCGGGCCGGACTCCAGCTCCTGGTCGGAGATCGGCAGGTGCAGCCGGTCGCGGAACCGCTTGAGGTCGTCGACCGTCAGCTTCTTCATCTGGTGGGTGGCGTTGCGGCCCTCGAAGTTCGGGCCCAGCGTCCAGCCCTTGATCGTCTTGGCGAGGATCACCGTCGGCTGGCCCTTGTGCTCCAGGGCCGCCTTGTACGCCGCGTAGATCTTGCGGTGGTCGTGCCCGCCGCGCCCCAGGTGCAGGATCTGGTCGTCGGTCATGTTCTCGACCATCGCGCGCAGCCGGTGGTCGTCGCCGAAGAAGTGCTCGCGGATGTACGCCCCGGACTCGGTGGCGTACGTCTGGAACTGGCCGTCCGGCGTGGTGTTCATCTTGTTGACCAGCACACCGTCGCGGTCCTGGGCGAGCAGCGGGTCCCAGGTGCGGTCCCACACCAGCTTGATCACGTTCCAGCCGGCGCCCCGGAAGACCGACTCCAGCTCCTGGATGATCTTCCCGTTGCCGCGCACCGGGCCGTCCAGCCGCTGGAGGTTGCAGTTGACCACGAAGGTCAGGTTGTCCAGGCCCTCCCGGGCGGCGATGGACAACTGGCCGAGCGACTCCGGCTCGTCCATCTCGCCGTCGCCGAGGAACGCCCACACGTGCGACCGGGAGGTGTCCGCGATCCCGCGGGCGTGCAGGTAGCGGTTCATCCGCGCCTGGTAGATCGCGCCGATCGGGCCCAGCCCCATCGACACCGTCGGGAACTCCCAGAAGTCCGGCATCGAGCGCGGGTGCGGGTACGAGGACAGCGCGTAGGGCGCCTTGGACTTCTCCTGCCGGAAGCCGTCCAGGTGCCGCTCGCCGAACCGGTCCAGCAGGTACGCGCGGGCGTAGATGCCCGGTGAGGCGTGCCCCTGGAAGAAGACCTGGTCGCCGCCGTCGCCGTCGTCCTTGCCGCGGAAGAAGTGGTTGAAGCCGACGTCGTAGAGGGAGGCGGAGGAGGCGAAGGTGGCGATGTGGCCGCCGACGCCGATCCCCGGGCGCTGGGCCCGGGAGACCATCACCGCGGCGTTCCAGCGGGTGGCGTTGAGGATCTTCCGTTCGATCTCCTCGTTGCCGGGGAAGAACGGCTCGTTCTTGGTGGCGATGGTGTTGACGTAGTCCGTGCTGCGCATCTCGGGCACGGCCACGCGCTTCTCACGGGCCCGCTCGATCAGCCGCAGCATCAGGTAGCGGGCCCGCTCCCGGCCGCGCTGGTCGACGGCGGCGTCGAGGGAGTCGAGCCACTCCTGGGTTTCCTCGGGGTCGAAGTCAGGAACCTGACTCGGAAGGCCGCCAATGATGATCGGGTTGCGATCGGATGCGGAAGCCACGCTGTTCCTTCGCTGTCAGAGGGCCATGGATGCACCGTTCCCCATCGTGTACCTCACGGGGGCGGACGTCATCTCTACCCCGGAGTAACCGGTTGCCCGCACGGAGTCCGGTGCGCGTTCACGCGGATCTCGTACCCCTGCGTGGTTCCCAAGTACGCAAACGGGGCAGAAAGGTGTGGTGTATGTCACCTTCGTCTTGTGCGGCATGCCTGAAGTTGCGGCGACACGGCCCGGATCGTCACCGTTTCGGCGGTCCCGGAGGCCGGGTACTTGCGCGATCCGCCCCGCCCGTGTGGACTACGGCCAATGCTTCGCGCACGCGCGTGGCTGAGACTTTCACCATCACATGATCAGGAGGCAACCCGTGAGCGCGACCGCGGACCACGCGGAGGAGCGGACGAACCCTGCCGCCAGGCTGGGGTTCCAGCCCGGGCAGGTGGTCCAGGAGATCGGCTACGACGACGACGTCGACCAGGAGCTCCGCGAGGCCATTGAAGGCGTCATCGAGGGCGACCTGGTGGACGAGGACTACGAGGACGTGGCCGATGCCGTCGTGCTGTGGTTCCGTGACGACGACGGCGACCTGACGGATGCGCTGGTGGATGCCACCACGTACATCGAGGAAGGCGGGGCGATCCTGCTCCTCACGCCGAAGACCGGCCGTTCCGGTTACGTCGAGCCCAGCGACATCTCGGAAGCCGCGACGACGGCGGGGCTGACGGCCTCCAAGAGCGTCAGCGTCGGCAAGGACTGGAGCGGCAGCAGGCTGGCGACGCCCAAGGCCGCCAAGTCCAAGCGGTAACCCGCACGCCCCCGGGGCGGTCCGAAGCGGACACCGGACGGGCCGACCGCCGTCGGCCCGTCCACCGGCCTGTCCGCACCCCTGCGTAGGGTGGTCGTACCGAACACCCCCCTCCGAAGGGACGGACACGACGATGGCGATCCAGGTCGGCGACAAGGCCCCCGGTTTCGAACTCAAGGACAACCACGGCGCGACCGTGAGGCTGTCCGACTTCCGCGGCCGGAAGAACGTCGTGCTGATCTTCTACCCGTTCGCCTTCACCGGCGTCTGCACCGGTGAGCTGTGCGAGGTCCGCGACAACCTGCCGCAGTTCGCCGACCGCGACACCCAGGTGCTCGCGGTCTCCAACGACTCGATCCACACCCTGCGGGTCTTCGCCGAGCAGGAGGGCCTGGAGTACCCGCTGCTCTCCGACTTCTGGCCGCACGGCGAGGTCTCGCGGGCCTACGGCGTCTTCGACGAGGGCAAGGGCTGCGCGGTGCGCGGCACCTTCGTCATCGACCGCGAGGGCGTCGTCCGCTGGACCGTCGTCAACGCTCTGCCCGACGCCCGGGACCTCGGCGCGTACGTGAAGGCGCTCGACACCCTGTGATTCTTCGGCCGCTGGGCCTGCGAGGGGCGGGAACCCGTCACTAGGATCGAGTCGTTGATCCGACATCCAAGCACTACGGGGCTTCCCGCCCCCGACACCAATGGAGGACTCGTGGGAGTCAGCCTCAGCAAGGGCGGCAACGTATCGCTGACCAAGGAGGCCCCCGGCCTGACCGCGGTCATCGTCGGTCTGGGGTGGGACGTGCGGACCACGACCGGCACCGACTTCGACCTGGACGCCAGCGCGCTGCTGCTGAACAGCGGCGGCAAGGTGGCCAGCGACGCGCACTTCGTCTTCTTCAACAACCTCAAGAGCCCCGACGGCTCCGTCGAGCACACCGGCGACAACCTCACCGGTGAGGGCGAGGGCGACGACGAGCAGATCAAGGTCGACCTCGCGGCCGTCCCCGCCGACGTGGAGAAGATCGTCTTCCCGGTCTCCATCTACGACGCGGAGAACCGCCAGCAGTCCTTCGGCCAGGTCCGCAACGCCTTCATCCGGGTCGTCAACCAGGCCGGCGGCGCCGAGATCGCCCGCTACGACCTGAGCGAGGACGCCTCCACCGAGACCGCCATGGTCTTCGGCGAGCTGTACCGGCACGGCGCCGAGTGGAAGTTCCGCGCCATCGGCCAGGGCTACGCCTCCGGCCTGCGCGGCATCGCGCAGGACTTCGGCGTCAACGTCTGAGCCTCCACCGCGAAGACGGCGGTTTCCCCGTCCGGCGCCGCACGGTCCGCGTGCGGCGCCGGACGCGCACCACCCGCAGGCAGGGCAGTACCACCACCCGGGGAGGACCAGCAACATGGGCGTCACACTCGCCAAGGGAGGCAACGTCTCCCTGTCCAAAGCCGCGCTGAACCTCACGCAGGTGATGGTCGGGCTCGGCTGGGACGCGCGCTCCACCACCGGAGCCCCCTTCGACCTCGACGCCAGCGCGCTGGTGTGCGCCGGCGGCCGGGTGCTCGGTGACGAATGGTTCGTCTTCTACAACCAGCTCACCAGCCCCGACGGCTCCGTCGAGCACACCGGCGACAACCTCACCGGCGAGGGCGACGGTGACGACGAGTCGCTGATCATCGACCTGGCCAAGGTCCCGGACCGCTGCGACAAGATCGTCTTCCCGGTCTCCATCCACCTGGCCGACGAGCGCGGGCAGACCTTCGGCCAGGTCAGCAACGCCTTCATCCGGGTCGTCAACCAGGCCGACGGCCAGGAACTCGCCCGCTACGACCTCAGTGAAGACGCCTCCACCGAGACCGCGATGATCTTCGGCGAGCTCTACCGCTACCAGGGCGAGTGGAAGTTCCGGGCGGTGGGACAGGGGTACGCGTCCGGACTGCGGGGCATCGCCCTAGACTTCGGAGTCAACGTTTCGTAAAGCCGAGCCCGGCGCGGGGAATCCCGTACACATACGGATTGGGTAGCCAGTGCTTCTGAAAACCTTCGGCTGGTCGTTCGCGGTCACCGCGCTCGGCCTGGTCGCGGCGGTCTTCTACGGGGGGTGGACCGCCTTCGGCATCGTGGCGATCCTCTCCGTCCTGGAAATCTCGCTGTCGTTCGACAACGCGGTGGTCAACGCCGGCATCCTGAAGAAGATGAATGCCTTCTGGCAGAAGATCTTCCTCACCGTCGGCATTCTGATCGCCGTCTTCGGCATGCGGCTGGTCTTCCCGGTCGTCATCGTCGCCATCAGCGCCCAGCTCGGACCGATCGAGGCCGTCGACCTCGCGCTCACCGACAAGGACCGCTACCAGGAGCTGGTCACCGACGCCCACCCGGCGATCGCCGCCTTCGGTGGCATGTTCCTGCTGATGATCTTCCTCGACTTCATCTTCGAGGACCGGGACATCAAGTGGCTGGGCTGGCTGGAGCGCCCGCTGTCCCGGCTCGGCAAGGTCGACATGCTCTCGGCCTGCATCGCCCTGATCGTGCTCGTCATCGCCGCGATGACCGTCGCCACCCACGCCCACCAGCACGGCGGCGCGCATGTCGACAAGGCCGAGACGGTGCTGCTCGCGGGCATCGCCGGCCTGATCACGTACATGATCGTCGGTGGTCTCTCCGGGCACTTCGAGGCGAAACTCGAAGAGGAGGAGGAACGCGAGCACGAGCAGGAGGAGACCGCCGCCCGCACGGGCAAGCCCAAGTCGGCGGTCAAGCTGGCGGGCAAGGCCGCGTTCTTCATGTTCCTCTACCTGGAGGTCCTGGACGCGTCCTTCTCCTTCGACGGCGTGATCGGCGCCTTCGCCATCACCAACGACATCGTGCTGATGGCGCTCGGCCTGGGCATCGGCGCCATGTACGTCCGGTCCCTGACCGTCTACCTGGTCCGCCAGGGCACCCTCGACGACTACGTCTACCTGGAGCACGGCGCCCACTACGCGATCGGTGCCCTCGCGGTGATCCTCCTGGTCACCATCCAGTACGAGATCAACGAGATCGTCACCGGCCTGATCGGCGTCGTCCTGATCGGCGCCTCCTTCTGGTCCTCCGTCCGCCGCAACCGGCGCATCGCGGAGGCCGAGGGCAAGGGCGACAGCTCGAAGGCGGAGATCTCCTCCGGGGTGTGAGGGGCTCCTCCCCCGGCCCTGTGCGCCCCCGGTGCCTCCGCACCGGAGTGTGAACGGGGCCGGGGTGCGGGAACGCTCTGAAGCGGGGCGGCCGTCGAGGACCACTCCTCGGCGCCGCCCCGCGGTGTGCCGATGACATGCGACGTGGTGGGACGTGGGGGCGGGAATGGGCTTCTTGGACGGACTGTGGCGCGGTCGCGGCACCGACTTCGACTCGGGCAGCGCGGCGAGCAACTCGATCGAGCTGACCAAACGGCACAGCCAGGTGTCGCTGACCAGACAGGGCGCGGCCACCGGCCACCTGAGAATCAACCTGGCCTGGCGGATGCGGACCTCCGACATCATGGGCGGCCAGCGCGAGAGCCTGCTGCGCCACCCCTTCAAGGCGCTCAAGCCCCCGGAGGTCCTCGGCCACAGCCAGAGCATGGTCAACGTCGACCTCGACCTGGGCTGCCTCTACGAACTCCAGGACGGCACCCGGGGCGTCGTCCAGCCGCTCGGCGGCTTCTTCGGCGAGATCAACGACGCGCCGTACGTCAAGCTCAGCGGCGACGACCGGTTCGGCTCGGCCTCCGGTGAGACGATCTACGTCAACCTCGACCACCGGGACGCCATCAAACGGCTGCTGGTCTTCGCGTACATCTACGACCAGACGCCCGCCTTCGACCGCACCCACGCCATCGTCACGCTCTACCCGAGCAACGGCCCACGGATCGAGATACATCTCGACGAACGCCATCCGCAGGCCCGCTCCTGCGCGGTGGTGATGATCGAGAACGTCAAGGGCGAGATCCTCGTCCGCCGCGAGGTGAAGTTCGTGTACGGCTTCCAGGGCGAGCTGGACCGGCTCTACGGCTGGGGCCTGCAGTGGGGCCGCGGCTACAAGGCCAAGGCCGAGCGCTGAGCCCGGCCCCGCGGCGGCCCCGCCGGCCCCGCTAGCGCCGCAGGAACTGCGGTCCCTGCGGCGGCATCCGGAAGTCCGGGTCGGGGACCACGGGCGGCGCCGGCGGCGCGGAGCCGTACCCCGCCGCCGCGGGTGCCTGCGGATAGCCGTACGCGGGCTGCTGGGGGTGCGGGTAGCCGTAGGCGGGCCCGGTCGCCGGGGCCGGGTGCGGATAGCCGTACGCCGGCCGCTCGGGCGCCCCGGCCGGCCGCTCGGGCGGCAGCGGCTGGGCGGGCGTGGTCGGCGCCGAGGCGCTGTGCGCGGGCGCGGTCCGCGTGGCCGGCGCCGCCTGGGTCGCGGGCACCGGGCGCGGCGCCTCGGGGAACTCCGGGGCGGCGGCCCCCGCCTCCTCCGGTGCCCCCTCCGACTCGTCCACCGAGATGCCGAAGTCGGTGGCCAGCCCCCGCAGCCCGTTCGAGTAGCCCTCGCCCAGCGCCCGGAACTTCCAGCTCTCCCCGCGCCGGTACAGCTCCCCGCAGATCAGCGCGGTCTCCTGGCCGGTCTCCGGCTTGACGTCGAAGTACGCCAGCGGCTCGGCGTCGGCGCCCGCGGCGTCGTACAGCAGGATGCGCAGCGCGGGGACCCGGTCGAAGCTGACGCCGTCCGCCGAGGCGACCAGCAGGACGCGGCCGATGGCGGGCTCGACGCCGGCCAGGTCTGTCTGGATGGTGTCGGTCAGGCCCTCGGCGACCCGCTTGGTGCCGAGCCGCCAGACCTTCCCGGAGGGGTGCCGGGGCTGGTTGTAGAAGACGAAGTCCTCGTCCGAGCGCACCCGGTCGTCCGGGCCGAGCAGCAACGCGGAGGCGTCCACCATCGGGACGTTCTGGCCGGGCGCCCAGCGCAGCACGGCACGGACCGTGGTGGTCTCGACCGGGATGTTCGACCCCTTCAGCATCGCGTGCGTCATGCCGTCATCCTGCCTGCTCGGTCCTGGTCACGACAATGCGGGGGCGGGTACCGGAAGGGTGTCGGCGGGGGTTTCGGCGGGGGCCGCCGCGCGGGCCCGACACAGCCGGGTCACCTGGAATTCACACCCGGCGGGAACCCAGGACATGGGTCTCTACGTACTATTACCGGCCACCTTCGGACGGTTCACAGGTTGCCCAGACATCCCAGGGGAGCACTTATGCATCATTTCGGTCACATCGCCCCTGAGGTGCGGAAGCGTCTGTTCCACCGGGAACCGGCGGAGTTCACCGCCGACTCCCCGGCCCCGCTGCTCGCGGCGGCGCTCGGCGCCACGCTCTACAGCCCGGCCACCCGGCCCCGGCTCGCCGACGACATCGTCAAGCAGGCCGCCCGCGGCGTCGTCTCCATGGTGCTCTGCCTGGAGGACTCCATCGACGACGCCGACGTACCGGCCGGCGAGGACAACGTCGTGCGCCAGCTCACCGACCTCGCCGCCCGCCCCGGCACGGGCGTCCCGCTGCTGTTCGTGCGGGTCCGCACCCCCGAGCAGATACCCGACCTGGTGCGGCGCCTGGGGCCGGCCGCCGCCCTGCTCTCCGGGTTCGTGCTGCCCAAGTTCACCGCCGAGCGCGGCGTCCCCTTCCTGGAGGCCCTCGCCGCCGCGGAGGCCGCTGCCGGCCGCCGGCTGTTCGCGATGCCGGTCCTGGAGTCCCCCGAGCTGCTCTACCGGGAGACCCGGGTGCAGACCCTGGAGGGCATCTTCCGCGCCGTCGACAAGTACCGCGACCGCGTCCTCGCCCTCCGGCTCGGCGTGACCGATTTCTGCTCCTCCTACGGCCTGCGCCGCGGCCCCGACATGACGGCCTACGACGTCCAGGTCGTCGCCTCCGTCATCGCCGACGTGGTGAACATGCTGGGCCGGGCGGACGGCACCGGGTTCACGGTGACCGGGCCGGTGTGGGAGTACTTCCGCGTCCAGGAGCGCATGTTCAAACCGCAACTGCGCCAGAGCCCGTTCCTGGAGGGCCGGGCCGCCGACCTGCGCGCCAGGCTGATCGAGCACGCCATGGACGGACTGCTGCGGGAGATCTCCCTGGACCAGGCCAACGGCCTGCTCGGCAAGACCTGCATCCACCCCTCCCACGTCCTGCCGGTGCACGCCCTGTCCGTGGTCAGCCACGAGGAGTACAGCGACGCCCAGGACATCCTGCGGCCCGAGCGCGGCGGCGGGGGCGTCCTCAGGTCGGCGTACACGAACAAGATGAACGAGGTGAAGCCGCACCGCGCCTGGGCCGAGCGGACGCTGCTGCGCGCCGAGGCGTTCGGCGTGGCGGGCGAGGACATCGGCTTCGTCGAACTGCTCGCCGCGGGCCTGGCCGACTGACCCGCCCGGCCGCGCCGACGACCCGGCAGGGGATCATGGACCACGCAGGTGACCACGGGAGGCAGGAACACATGGACGAACAGCCGCCGGCGGGCGAGCGGACCGGCGACTGGACCGGCAGATGGGTCGCCGAACGGCTCGGCGTCCGTCTCGAGGGCGACCCCGCCCTGACCGACCTGCTCGGGCTCGCCCTGCGCCGCAACCCCAAGCGGGCCCACCTGCTCGTCTCGCACGTGCTCGGCAAGCACGTCCCGCAGTCCCCGTCCGTCGTCCACGGCCACGGCGTCGCCCTCGGCCGGCGCGTCCGCGACCTGCTCGGCGCCGATGCCGCCGGCGCCGTCGTCCTCGGCTACGCGGAGACCGCCACCGGCCTCGGCCACTCGGTCGCCGACGGCCTGGGCGACGCGCCCTGTCTGCACTCCACCCGCCGCCCGGTCCCCGGCGTCGCCCGCGCGGGCGGCTTCGAGGAGTCCCACTCCCACGCCACCAGCCACCTGCTGCTCCCCGAGGACCCCGCGCTGCTGGCCGGCCCCGGGCCGCTCGTCCTGGTCGACGACGAGTTCTCCACCGGCAACACGGTCCTCAACACCGTCCGCGCCCTGCACGCCCGCTACCCCCGCGACCGGTACGTCGTCGTCGCCCTGGTCGACATGCGCTCCCCGGCCGACGCCGGGCGCCTCACCGGCCTCGCCCGTGAGATCGGCGCGACGGTCGACCTCGTCGCGGCGGCCTCGGGGACGGTGAGGCTGCCGGAGGGGGTGCTGGAGCGAGGGCAGGAGCTGGTGGCGCGGTACGAGGCGGCCGAGGGCGCGTCGTCGGGTGCGGGCCGTGGTGGGCCGCACCCCACCCGAGTGGACCTGTGCTGGCCCCGCGACCTGCCGGACGGCGCCCGGCACGGGTTCACGCCCGCGCACCGGGCCCGACTGGAGGCCGCCCTCCCGGGGATGGCCGCCCAACTGGCCGAGGCGCTGCCCGCCGACGCGCGCCGCGTCCTCGTGCTCGGCTTCGAGGAGCTGATGTACGCCCCGCTGCGGCTCGCCCGCGAACTGGAGCGGACCGTCGCCGCCGAGGTGCGCTACTCCACCACCACCCGCTCACCCGTCCTCGCCGTCGACGACCCCGGCTACGCGATACGCACCCGCCTGGTCTTCCCCGCCCACGACGACCCGGCCGACGGCCCCGGCGAGCGCTATGCCTACAACGTGGCGGGCGCCGGCTTCGACGCCGTCGTCGCCGTCGTCGACTCGGTGGCCGACACCCCCGCGCTGCACGCCCCCGGCGGCCTGCTCGCCCGGCTCGCCGAGCACACCCCGCACGTGCTGCTCGCGGTCGTCCCCTCGTACGTCCCCGGCGCCCGTCCCGAAAGGCCCGCCATGCTGCCCGAGCCCCTCCGCGGCCCCGCCTTCTCCTCGTACGCCCCCGACGAGGTCGGCTGGCTGCTCCAGGACCTCTCGGACGTGACGCTGGAGGCGCCGACCGAGGAGCGCGAGGAGGCGATCCAGTCCGGCGGCGCCCACTACGCCGAGTCGCTGCCGGTGGAGTACCAGCCCAGCGAGGAGTACCGGGAGCTGTTCCACGCGGCGCTCGGGGAATCGACGGCCCGGCTGGCCCGAGCCGTCGGCGCGGTCACCGACCTCGTCCTCACCGAGCGCTCGCCCCGCCCCGTGCTGGTCTCCCTGGCCCGCGCCGGCACCCCGGTCGGCGTCCTGATGCGCCGCTGGGCCCGCTTCCGGCACGGCCTGGACCTCCCGCACTACGCGGTGTCGATCGTCCGGGGCCGCGGCATCGACGCCAACGCGCTGCGCTGGCTGGCCACCCACCACGACCCCGCCGACGTCGTCTTCGTCGACGGCTGGACCGGCAAGGGCGCCATCACCCGCGAACTGGCCGCCGCGCTCGACGCGTTCGCGGCCACCGACGGCGTCACCGGCTTCGACCCGGAGATCGCCGTCCTCGCCGACCCCGGCTCGTGCGTGCGCACCTACGGCACCCGCGACGACTTCCTCATCCCCTCCGCCTGCCTCAACTCCACCGTCTCGGGCCTGATATCCCGTACGGTGCTGCGGGCCGACCTGGTCGGCCCGCACGACTTCCACGGCGCGAAGTTCTACCGCGAACTCGCCGGCGCCGACCTGTCGAACGCCTTCCTCGACGCCGTCGCCGCCCGCTTCCCCGAGGTCACCGAGGCCGTCGACGCCCAGGCCAAGGAACTGCTCGCCGCCGACCGCACCCCCACCTGGGAGGGCTGGCGGGCGGTGGAGCGGATCAGCGAGGAGTACGGCATCCACGACGTCAACCTCGTCAAGCCCGGCGTCGGCGAGACCACCCGCGTCATGCTGCGCCGGGTGCCGTGGAAGGTGCTGGCCCGCACCGGCGCCGGCGCCGACCTGGACCACGTCCGGCTGCTCGCCGCCCAGCGCGGGGTGCCCGTCGAGGAGGTCGACGGCCTGCCGTACACCTGCGTCGGCCTGATCCACCCCCGGTACACCCGCGGCGCGACCGGCGCCGACGGCCGGGCGGTGACCCGCTGATGCCGGTGCTCGTCGCCAGCGACCTCGACCGCACGCTGATCTACTCCGCCGCCGCGCTCGCCCTGAGAGGCCCCGACGCCGAGGCGCCCCGCCTGCTGTGCGTCGAGGTCTACGAGGGCAGGCCGCTGTCCTTCATGACGGAGACCGCGGCCGGGCTGCTCAGCTCGCTCGCCGGCGCGGCGGTGTTCGTACCGGTCACCACCCGCACCCGCGAGCAGTACCGGCGGATCAGCCTGCCGGGCCCGCCGCCCGCGTACGCCATCTGCGCCAACGGCGGCCACCTCCTCGTCGACGGCGCCACCGACCCCGACTGGCACGCCGGCGTCACCGCCCGCCTCACCGACGAGTGCGCCCCCCTGGACGAGGTGCGCGAGCACCTGCTGCGCGCCGCCGACCCGGTCTGGGTCCGCAAGCACCGCAGCGCCGAGGACCTCTTCGCCTACCTCGTCGTCGAACGCGAGCTGCTCCCCGACACCTGGGTCGAGGACCTCGCGGGCTGGGCCGGGGAGCGCAACTGGACGGTCTCCCTCCAGGGCCGCAAGATCTACGCCGTCCCCGGGCCGCTCACCAAGAGCGCGGCCGTCCGCGAGGTCGCCCGCCGCACCGGCGCCGGGCCGGTCCTCGCCGCCGGGGACTCCCTCCTCGACGCCGACCTGCTGCTCGCCGCCGACCGGGGCTGGCGCCCCGGCCACGGGGAGCTGGCCGACTCCGGCTGGAGCGCACCGGCGGTCACCGCGCTGCCCGAGCGGGGGGTGCTGGCCGGGGAGCGGATCGCGGGCGAGTTCCTGGCCGCGGCTACCTGACCGGCCGCTCCTCGTCGGCGCCGTCCCGGCGGCGCCGCCCGCCGCCCGGCCGCAGCAGCCGTACGGCGACGAAGGCCAGCACCGCGAGCAGGGCGCCGGCGAGGACGACCTTGGAGTACGCGGAGACGATGTCGGTGACCTTCGTCCAGTTGTCGCCGAGGGCGTACCCGGCGAGCACGAACAGGGTGTTCCAGATCGCGCTGCCCAGCGTGGTCAGGGCCAGGAAGACCGGCATCCGCATCCGCTCGACGCCGGCCGGCACGGAGATCAGGCTGCGGAAGACGGGGATCATCCGGCCGAAGAACACCGCCTTGGTGCCGTGCCGCAGGAACCACGCCTCCGTCTTCTCGATGTCCGAGACCTTCACCAGCGGCAGCTTTCCGGCGATGGCCACGGTGCGGTCCCGGCCGAGCAGCGCGCCCACTCCGTACAGGGCGAGCGCGCCGATCACCGAGCCCGCCGTCGTCCAGATCAGGACGGCGAGGAGATCCATCCGCCCGGAGGCCGCCGCGAACCCGGCGAACGGCAGGATCACCTCGCTGGGCAGCGGCGGGAACAGGTTCTCCAGCGCGATGGCGATCCCGGCCCCGGGCGCGCCCAGCGCGTCCATGAGGTCATTGATCCACTGCGGTCCGGTCGCCGCTCCGGTCGTCATACGGCCACGCTAGGGACCCGACCCTGAAGGGTTCCTGAAGCGCGAGGCCCGGGGGTCAGCCGCAGCAGCCCCCGCCGCAGCAGCCGCCGCCCCCGCCGGGCCCGGACGCCGGGGCCGGGGCGGCGGACGAACCGCCGACCGCGACGGTCGACAGCAGCTTCACCGTGTCGCCGTGGCCCGCCGGGCAGACGGCGGGAGCGGCGGACTCGGCCATGGGACGGCTCAGTTCGAAGGTGTCGCCGCAACTGCGGCAGCGGTACTCGTAACGAGGCATGAGCCCAGATTAGCCCGGAGGCCGGACCCACCGGGGGGACTCAGTGCCCGGCCCCGCGTTCCTCCCGTATCCGCCCCACCACACCGGCCACCGTCCGCCGTACCGCGTCCGTCTCGGTCAGGAAGTGCCAGTAGTCGGGGTGCCGGCCCTCCAGGGAGCCGATCGCCCGCTCCAGCCTGGCCACCGCCTCGTCCAGCGGGCGGGCGTCGCGGGGATCGGGGGTGTGGCGGCCGGCCATGGCCAGGCGCTGCGCGTCCCGGATCGCGAACCGGGTGCGGTCGATCTCCGCCCGCGGGTCCTTCTGCACCGCGTTGAGCTGCCGCAGCCGGTCGCCGGCGGCGGACACCGCCTCGTCGGTCTCGTTCAGCAGCGCCCGGACCGTGGACAGCAGGGCGGTCGCGTCCGGCCAGCGCTGCTCGTCCCGGGCGGTCCGCGCCTCGGCCAGCTTCCGCTCCGCCTGCCGTACGGTCTCGGCGGCCTGGTCGGGGACGTGCTGGAGGTCCTGCCAGCAGGCGGCCGTGAAGCGCCGCCGCAGCTCGCTGAGGACCGGCTCGACCTGTTCGGTGCGGGTGGTCAGGGCCTCGGCGCGGGTGCGCAGCGTCACCAGCCGCCGGCCGATCTCGGCGGCCCGCTCCGGCAGTTGCCCCGCCTCGGCGCGGACCGCCTCGGCCTGGCGGGTGACCCGCTCGGCCCGCTCCAGCGTCTCCGGCACGCCGTGCCGTCCGGCGCCCTGGTTGAGCCTGGTCAGCTCCGGGGCGAGGGCGGCGAGCCGGGCGGCCAGGTCGTCCGCCCGCAGCCCCGCCGCCCGTACGGCGTCCAGGGCGTCGGACGCGGCCTGGAGGGACTGCCGGGCGCGCTCGACGGCGGGGGCGAGGCGGGCCAGCCGGGTCTCGGCCTTGCCGAGCAGCGGGCCGAGGCCCTCGGCGAAGCGGTCCAGCTCCCGCTCGACCTGCTCCAGTTCGTCGCGGGCCGCGGTCAGCTCGGTGCGGGCGCGGGCGGCGGCCGACGCCTCCAGGTCGTCGCGGTCCAGGTCGTGGGCGTCGACGGCGCCGATGTAGCGCAGGCTGGCCTCGTCGATGCGCCGGCCGAGCGCCTCGAAGCCGTCGACCGCGCGGCGGGCGGCGGGGGAGTCGTCGACGGCCGTGATCGTCTCGATGGAGATCCGCAGGTCCCGCTGGGCGGTGTCCAGTTCGTAGAACGCGGCCGCGGCGGCGTCCTTCGCGGCCTGCGCCTCCGCCCGCTGGCTCTCGGCCCGCCCGCCGAACCAGCGCCGGGTGCCGCCCCCGGCGAACGCGCCGAGCAGCAGGGGCGCGGCGAGCAGCGGCAGCGCGGTCAGCGCGAGGAGGTCACGCGATGGTGTCGCCGCCACATCCCTCTCCCGTGTCGTCCGCCCTGCCCGGGTCCATTCTCCCACCCGTAAAGGACGAACACACGGGCCGGTCAGTTCGCCGTGCGGACCGTGATTTTGCCGTCCTCGGTACGGGCGTCCACCACATGGGAGCTGGAGTCGCTTCGGGGCACGGACACATGCACCGAGCCGTCGTCGCTCCGCGTCGTCACCTTGTACGTGGCCCGGGGCACCTCGACGGTCACCGAACCGTCCTCGCTCCGCGCGTCCACCCGGCCGGGCACGGCACCGAACCGCAGCCTCACCGAGCCGTCCACGGTGCGGGCGGTCACCCGGCGCGCGTCGACGTCCGCGCGGACCGAGCCGTCGTCGCTGCGCAGGTCCAGCGGGCCGGTGGAGTCGCCGACCCGCACCGACCCGTCGGTGGTGCGCACGCTCAGCGGGTCCCGGAACCCGCGCGCCCGTACGCCGCCGTCGACGCTGCCGACCTCGACGGCGACGCCCCGGGGCACCTCGATGCGGTGCCTGGCCGAGCAGTCGGAGACGAAGCCCGAGCAGTGCATCCGCAGCACCAGCCGGTCGCCGTCCATCTTCCACGTGACCTTCGGGTCGTCCCCGATCGCGACCGACCCGTCGAACCACCGGGTGACCTCGATGCGGCCCGAGGCGTGCCCCTCGGCGGCGACGATCTCCAGCGCGCTGTCGTCGGAGTCGACGGTGAGGGTGCGGCCCGGCAGCGAGAAGCTCCGCGTCTCGGGCTCCTTGTCGTCGTCGGCGGAGGAACAGGCGGCCAGGCCCGCGACGGCGAGCACGGCGGCGCCGGCGGCGACGAGCGCCCGAGCGGGAACGGTACGGGCCATGACGGTCTCCCTGGATACGGTCGGTATGGGGCTCTTCGACCGTACGGAGCGGGGGCCCGCCGGGATATCGGGGCCGCTACCGGATCGCCGGTGGGGTTATCCCCCCGGACGGGTTTGCGAGCCGACGGCCCCGGCAGGGTAGGCTGTCGACTCGTCCCGGGTGCGTAGCTCAGGGGTAGAGCGCCTGCCTTACAAGCAGGATGTCGGCGGTTCGAAACCGTCCGCGCCCACCATCGGTCCAGGGGCCCTCCGCTGTTCGGCGGAGGGCCCCTGTGCTGCTGTCAGGGGCCGGTGGCGGAGCGCGCCGCGTGGCCGGTGGGCGTGCCGCCCGCTCCGCGGGTGCGGGGCCGGCTCACGTCCCGTCCCCGGGCGGGGTCTCGTGGGCGTGCTTGAGGCGGGAGCGGGCGGCCACCTGGTCGGGGCCGGTGAACTGCGACCAGTAGCGGTGCGTGGTGACGAAGACGGCCAGTTCGCGTTCGCGGCGGCGGAGCTTCTCGACCTCGGCCTGTTCGTCGTCCGACCAGCCGGGGGTGGCGGGGCGCTCGACCTTGCGCCAGCCGGTGTCGTCGCTGAATCCGTCCGCCGGTGCCACGCACCAGGGGAGCCGCTTCAGCAGGGCCGACAGCTCGGCCCGGACCTGATGCAGTTCCTCCTGACCGGCGAGGAGGTCACTCGGAAAATCATAGGTCGTAGCCACGGCACAATGATACTCCTGTTCGAATTCGAAACTGTGGACGACACCGCCTGGCGTGAGGGCATGGACAGCATCGGCACGGACGTACGGGGGCGGGAGCGTCGGGTCGACTTCGCGTACCCGAAGGGGCATCCGATCCGGTCGAACGACTGGCGGGCGGATCTGGCCATCGGCTGACGCGGGCCGGGGCGCGGGGCGAGACTGGAGGCATGTGCCGCAGTATCAAGACGCTCCGCCCGCCCGCGCTGGCCGCGGAGGCCACCGACGAGGAGATCCGGGCCGCCGCCCTCCAGTACGTCCGCAAGGTCTCCGGGTTCCGCGCCCCGGCCGCCCACAACCGCGAGGTCTTCGACCGTGCCGTCGACGCGGTCGCCGCGGCCACGGCCGGACTGCTGGACGGCCTGGAAGTGCGGGGGACCGCCGGGCGGACCGACGTCCCCGGCTGAAGGACTCAGGCGCCGGGGCGGCGCATCACGTACGCCGCGCCCGCGCCCGCGCCGAAGAGGGCGGCGAGGGAGACGGCCGTCGCCACCCACGTCGTGCCGAGCCACTGGCCGCCGAAGTAGCCCAGGGCGACGCTGTACGCGGCCCAGGACAGGCCCGCCAGGGCGGACCAGGGCAGGAACTCGCGGACCCGGCGGTGGGCCGCGCCCGCGCCGAGGGAGACCAGGGAGCGTCCGGCGGGGGCGAAGCGGGCCAGCACGACCAGCGCGCCGCCGCCCCGGGCCAGGGCCGCGCCGAGACGTTCCTGCGCGGTGGCCAGCTTGCGGGAGCGGGCCAGCGCCCGGTCCAGGCGCGCGCCGCCGACCCAGGCGAGGCGGAAGGCGACCAGGTCACCGAGGACGGAGGCGGTGGCGGCGCAGAGCGTCAGGAGCAGGATGTCGGGGACGTCGTGCGGCACATGACCGGTCGCCGCCTTCGAGCCCGCGGCCGCCGCCGTGGCCGCCGTGATCACCAGCACGCCGCTCGGCAGCATCGGCAGGAAGACGTCCAGGAGCACCGAGAGGGCCACCAGCGCGTAGATCCAAGGGCTGCTCACCAGCGGCCCCACACTCTCGAACACCGTGACTCCCCATCGCTTCCCCCCGCGGGCCTGACCATGCCGCGACACGCGGGGACGGCAGGGGAGGCCGATGACAGCCATACAGCGTACGCCCGGGGTGTGACAGAAGGTTCACAGGGGGCTGGTGTGAACGGCACAGCGTGTTCACCCGACTGCCGCGTCCGAGGGGGCGGTCCGGGCGGGCGTCCCGTAGCAACGACGGAGGAACGACGATGGAGCGAGGGGCCGAAAACCGTGCATCTCGCCGACCATCAACCCCGTGCACCCGAGGAAACCGCGTGCACCCGAGGAACGGAAGACACATCATGCTGGCTGGAATATGCGTGGGCGCCGCCACCGCGGCCCTGCTCGCGAGCGGCAGCGGCGGTGGCAGCGGCGGCGCCCATGACCCCGCCCTGCGGACCCAGGCCCGCTTCGAGAACCCCGGCACCGCGACGACGGCACCGGCGTACGACCACAAGCTGGTCCCGGAAGGGGCCTGGATCGAGGTGCGCCAGGAGGTGGCGCGCGACGGGGCGACCGCCGTCGGGCTGCGCGTACGGGGCATGGTCCCGGGCCACGCCTACGGCGCGCACGTGCACCAGAAGCCGTGCGGCGCCGACCCCGCCGCGGCGGGCGGGCACTACCAGCACCGGCCCGGCGCCGGCGCCACCCCGGAGAACGAGGTCTGGCTGGACTTCACGGCCGACGCCCGCGGCGCGGGCCGGGCCGGCGCCCGCCACGACTGGGGGTTCCGGCCGGGCGAGGCGGGCTCGGTGGTGATCCACGACCGGCCGGGCAACTCCGGCACCCGCGTCGGCTGCCTCACCGTGCCGTTCCGCCCGGCGGGGCGCTGACACGGCGGTGCCCTCCGCGACGCACGCGGAGGGCACCGTTTCGCTGTCGCCGGCTCAGGCCACGGCCGGCGTCGTCTCCTCGGCCGGGCGGCGCTGGCCGGAGCCGCGCCGGTCCAGCACCCGGTCCAGGCCGAAGGCACCGGAACCGGTGAAGACCAGCAGCAGGAACGCCCAGCAGAACATCGCGGAGGGCTCCCCGCCGTTCTCCATGGGCCACAGCGCACCGGGCTGGTGCACCTTGAAGTACGCGTACGCCATCGAGCCCGAGGCGATCAGCGCGGCGGCGCGGGTGCCGAGGCCGAGCAGCACCAGGGTGCCGCAGACCAACTGGATGACGGCGGCGTACCAGCCCGGCCAGGTGCCCGCGTCGACGGTGCCGCCGCTGCCCGCGGCGCCGCCGAGGACGCCGAAGAGGGAAGCGGCGCCGTGGCAGGCGAAGAGCAGGCCGACGACTATGCGGAAGAGTCCGAGGATGTACGGCTGCGCGTTTTCGAGGCGTCCTGTCATGTGGGGGGCACTCCTTCGCTGGGGCCGGATTCCGGGGAACCGGTCACTTCGGGGGACGGAAGTGGAGCCGAAAACACGTTAGGCATCCCTAAACAGTGCTTGCAACTTCAACATCCGGCCATCCCGAGATCGACAGCACCCCGACAGCACCCCGACAGCACCCCGACAGCGGGCCGACAGAACCCCGACAGGCCCTAGGACAACCGCGACTCCGTCACCGTCCGCAGACCGTCCTCCGTGGCCTTCTCCAGGCGCAGCCGGGCCGACCGCCCGGACATCGTCAGCGTCATGAGCTGGTTGCCGAACCAGGGCCCGCCCGCGCGCCGCCAGCGCACCGCCGGGCGCGCCAGCCTGCCGTGCCGGGCGAAGGCCCGTCCCAGGACCCGGGCCGGCGCGCTCCAGCCGAAGCGGAAGCCCAGCCGGATGGAGAGCGGCACGGAGTTGTGCACCGGCGAGCAGGTGAGCTGCACGACCCGGGCGTCCGGCCCGCCGTCCGGCCAGGACGGCTCGGCGACGTAGGCGTGGTGGACGTCCCCCGACAGCACGCACACCGTCGCGGGCGCCCCCGGCCCGGTCCCCGCCTCGGCGATGAGGCCGGCCAGCGCGTCGAAGCTGGCCGGGAAGGCCGCCCAGTGCTCCAGGTCGGCCGCGCGGCGCACCTTCTCGCCGAACCGCGCCCAGCGGCCGTCGGGTCCGCCGCGCTCGCCCCGGCACAGCGCGGCGTTCCACCCCTCGATGTCGTGCACCAGGTGGGGCAGCAGCCAGGGCAGCGAGGTGCCGACGAGCAGGTGGTCGTAGCCGCCGCGGCCGTCCAGCACCTGTTCGCGCAGCCACGCCTCCTCGCCCGGGTCGAGCATGGAGCGCCGGTCCTCGTCGAGCACCCGGGCGGCGCGGCTGTCCACCATCACCAGCCGGACCCGGCCGAAGTCGCGCCGGTAGCTCCAGCGCACCGAGGCCGGGTCGGCGTCGGCCCGCTCGGCGAAGGAGCGCAGCGCCTCGGTGCCGTCGGGCCGCCCGGTCACCTCGCTCCAGAGCGGGTCGGCGGCCAGCTCGGCGGGGGAGAGGTTGCCCAGGTGCTGGTGCACCCAGTACGACATCAGGCCGCTCAGCAGCCGCTCGCGCCACCAGTCCGTGGCCCGCATGTCGGCGAGCCAGGCGGCGGAGGTGTTCCAGTCGTCGATCACGTCGTGGTCGTCGAAGACCATGCAACTGGGCACCGTCGACAGCAGCCAGCGCACCTCCGGGTCCAGCCAGGACTCGTAGTACAGGCGGGTGTACTCCTCGTAGTCCGCGACCTCCGCGCCCGGCGGCCGGTCCAGGTCGCGGCGGTCGGCGAGCCAGCGGCGGGTGTCGTCGGAGACCTCGTCGGCGTACACCTGGTCGCCGACGAGCAGCAGTACGTCGGGCCGCTCGCCCCCGGGGTCGGCGGCGATCCGCGCGGCGAGGGTGTCAAGGGCGTCCGGGCCCACCGGGTCGGGTTCGCCGGCCGCGGGGGCGGCCCAGCGGCAGGAGCCGAAGGCGACCCGCACGGTGCCCTCGTCCCGCGCCGGGGTGCGGATCACCGACGGCGGGAACGGCGTGCCGGGCAGCGGCCACACCCTGGTGCCGTCGAGGAAGACCTCGTACGGCGTCGCCTTGGCCGGTGCCAGTCCGGTCACCGGGACCAGGGCGTAGTGGTGGCCCGCCACCTGGAAGGTGCCGGCCGTGCCGCCGGCGCCGTCGGCGCAGCGCACCTCCGCGGTGCACGGGCGGTCGGCCTCGATCCAGACGGTCGCGCACGAGTCGTCGGCGTACCTCAGCAGTGGTCCCAGGCGCAGGTCGGCCATGGTGATTCCCCTCCTCCGTCGCCCCGTACGGTACGGAACGACGGAGGCCGGCGGAGAGATTCCCAGGTCAGCAGCTCGCCAGATAGCTCTGGAGGGCGGACTTCTCGGCGGAGTCGACGGAGAGGCCGTAGTAGTACTTCACCTGCACCCAGGCGCGGACGTAGGTGCAGCGGTAGGCGGTGCGGGACGGCATCCAGGTGGCCGGGTCCTGGTCGCCCTTGGCCTGGTTGACGTTGTCGGTGACGGCGATGAGCTGCGGGCGGGTCAGGTCGTTGGCGAAGGACTGGCGCCGCGAGGTGGTCCAGGCGCTCGCGCCGGAGTCCCACGCCTCGGCGAGCGGCACCAGGTGGTCGATGTCGACGTCGGCGGCGGCGCTCCAGGTGGCGCCGTCGTAGGGGGAGTACCAGGAGCCGCTGGTGGCGGCGCAGGCCGAGTCGGTGACCACGCCGGAGCCGTCGCGCTTGAGGACGGTCTCGCGGGTGTTGCAGGTGCCGGACTGGGTGATCCAGTGCGGGAACAGGTCGCGGTCGTAGCCGGTGCGGTTCTCGGTGGCGACGGTGAGCGAGGCCAGGTAGGTGCGGGCGGTGGCGCCGCTGACCGGGGTGGGCAGAGCGGCGGAGGCGCTCGGGGCGCCGAACAGCGAGAGGGAGGCGGCCAGGGCCGTGAGGCCCGCGAGCACGCTCAGGCGTCGACGCGCGTAGAACTTCGGCATGCGAACTCCCTTGGGAAGTGGGGGTGGTGGAGCGCGAGCGAGGGAATGCTCGTGGCGCCGCGTTGCGGTGGGGTGAGCGCCCGGTAAGAAGCTAATGACGTGCGCATGACACGACAAGGTTCATGACAGGAACGGCGTTCGAGGAGCGGCTTCCGGGTCGCGTACCATGGACGGCGCAGAAGGGGAGTAGCTCTTCGCCGGACCGTCGACATACTGCTCAGCTCGTCTGAGCCGGCGCCCGGAGGCAGGACCCGTACCGCGTGCGGGACCGGCCAGCGAGACCTTCGGCAAGCAGTGCACGCCCGTGTGTGCTGCCGTGCCGAGGTGTCCCCGTACGGATCAGCACTCTCGGTGGGGCGGCCCCGACCGATTGAGGAACCCTTGATCAGCTTCACCGTGACGGCGCTCGTCTTCGGCGTCGTCTTCCTCGCCGAACTGCCGGACAAGACCGCGCTGGCCGGCCTCGTCCTCGGCACCCGCTACCGCGCCTCGTACGTCTTCGCCGGCGTCGCCGCCGCGTTCCTGCTGCACGTCGCCCTCGCCGTCGCGGCCGGCAGTGTGCTCACCCTGCTGCCGCAGCAACTGGTGCACGCGCTGACCGGTGTGCTGTTCCTGGGCGGCGCGGCGGTGCTGCTGTTCAAGAAGGACGAGGACGAGGAAGAGGTCCGCAAGCCCGAGAACCAGTCCTTCTGGAAGGTCGCCGGGGCCGGGTTCATGCTCATCCTGGTCGCCGAGTTCGGTGATCTCACGCAGATCATGACGGCCAACCTCGCCGCCCGGTACGACGACCCGCTCTCCGTCGGGCTCGGCGCGGTGCTCGCCCTGTGGGCGGTCGCCGGACTGGGCATCGTCGGCGGAAAGGCCCTGATGAAGCGGGTCCCGCTGAAGCTGATCACGCAGATCGCGGCGCTGCTGATGCTGGGCCTCGGGGTGTGGAGCCTGTGGGAGGCGGTGACCGGCTGAGGCCGGCGCCGCGCTGAACGCCGGATGAACGCGGCGGGGATATGCGGCCGGGGCGGTGGCGCTACCCCCCACCTGTTTTGTACCGTGGAGAAACAAAGTGGCTCCCGCCCGTTCTCCCTGACCGGCGGGCGGGGCCGCTCTGTGTTCCGGACACCGGGTCCGCCCTCCCGAGTCCCCGGGGGGCGCCCGTGCCCTCTCCCGCGTCTTGGAGTCTGCCGATGACGGCCACCACCGTGCTCACCGCCCGCGCCCTGCTGCTGGACATGGACGGCACCCTCGTCAACTCGGACGCCTCGGTGGAGCGCGTCTGGCGGCGCTGGGCGGACCGCAACGGGCTCAACGGCGACGAGGTCATGAAGGTCGTGCACGGCCGCCAGGGCTACGCCTCCATGGCGCTGCTGCTGCCCGGCCGGCCGATGGAGCAGAACCACGCCGACAACGCCCGGATGCTCGCCGAGGAGACCGCCGACACCGACGGCGTCGTGGCGATCCCCGGGGCCCCGGAGTTCCTCGCCGCCCTGCGCGGCCTGCCGCACGCCCTGGTGACCTCCGCCGACGTGGCCCTCGCCACCGCCCGGATGGCCGCCGCCGGGCTCGCCCTGCCCGACGTCCGCGTCACCGCCGAGTCGGTCGGCGCCAGCAAGCCCGACCCCGAGGGCTTCCTCAAGGGCGCCGCCGAACTGGGCGTCGACCCCGCCGACTGCGTCGCCTTCGAGGACTCCGGCGCCGGCATCGCCGCCGCCCGCGCCGCCGGGATGCGCGTCGTGGGCGTCGGGCCGCGCGCCGGGTTCCACGAGCCCGACGCCCTCGTGCCGGACCTCACGCGGGTGCGCGTGGAGGCCGGGGCGGACAGCGGTATCCGGCTGCACCTCGGCTGACCCTCCGGGGGACGTGCGCCTCGGCCGGCCCCGGGGGCGTTACGGCTCCTGGGTCTCCCGCTCCAACTGCTCCCGGGTGCGGGCCCCGTACGTGCCCAGTTCCTCGGACTGGATGCCGCGCCACCACTGGAAGGTGCGCAGGGCGTCCTCCACCTCGCGGTCGAAAACGCCGTCGATGTCGTCCCTGTAGAGGTTGATCTGCCGCAGCCGCTGCTGGAGTTCGGTGACCTCCGGGCCCCGGTCGCCGCGCCGCAGCAGCGCACCGCCGCCGTCGCCGTCGTCGCCGCCGTCCTCGTTCGCCGTCGGCGGGGCGCCCGACGCCGACGGCGTCACCGTGGGCGATGGCTCGGCCGACCGCGACGGGGACGGCGACGCGCTGGACGCCGACGCGGACGGCGAGGACGAGGGGCTCGCGCTCTCGGACGCGGAGGCCGAAGGGGACGGCGACGCGGACGCGGACGGCGAGGCCGAGGCGCTCGCGGGCGCCGTCACCGAGGGCGCGCCGGTCGACGGGTCGGGAATCCCCGCCCGTACTTCCGCGGGCTGCGCCCCGTCCCGCGACGGGCCCTCGTAGGAGAACAGCCCGCTGGCGTACCCGGCCGCGCCCAGCACCACGACGACGGCCGCGACGGCACCGGCCAGCACCCCGCGACCGCGCCGGCGCGGGTGCTCCTCCGCGGTGTCCGGCAGGTCGTCCGGCCCCGGCGGGCGGCGCGCGCCGGCCGTCTCGAACATCCGCAGGTCGGTGTCGCTGGGCGCGCTCGCCGAGGGGGCGAGGGGGGTGGGCAGGACGGCGGTGGCGTCCACGGCGGCGGGGGCGGCCGGGACGGGCCGCAGGGTCATGGTGGCGTCCGGGTCCACGCCGCGAGCGCCGGAGGCGTCCGCCGGACCGCCGGGGGCGCCGGGGGCGTCCGCCGGACCGCCGGGGGCGCCGGGGGCGTCCGCCGGACCGCCGGGGGCGCCGGGGGTGCCGGTGGCGTCCGCTGGACCGCCGGGGGCGCCGGGGGTGCCGGTGGCGTCCGCCGGACCGCCGGGACCACCCGGCGGCAGAGTCATGGTGACGTTCGGGTCCGCCCCGGGAGCGCCGGTGGTGTCCGCCGAACCGCCGCGAGCGCCGGCGACGCTCGCCGGACCGCCGGGACCGCCGGGAGCGCCGGTGGCGTCCGCCGGACCGCCGGGACCACCCGGCCGCAGGGCCATGGTGGCGTCCGCGTCCGCGCCGGTGGCATCGGCGACGTCCGCCGGACCGCCGGGAGCGCCGGCGGCGTCCGCCGTACCGCCGGGGGCGTCGGCGGCGTCCGCCGTACCGCCGGGGGCGTCGGCGGCGTCCGCCGTACCGCCGGGGGCGTCGGCGGCCGTGTGCCGGTCCGTGCCCTCGTCCGTCTCCAGTTCCACGTACGGGCGGATGCGCAGGGGGTCGAAGTCCTCCGCGGCGGCGGCCTGCGCGGTGCGGGACCGCTTGAGGGCGTCGGCCGCGCGGCGGCCGCAGGCGCAGGTCGGCGTATGGTCCGGGCCCCGGTGCGCCCCGCATTGCGGACACGGGTGCCGAGGCCCCTCGGGCTGCTCCACGCTGCTCTCCCCTCCCTTCGCGTCCCCTCGCGAACTCCAGAGATTATGCAGATCATCTCCACACCCCCGCTCACGCGCCCCCGGAATTCCCGCTTTCCGCGCGACTGAACGGGCGATAACCGGTCACACCGAACAGGATGGAAGGTGCGATCAGACGTTCGGAGGATGCCATGGCGCAGGACACGCGCGACCCGGCGGCGGAAGCGGCCCGCGGGGTGCCGCAGGAGCACGTCCCGGGAAACGTCCTGGTCTCCATCGGCGCCCTGCTGCTCGGGATGCTGCTCGCCGCCCTGGACCAGACCATCGTGTCGACGGCGCTGCCCACCATCGTCAGCGACCTCGGCGGCATGGAGCACCTGTCCTGGGTGGTGACCGCGTACCTGCTGGCGTCGACGGCCGCCACCCCGCTGTGGGGGAAGCTCGGTGACCAGTACGGCCGCAAGAGACTGTTCCAGACCGCGATCGTGATCTTCCTCGTCGGCTCCGCGCTCTGCGGAATGGCGCGGAACATGCCCGAGCTGATCGTCTTCCGGGCGGTGCAGGGACTGGGCGGCGGCGGGCTGATGGTGCTGTCGATGGCGATCGTCGGCGATCTGGTCTCCCCGCGCGACCGCGGCCGCTACCAAGGGCTGTTCGGTGCCGTGTTCGGCGCGACGAGCGTGCTCGGACCGCTGCTGGGCGGGGTGTTCACCGAGCACCTGAGCTGGCGCTGGGTCTTCTACGTCAACCTGCCCCTCGGCCTGGTCGCGCTCGGCGTGATCGCGGCCGTCCTGCACATCCCGCGCCGCTCCACCCGGCACGTCATCGACTACCTCGGGACCCTCCTCATCGCCGCCGTCGCCACCTGCCTGGTGCTGGTCGCCTCCCTCGGCGGCACCACCTGGGGCTGGGGCTCCGGGCAGATCATCGGCCTGGCGGTGCTCGGCGTGCTGCTGGCGGTCGCCTTCGTGGCTGTCGAACGCCGGGCCGCCGAGCCGGTACTGCCGCTGAAGCTGTTCCGGGTCCGTACCTTCGTGCTGTCGGCCGTCATCAGCTTCGTCGTCGGCTTCGCGATGTTCGGCGCGATGACCTACCTGCCGACCTTCCTCCAGGTCGTCCAGGGCGTCAGCCCCACCCTGTCCGGGGTGCACATGCTGCCGATGGTGGCCGGACTGCTGCTGTCGTCGACCGTGTCGGGGCAGATCGTCAGCCGCACCGGCCGCTGGAAGGTGTTCCCGATCGCGGGCACCGCCGTCACCACGATCGGCCTGCTCCTGCTGCACCGGCTCGACGAGCACAGCTCCACCGTCCAGATGAGCGCCTTCTTCTTCGTCTTCGGCCTGGGCCTCGGCCTGGTGATGCAGGTCCTCGTCCTCATCGTGCAGAACGCCGTCCCCTACGAGGACCTGGGCGTCGCCACCTCCGGCGCCACCTTCTTCCGCTCCATCGGCGCCTCCTTCGGCGTCGCCGTCTTCGGCACGATCTTCGCCGGGCGCCTCAGCGACCGGCTCGGCGACGCCTTCCGGGGAGTGCCGCTGCCGCCCGGCGTCTCGGCCGACAGCCTGAAGTCCGACCCGCGCGGCATCGGCGCCCTGCCGCCCGCGCTGCGCCCACAGGCCGTGCACGCCTACGCCTCCTCCATCACCGACGTCTTCCTGTACGCCGCCCCGGTCGCCCTCGTCGGCTTCCTGCTGGCCTGGTTCCTCAAGGAGGACCGGCTGCGCGGCTCGGTCACCGCGCCCGACGCCACCCAGACCCTGGCCAGCAACCCGGTCCAGCGGTCCTCGCGCGACGAGGTCTGCCGCGCCCTGTCGGTGCTCGGCACCCGCGCGGGCCGCCGCGCGGTCTACCGGAACATCACCGAGCGGGCCGGGTACGACCTGATGCCCGCGGCCAGTTGGCTGCTGCTGCGCATCCGGCGGTACGGCTGTGTCGAGCCGGGCCTGCTGGCCGAGCGCGGCCCCGTGCCGCTGACCGTCGTCCTGGAGGCCGCCCGCCAGATCGAGGTGCGGCACCTCGCCGTCCGCCGTGGCCTCGGCCTGGTCCTGACCGACGAGGGCCGCGAGGCGGCCGGGAATCTGGCGCGGGCCCGCGCGGAGTCCCTCGCCGCCCTGCTCGGCGACTGGTGGGGACCGGACCGCCCGACCGACCTGGCCGACCTGGTCGAGGAGCTGAACGGCGAACTCTGCGGCGCCCAGGGGGAGCGCCCGCACGACGAACGGGCCCTCACCGGCCCGCGCTGACCCTCAGCGGCAGGGGCTCGGCAGCGCTTTGGCGAAGCAGTGCTCGGCGTACGGGTCGCTCTTGTAGGGGGCGGTCTCCCGGTAGCCGAGCCGGGCGTACAGGGCGCGCGCCTCGACCAGGTCGCCGCGCGTGTCCAGCACGACCCGCCGCGCGCCGAGCGCCCGCGCCGCCTCCTCCGCCGCCCCGACCAGCAGCGCCGCCCCGCCCCGCCCGCGCAGTGGCGGCGCCACGTACACCCGGGTCAGCTCGGCCGTCGCCGCGTCCAGCAGCCTCACCCCCGCCGTGCCGGCCGGCTCGCCGTCGTACCGCGCGAGCAGCAGGGCGCCGCCCGGCGGCGCGAGGTCGGCGCCGGAGGCCGCGGCGATCTCCCGCTCCAGCTCGCCCGGGTCGGTGCGGCGGCCCCGGTGCAGCAGGTACCAGCGGTCGCTGACCTCCGTGTAGTACGCCCGCCAGAGCGCGGCGGCGGCGGGGGAGTCGTACGGCTCCGGGGCGAGGGTCCAGGTCATGCCCGGCATGGTCGGCGGCGGTCGGCACCGCACGCAACCGGTTAACGCCCGGGGTGCGCGCAACGCTCGGTGTGCCTGGGACGAGTTGGGGGCGAGCCCGGCGGAGAACCCGGCGGGCGGCACCGTTTGACGGGGGATTCGGGGGTACACGAACGGCGAACCGGCCCGGACGGAGAGCCGGTTGGGCCGAGAACCGGAAGGCATTCATGTCCACAGGCGTGATCATCGCTCTGATCGTGATCGTGGCGGCCGTGCTGATCGTCGCGGCCGTACTGACTCTGCGCAAGGGCCCGCGCCACGGCGGGAGTCTGAAGCGGCGCTTCGGGCCCGAGTACGACCGGGCCGTGGCCCGGCACGACGGCGACACCAAGGCGGCCGAGCGCGAACTGGCCGAACGTGTGGAACGCCACGGCGACCTGCGCACCAGGGCGCTGGAACCGGCCGAGCGCGAGCGGTTCGAGGCGCGCTGGACGGCCGCCCAGGAGCGGTTCGTCGACTCCCCGCGGGAGGCCGTCGCCGAGGCCGAACAGATCATCGCGGAACTGGCCGGGGCCCGGGGCTACCCGGACGGCCGGCAGTACGACGAGCAGGTCTCCGCACTGTCCGTGCACCACGCCCACCACGTCGACGGCTACCGGCGCGTGCACCACGCCGGCCGCGCGGAGGCCAACGGCAGCACCGAGCAACTGCGTGAAGCCATGGTCGGCGCCCGCGCGCTGTTCGAGGACCTGGTGCGCCAGGACCACGGCAGGCACCGCACCGGCCCGGACGGCGACGACCGGGCCGTGCACGGGTCCCGGCAGCCGTGGGCACTGAACCGTCGTCATCCTAAGGAGAGTTGAGGTACATGTCCGACGTGACCCGGCCGACCGGCGGCACCCCCGCCGAACGCGGCCCGCAGACCCCCGACGCCCGCGGCGAGACGGCCCTGGGCACCGGACCGGCCCACGACGGGACGGCGGCTCCGGGCACGGGACCGGCCCACGACGGGACGGCCCCGGGTGCGCGACCGGCCCACGACGGGACGGCGGCCCCGGGTGCGCGACCGGTCCACGGGGAGACGGCCCGTGAGGCCCGTCCCGGCCACGCCGGCGAGGAGGAGCCGCTCGGCGCCCGGTCCGAACACGGGGCCGGTGTCCGCGAGGAGGCGGCCCCGCATCTGCGGACCTCCGGCAGCGGGATCGCCGGCACCGAACGGACCACCCAGGCCCCGCCGCCCGGCCCCGGCACGCCGCTGCTGCCGCGCGAGGAGAGCGACAAGTACGGCGAGCGGCTGCACCACGCGGTCTCCGGGTTCGTCGACGACCCGCGCCGCGCGGTCGAGGAGGCCGACCGTGTCCTGGAGGAGATCGCCGCCCGCTTCACCGACGCGGTGACGCGCCGCCGCCGTACCCTGCGCGGTTCCTGGCAGGCCGCCGAGGCGGACAGCAAGCCGACGACCGCCGACACCGAGCAGCTCCGGCTCGCCCTGCGGGACTACCGCGAGCTGTCGGACCGACTCATGCACCTGTGAGGCTCGCGGACGAGATCCGCACCCCGCCGCTCGGCGGGGTGCGGATCTTTTCGTTCCGGGCCTCGCGCCGGTCCGGCCGATCTATCATGCGGCGGCGGTGAAAGGAGGCCGCACCGGACGTCTCGGGAGGAACCGAACGTGCTCGAACTCACGATGGCCGCCGTCTCCGGGGCGGACGCGGGCGCCACGGCCGGTATGCAGATGGCCGAGGCGGCCAGCGAGCCGGGGGCGGTGCTGCGGGTCGGCCGGGACGCGTCGGTGTGCGGGCTGGTGACGCCGCAGGACTGGCTGTTCGTCTCCCGGGCGCACCTGGAGTTCCGCTGCGGGGCGGACGGGAGCTGGCACCTGACCTGGCTGCGGGGGTCGCAGCCGGAGCCCTCCGCGCAGGTCGGGCTGCGGGTGGGTGAGCATGTGCGGGCGGTGGCGTACGGGGGGACCGTGCCGTTGCCCTCCGGGGGGAGCGGGGAGGTCGTGGTGCAGGACCGGTCGGGGCCGCGGAGTGTGAACGTGGGGTTCTATCACGAGGTGTGAGGTGTGAGGTGTGAGGTGCGCGACCGGTCTGTCGCGTGACCCGGCGTGAGCCGCTGGTCGGGGGCGTTGCGCGGCCCGGCGTGGCGGGGTGCCGCCCGCGCCCACCCGTGCCGCCCCCGCCCACCCGTGCCGCCCTCGGCGGCACGATCGCCCGCGGACTGACGGGGCCGGCCGGCTGCCGACTGGTGCCGCGGGTCGGTCAGCGGGGTTCCAGGGACGGGGGTGAGCCCGGGAGGGGGCGGGCCGCTGATTCGGTCAGGTACCAGGTGGCGACGCCGCCGATGACCGCCGCGGCCATCATGTAGTACGCGGGCATCATCATGTCGCCGGTCGCGCCGATCAGGGCCGTGACGACCAGGGGGGTCGTGCCGCCGAAGAGGGAGACCGAGACGTTGAAGCCGATGGAGAGGGAGCCGTAGCGGACCCGGGTGGGGAAGAGGGCCGGCAGGGCGGCGGGCATCGACGCGGTGAAGCAGACCAGCAGCAGGCCCAGCGCGGCCATGCCCAGGCCCACCGCGAGCAGGCTGCCCTCGCGGATCAGCAGCAGGGCCGGCACGGACAGCAGCAGGAAGCCCGCGCAGCCCGCCGCGATCACCGGGCGGCGGCCGACCCGGTCGGTCAGGGCGCCCGCGAAGGGCTGCACGATCATCATCAGCGCCATCACGGCCAGCACGACCAGCAGCCCGTGCGTCTCGTCGTACTTCAGCTCGCTGGTCAGATAGCTCGGCATGTACGACAGCAGCATGTAGTCGGTGACGTTGAAGACCAGTACCAGGCCGACGCAGAGCAGCAGCGCCCGCCACTGCCCGGTGACCATCTCCCGGAGCGGCACGCGCGGACGGGCCGCCTCCGACTTGGCGACCTCCGCCGCGAACGCCGGGGTCTCCTCCAGGCGCATCCGCAGATACAGGCCGACGATGCCCATCGGACCCGCGATCAGGAACGGGACCCGCCAGCCCCAGGACATCAGGTCGCCGTCGGACAGCAGCGCGGTCATCAGGGTGACCAGGCCCGCCCCGCCGATGTAGCCGGCCAGGGTGCCGAACTCCAGCCAGCTCCCGAGGAACCCGCGCCGCTTGTCCGGCGCGTACTCGGCGATGAAGGTGGACGCCCCGGCGTACTCGCCGCCGGTCGAGAAGCCCTGCACCAGCCGCGCCGCCAGCAGCAGCACCGGCGCCCAGACGCCGATCGCGGCGTACGACGGGATCAGGCCGATCGCGAACGTCCCCGCCGCCATCATGATCATCGTGACCGCGAGGACCTTTCGCCGGCCGACCCGGTCGCCCAGCGGGCCGAAGACCACGCCGCCCAGCGGACGGACCAGGAACGCGGCGGCGAACGCCCCGAACGTGGACAGCAACTGGGCGGTCGGGTTGCCCGAGGGGAAGAAGACCTTGCCCAGCGTGACCGCGATGTAGCTGTAGACGCCGAAGTCGAACCACTCCATGGCGTTGCCGAGCGCCGCCGCCTTCACCGCGCGCCGGACCAGCGCGGGGTCGGTGACGGTGGGCTCGGGGGGCGCCTGGGTGCGGGACGACGGGTACGCGGGGGCGGTGACGGTGGCAGCGGTGGCGGCCGACAAGACTTCGCTCGCCTACCTTTCGACGGGGACGGGGGGCCGGGCCCGCACGGCGGCGCTGTCGCCGGGCCGAAAAGTGACCATAGGCCCTGATGTCCCGCTTACGTCCGGTACCGACTTCGTTGCACACTGCATCGAAACCCCGCGTACGCTGGCCCGTCCCAGCCCGGCGGGCCGCCGCAGGCGGCTCCCGCTGTGATCCTTGTCGCTCCCCGGCGCGGCGGACCAACCTCGGTCCGACTATCGTCATCGGGACAAAAGGAGAGCTGCCGCCAGGTGAATCGGGGGTTGCCCGCGTCTCTCTCCGGGGGTGGTGCGAGCCTCATAGGGTTCGCTGAGGACCCGTACGCAGCGGACGTGCGGGACGACGGGGCGGGAGGCCGACGAGGCGTGGCGAATGCGGAGCACAGCGGGCGACCGGCAGGGGCCTTCGGGGCGACGGCCGCCGGGGCGACCAGGACACGCCTGCGCGCGGCACAACTGGGACTCTGGCTGGTCGCCGCGGTCCTGGCCGTGCGGCAACTGGCCGCGGTCCTCGGCTCGCCGCGCGGGGAGCGGCTGACGGACCTGGAGACCTGGGTGGGCCCCGACGGGGTGCTGCACGTCGAGGGCAGCCTGTACGACTCGACCCGGTTCACCGGCACGCCGTTCGCCGGACTGGTCCTCAAGCCGCTCACCCGGGCGGCCGAACAGGCGCTCGGCTGGGGCTGGACCTTCGGCACCCTGCTGCTGGTGGTGGCCCTCGGCGTGGTCGCGGCCCGCGCGCTGCCCCAGCCGGTCGGCCGCCGCACCGCGCTGCTGGCGGCGCCGGTCGCGGTGAGCCTGCTGATGGTGTCGCTGCCGGTGCGCAACACGCTCTGGCTCGGCCAGACCAGCGTCATACCGGTCCTGCTGGTGCTGCTCGGCTGTTTCGCGGTGCGCGGCCGGCGCACCGGCGGGCTGCTCATCGGCCTGGCCGCCGCCCTCCAGCCGACCGTGCTGCTCTTCGTGCCGCTGCTGTGGTTCACCGACCGCCGCCGGGCCGCGGTGACCACCGCGGCCACCTTCGCCGCGTGCACCGCGCTCGCCTGGGCCGCGATGGCGCACGACTCGTACACGTACTGGGTGCACCACATGGCCGGCGCCGGGCTCGGGGCCGCCGCCGACGACCTCGGCAACCAGTCCCTGCACGGCGCCCTGCTGCGGCTCGGCCTGTCCGGTCCGCTGGAGATCGCCCTGTTCGTGGCGCTGGGCGCGGCCGTCGCCGTGCTGGGACTGCGCCGGGCGGTGCGCTACGCCCGCGACGGGCAGTTGCTGCTGGCGGTGGCGGTCACCGGCTGCGCGGCGATCGCGGTGTCGCCGACCACCTGGCAGCACCAGTTGCTGTGGGTGCTGCTCGCGGTCGTCGGCCGGGTCGGCAAGCGGGCCTCGGACCGGCCGGTGTGGCCGGTGGCCGTCGTCCTGGTGATGACCCTGCCGCCGAAGATGATGCTGCCGAACATGGCGGCCCTCTACCCGCTGCGGGACAACGTCGTGCTGCTCGCGGCCCTCGCCGCCGCCACCGCCGTGCCCTTCCTCTCCCGCACCTCCCCCTACTTCCGCGACCCGGTCCCCACCGAGCACGCGGCGCCGGTGCCCACGCGGTGGAAGCACGTCCCGCTGCTGCCGTTCCTGCGCCGGGTGCTCAGCCGCCCCAACCTGCTGCTGGAACTGCTGCTGATCCGGGTGACCTACGCCGCGTACGCCAAGGTCCGGCTCGCCGCGACCGGCGGCAGCAACTCGGCCGGCCGGGCCCGCGCCGAGGAGCACGGCCACCAGATCCTCGACCTCGAACGCTTCCTGCACATCGACATCGAGCACGCCGTCAACCACGCCGTGGTGAGGGTCTCCTGGCTGCGGGACTTCTTCGACTTCTACTACACGTCGTTCCACTTCGTGGTGCCGCTGACCGTGCTCGGCCTGCTGTACTGGCGGCGCCCGGTCGACTACCGCTGGGCCCGCGCCTCGCTGGGCTTCGCCACGCTGCTGGCCCTGGTCGGCTTCTGGCTCTACCCGCTGGCCCCGCCCCGGCTGATGCCCTCGCTCGGCATCATCGACACCGTGCACGGCGTGCAGGACTTCACCAAGCCCGACTACGGCACGCTGACCGCGCTGACCAACCAGTACGCGGCGATGCCGTCGCTGCACTTCGGCTGGTCGCTGTGGTGCGGGCTGGTGATCGCGATCATCGCGCCGAAGGCGTGGATGAAGGCGCTCGGCCTGCTGCACCCGCTGTTCACGGTGTCGGCGATCGTGGCGACCGGCAACCACTGGGTGCTGGACGCGGTGGGCGGCGCGGCCGTCGTCGGCGCCGGCTTCGGGCTGACGTACCTGCTCCAGGGCCCCCGGGCCCGGACGGTCACCACCGCCGCGACCACCACCGCCGCCGCCGTCAGCAGCGACCCCCCGGCGCCGGCGAAGGACCGTACCGCGAGCTGATCCGGTACTCGCCCGGCCGGCCGACCGTCAGCCGGGCGAACTCGCCGTGCCGGGCGAGGCAGCCGCCGTCCGCGCGCAGCCACGGCGACCAGGCCACCCGCACGGTCGCCGTGCCCGGCTCGGACATCCGCAGCACCAGGTCGGCGCCGGTGGTGCGGACGACGGCGCCGGGCGGGGAGACCAGCGGCACCGCGTCCCGCACCCGGTACACCCGCCAGTGCGCGTCCCGCCAGACCGGCTCCAGCCAGGCGGGACGCCGCTCCCGCACGAGGCGCGCCTCCTCCTCGGCGAACCCGTCGGGCTTGCCCATCGGCAGCACCACCAGGCCGACCGCCCACCGGTCCAGCCACGCCCGGTAGGCCGCCGCCGAGAAGGTGCCGTCGTAGAAGAGGCGGGCGCGTTCCATGTCGAGCTGCCGGTTCCAGCCACGGGCCAGGTTGACGTGCGGGGCGAGCGAGGCGGCCTCGCGGTGGTTGCGGGCCGGGACCACCTCGACCCGGGTGCGGTCGGCGCCGAGCCCCTCCAGCGCCCGCACGACGCCGTCGGTACGGGCGGCCCAGGCGGGCACGGTGGTCGACACCACCAGGTCGTCGGCGGTCTTCTTGCCGACCCAGGCCACGGAGAACACCAGCGCCGCGATCAGCAGGTTCCGGGCGGCCCGCCGCAGCCCCGGCACCGCCAGCAGCGCCGCGAGCAGCACGGCGGGCGCGAACAGCTCCGCGAACCGCTCGACGTTGGTCCCGACCGGCGAGGGGACCAGGTACGCCAGCACGGTCCCGGCCGCGTACACCGCCCCGCTCCACCGGGCCACCCGCCACTCGCGCGGCGCCAGCAGCGCGACCGCCAGTCCCAGCAGCACCGGCGGCCAGATCCGCGCCGGGGGCATGAGCTGCTCCCCGGTGAACGGGAACAGCAGCGTCGTCACCCCGACCACCGCGGCCGGCGGCACCAGCAGCGCCAGGGCCCGCCCCCAGTCCCGGACCGCCAGGAAGGCGGCGCCGACGACGGCCAGGAACAGACCGGCCACCGGGGAGGCGGTGGTGGCCAGGGCCGCGCAGGCGGCGTCGAGGGCCGGCCGCCGGCCCCGGGCCGGCGGCAGACAGGCGGCCAGCGCGAAGGCGACGCCGAGGGCGAACGTGCTGCGGCCCGAGGCGACGTTGCACCACAGCGCGAGCGAGGCGAGCAGCGCCGGGCCGAGCGGGCGGCGGACCCCGGCCCGGATCAGGAGCACCGCCGCCAGCCAGGACGAGGCGAGCCCGGACAGCACGGTGACCGTGCGCACCCCGACCGCGGCCATCAGGTACGGGGAGAGCAGGCTGTAGTTGGCGGTGTGCATCCCGCCGTACCAGAACAGCCCGTACGCCGATCCGCCGTGCCGGGCCGCGAAGTCCGCCCACGCCTGCTGGGCGGCCAGGTCGCCGCCGCCGGTGGCCAGCCATCCCCACCACAGCGCGTACAGCGGCAGGACCGGCGCGGTGGCGAGGACGGGGACGCGGTGCCGCTCCCAGAACGTGCGGAGGGCGGGATTCCGGCGGTCGGCCGGGAGCCGTCCCGGCCGGGTGGCGGTGTACTCGGCAGGGACCACGGGGGAAGGCTTCCGTTCGACGTCTGCGGGCGGGCACGGTGGTCGGGGCACCAGCGAAGACGTGAAATCGAACAAAAACGTTGATCGGGAGCCGGGGCCGGGCATGACGCGGGCGGCGGCCCCGGGGATCGGGGGACCGCCGCCCGCGTGCCGTGGCGCCGGGTCAGTACCAGCCGTTGGCCTGCCAGAAGCTCCAGGCGTCGCAGACGCCGCCGTACCGGTCCTTCATGTAGTCCACGCCCCACGTGATCTGGGTCGCCGGGTTGGTCCGCCAGTCGGCGCCGGCCGAGGCCATCTTGGAGCCGGGCAGCGCCTGCACCAGGCCGTAGGCGCCGCTGGAGGCGTTGGTGGCGTGCACGTCCCAGCCGCTCTCGCGCTCCACGATCTTCGAGAAGCAGCCGTACTCGGCCGGGTCGCCGATCAGCTTCTTCGCGGTCGCCTGCGCCGAGGAGGCCGGCGTCGCGGCCTGGGCGGGCGCCGCGGCGATCAGCGTGCCGGCGGTGGCGGCGGCCACGGCGGCACCGGCGAGGGCCCGCTTCGGGGCGGCGGCACGGCGGAGGAGGGAAACGGCGGTCAAGGCGGGGCCTTTCGTCGGGGACAGGGAGTCGCCGGCGGGTCCCTCGCGATCGGACGGCGGACCGGTGCGGGAGCGCCTGGGGCGCCCGGCGACCGGTCCAGAGAAACAGGCGCCGCGGACGCCCGCAATCACCCCTCTTACTAGTGGCGGTCGCATACGCCGGTCCGGTCCGTACGGTGACCGGGCTCGCAAACCGCAGGTCGGGACGGGTGCCCCGGGGTGCTCGCGGAGGCGGTCCGGCTACGACCCCGGTTCGTAGGTGACCCCGCTCACGTGGGGCGGCTCACCCCGGCCGGCTCCTCGAACGTGACCGGCGTCTCGAACGCCGCCCGGCGGGTGGCCCGGCGCAGCGCCCGCAGCACCGCCGGCCCGAGGACCAGGGTCAGCACCACCGTGACGACCGCCCGGCCCAGGTCCCAGCCGAGGGAGGTGGCCAGGCAGTACGCCAGGAAGCGGGCCAGATTGGCGGGGAGCGCGGCGTCCGGGTCGAAGGCCACGCCCGAGGCGAGGGCGCCCATGAACGGCCAGCCCGCCAGGTTCATCACCGTGCCGTACGCGAACGCGGCGAGGAAGCCGTAGCCGGCCAGCAGCGCCACCTCCGTACGGCCCCGCAGGCGGTCCGGGAACGGCAGCAGGCCCGCGCCCATCGTGAACCAGCCCATCGCCAGCATCTGGAACGGCATCCAGGGCCCCACCCCGCCGGTCAGCAGCGCGGACGCGAACATCGTCACCGAGCCCAGCACGAAGCCGAAGCCGGGGCCGAGGACCCGGCCGCTGAGCACCATCAGGAAGAACATCGGCTCCAGCCCGGCCGTGCCCGCGCCGAGCGGCCGCAGCGCCGCGCCGGTCGCCGCCAGCACACCGAGCATCGCCACCGCCTTCGGGCCGAGGCCCGACTCGGAGATCGTCGCCGCGACCACCGTCACCAGCAGCACCAGCAGCCCCGCGAACAGCCAGGGCGCGTCCGCCGCGTGCGCGGCGACCTGCGAGTCGGGGGGCGCGAGGAACGGCCAGCCGAACCCGGCCACGCCGACCGCGCTCACCAGGACCAGGGCGGCCACCGAACGCGGCCCGAGCCGCACCGCCCGCACCCGCCGCCGGGTCCCCGGCGTCATGCCAGGGCCTCGCGGACCTGGGCGACGGTGAGCCACTTCTGCGGCGCCAGCACCTTGGCGACCTGCGGCGCGAACGACGGCGAGGCCACCGCCACCTCGGCCGTCGGCCCGTCGGCGATCACCTCGCCCTCCGCCAGCAGCACCACCCGGTGGGCCAGTTCCGCGGCGAGTTCCACGTCGTGCGTGGCCAGCACGATGGCGTGCCCCTGCCCGGCCAGCGACCGCAGATGCGCGACCAGCCGGTTCTTGGCCGCGTAGTCCAGGCCCCGGGTCGGCTCGTCCAGCAACAGCAGCGGCGGGCGGGCCGTCAGCACCACCGCCAGGGCGAGCGTCAGCCGCTGCCCCTCGGACAGATCACGCGGGTGCGTGTCGTCGGTGACGCCGGGCAGCAGCCCGGACAGCAGGGCGCGGCAGGTGCCCGGCGCCGCGTCCGCGTCCCGGTCGGCGGCCCGGCACTCGGCGGCGACCGTGTCGGCGTACAGCAGGTCGCGCGGCTCCTGGGGGACGAGACCGACCCGGCGCAGCAGCTCGCGCGGGGGCGTGCGGTGCGGGACGGCACCGCCGGTGCGGACGGCCCCGGCGGCCGGTTCGACCAGCCCGACCAGGGCGCCGAGCAGGGTGGACTTCCCGGCGCCGTTGCGGCCCATCAGGGCGACGGTCTCGCCGGGGGAGACGGTGAGGTCGACGTGGCGCAGCGCCTGGACCCGGCCGCGCCGCACGGCGAGCCCGCGGACCTCGGCGGCGTACGCGGGGGCCGCCGGGTCCGGCCCGGGGCGGCGGCGCCAGCGGGAGGCCGGGGCCGGGCGCGGGGCCGGGAGGGCGGCGGGCGCCGGGGCCGGGCGCGGGGCCGGGCGGCCGGCCAGGCGGTCCCGGAGCGGGGCCGCGCGGCGGCGGGCGTCCCGGACCGTCAGGGGCAGCGGGGACCAGCCCGCCAGCCGGCCCAGCTCCACCACCGGCGGGCGGACCGGGGAGACGGCCATCACCTCGGCGGGCGTGCCCAGCACCGGCGCCGCCCCCGGCTCGGCCAGCAGCACCACCCGGTCGGCGTACTGCACCACCCGTTCCAGCCTGTGCTCGGCCATCAGGACCGTCGTCCCCAGGTCGTGGACGAGCCGCTGGAGCACCGCGAGGACCTCCTCGGCGGCGGCCGGGTCCAGCGCGGAGGTCGGCTCGTCGAGGACCAGCACCCGGGGGTGGGCGGTGAGCACCGAGCCGATCGCGACGCGCTGCTGCTGTCCGCCGGAGAGGGTGGCGATCGGCCGGCCCCGCAGCGGGGCCAGCCCCAGCAGGTCGAGGGTCTCCTCCACGCGGCGGCGCATCACCTCCGGGGGCAGGCCCAGCGACTCCATGCCGTAGGCGAGTTCGTCCTCGACGGTGTCGGTGACGAAGTGGGACAGCGGGTCCTGGCCCACCGTGCCGACCACGTCGGCGAGTTCGCGCGGCTTGTGGGTGCGGGTGTCGCGGCCGGCCACGGTGACCCGGCCGCGCAGCGTGCCCCCGGTGAAGTGCGGCACCAGCCCGCTCACCGCCCCGAGCACGGTCGACTTGCCGACCCCGGACGGGCCGACGAGCAGCACGAGTTCGCCCTCGGGCACTTCGAGGTCCACGCCCCGGACGGTGGGTCCGGCGGCCCCGTCGTACGTCACGGAGACATCCTCGAAGCGGATCACGACGGTTTCCTCACGGCGGGGTCGGGGGCGGCGGAGTCGGGAACGGGGGCGTCGGGGACGGCGGGGTCGGGGACGGCGGGGTCGGGGACGGCGGGGTCGGGGGCGGGGGTGACGAAGGCGGGCAGCAGCCCGAGCAGACAGGCCGCCGCCGGCCACAGCGGCAGCGCGGGCGCGACCAGCGGCACGGTCCCCGGGTGCAGCGCGGCCGGGTCACGGGCACCGGCCAGGACGAGCAGCGCCGCGACCGCCGCGCCGGAGCCGGCGACCAGCCAGGCGCGCGGGTCCCACCGGTCGGGACGGTACCGGGTGCGCACCGACCGGCGGCCCCCGAGCCGGAGCCCGGCCAGCGCCGCGGCCACCCCGGCCGCCAGCACCGGCAGCCCGTACGAGCCGCCCTCGGCGGTCAGCACCCCGTACGTGCCCGCGCACACCCCGAGCAGCCCGCCCAGGGTGAGCGCGGCGGTGGTGCGGCGCACGGCGGCGGGGACCTCGGCGGAGCGGCCGTAGCCCCGGGAGTCCATCGCGGCGGCCAGCGCCACCGACCGCTCCAACGCCCCCTCCAGCACCGGCAGTCCGACGTGCAGCAGCCCCCGTAGGCCCTTGTCGGGGCGCCCGCGCAGCCGGCGGGCGGCGCGCAGCCGGTGCACGTCCGCGATCAGGTTCGGGGCGAAGGTGAGGGCGACCACGACGGCGACGCCCGTCTCGTACAGGGCGGCGGGCAGCGACTTCAGCAGCCGGGAGGGGTTGGCGAGGGCGTTGGCGGCGCCGACGCAGACCAGCAGCGCGGCCAGTCTCAGCCCGTCGTACAGCGCGAAGGCGAGGCCCTCCGCGGTGACCCGGCCGCCGAGCCGGATGCCCTGCGCCCAGTCGGGGAGCGGGACTTCGGGGAGGGTGAGAAGCACCCGGGTGCCGGGGACCGGCGAGCCGAGGACGACCGCGAAGACCAGGCGGATCACCAGCACGGCCAGCGCCAGCTTGACGAACGCCCCGTAGGAGCGGGCCCAGGGGGCGTGCGGGCGGCGGGCGGTGACGACGTACGCGGAGACCGCGAGCAGCAGCGCCAGCAGCAGCGGGTTGGTGGTGCGGGTGGCGGCGGTGCCCAGGCCCAGCGCCCAGACCCACCAGGCGCCGGGGTGCAGCGGCGTGCGGCGGCCGCTGCTACCGGCCATTCCCGCGCCGCCTCGCCTGCCGGAACGCCGCCGCGCCCAGCACCGCCACGACGGCCACGCCCGCGAGCAGCCCGACCGACGGGCCGCCGCCGTCGTCGTCGGCCGCCGTGTCCTTGCCGGGGGCCGGTTCGCGCTCGTCGGACACCTGCTCCCCGCAGCCCGCCTCCGGGTAGCCCGCGATGGCGCACAGCAGGGCGTCGGTGTCGTACCGCAGCGGACCGGCGACGGCCGCGAGGGCGTCGGCGGTGGTCGCGTCGGACGCCACCCGGGCGCAGGCGGTACGGGGTCCGGGCGGCGTCTCGCCGGACGGGGCGTCGGCCGCCGTGCCGAAGTCGAGGACCAGGGCGACCCGCTTGTCGCCCTTCTTCGCGGGCGTGTCCGCGCAGATCTCCGCGAAGTCCGCCGCGCCGCGCGGCCGGGCCGCGTCACCGGAGTCCTCGCTCACCGCGAACCGGAACCCCTGCACGTCCCCGTCGCCGGGGCGGGCGGTGGAGGGGCCCTCGGTGGCGTACGTCCAGCTCGCGCCGTCCCGGTCCCAGAACGACCAGTACCGGTACCCGGCGGCCCCCGCCTGCCCCGCGCCCGCCACCAGCAGCAGCAGCGCGGCGAGGACCAGCGGAGCCGACCGGCGGATCACAACTGCCGCTTCCGGTTGCGGCCGCTGAGCAGGAAGCCGATGCCGATGCCGAAGACCAGGCAGACGCCGACGAACCACCAGACGCCGAACCCGGAGTCGTCCTCGTCGCTCGCCTCGGCCTTCGCGGAGGCCGAGGCGTCCGCCTTCGCGGCCTCGGGCGCCGGACCGGTCGCGTTCAGCCGGGCCACCAGGTCGGTGCCGCCGAAGTGCCGGGGGTCGGTGCCGGTGGCGTGCGCGGCGAGGACCAACTGGGCCCAGGCGGCCGGTCCGCTCCGACCGGCCCACCGGGGACCGTTCTTCTCCAGCCAGGCCAGCGGCTTCGCCGCCCGCTCGGCGCCGCCCTGCGCGGCCAGCGCTACGACGGCGTCGGCGGTGTTGCCGTAGTCGGGCTGCTCGGCGGAGCCGCCGAGGGCGGAGGTCAGGTACCCGTCCTTCGCGACGGCACCGGCGAGGTGGGCGGCCCCGTTGGCGGCGGCCTGCTCCGGGCCGGCGGGGTCGGCGCAGGTGGCGTCGGCCGCCTTGCCGGGGCCGGTGACCAGGCCCTTGCCGAGGGCGCCCAGCACGCCGGCGGCGGTCGCGTCCGCGTTGGCGGTGAGCTTGCCGTCCTTGTCGGGCTGGAAGGCGAAGGCGCCGTCGCCGTCGTCGCAGGGCAGGGCGAACGTCAGCAGGGCGTCGTAGGGGGACCTGCCGCCCTTGCGGACCGTGCCGGGGTCGGCGCCGGTGGCGGCGAGGGCGCCGATGACGACGGAGGTGGAGTTGGCGTCGCTGGGGCCGCCGGGGGAGTAGCCCCAGCCGCCGTCCTTGTTCTGTACGGACTTCAGCCAGGCCACGGCATCCTCGACGGCGTCGCCGTGTCCGCCGAGGGCGGCCAGCGCCTGCACGGCGGCGGCGGTGCTGTTGGTGTCGGTCTGCACCTCGGCGTCGCACTTCCCGGCCGGGTCGGCGCGGTACGCCGGGAACGCCCCGTCGGCGCACTGCTGCCCGGTGAGCCAGTCCACCGCCGACTCCGCCGGGACCACCCCCGCGGTGTCCTGGGCGAGCAGGGCGAGGGACTGCCGCCACACGCCGTCGTACTGCGGATCGGCGGTGCCGTACAGGCCCGGTGCCCGGGAGGCGCTGGGCGACGGTGACGGATCGGCGGCGACCGCGGGCGCGGCGGCGCTGCCGGCCACGGCTATGGCGGCCAGGGCCGCGGCGGTGCGGCGACGGACGTTCATGAGCGGCGGGTGCCTTTCCCTGTGCGGGGCGGACAGCACGGGAGACCCCCGGGCGGCTCGGCCCCGTATGCCTCGACGGTGCCCGTGCACGGCGGGTGCCGGACACGTGAGCCGGTCACGGTCCCGTACCGGGCGGTCCGGCTCACCGCCCTCGGCGGGCGGCTCACGGACCGGGGTCTCCCCGGTTCGATCGAAGCCGGGAACGGGGGAAGGGCCGGCGCCGGAATTGCACCGGCTTCCCCCCGTACGGGCGTGATACGACCTGGCTACTTTACCCGCCGGGGAGAGGCCCCCCGCAGGGGACGTCGGGGAGGCGGACCCCGGCATCCGTCATCCGTCCTCCGGCGGGCCGATCAGCCGGCACGCCGTCTCGATGTCCGCCCGCACCTGGTCGATGGAGGCCCGCCCCGCCAGCCAGGCGATCAGCGCCGAGTGCCAGGTGTGCTCGATCACCCGCACCGCGGCGAGCTGTCCGGGCCCGGGGTCCGGTACGCCCATCGCGTCCAGGACGATCGCCGTCGTCTGCCGGGAGACCCGGTCCACCTCGGCCGACACGCCCCGGTCGGCGAAGGTCACCGCCCGGACCATGGCGTCGGCCAGCTCCGGCTCCCGCTGGAGCGCCCGGAACGCCCGCATCAGGGTCCGCGCCACCCGCTCCGCCGCCGTGTCACCGGCCGGCGGACGCCTGCGCAGCGTGCCGTGCAACTGCTCCAGCCGGTCCTGCATGGTGGCGACCAGCAGATGCACCTTGGACGGGAAGTAGCGGTACAGCGTGCCCAGCGCCACCTGGGAGACCTCCGCGACCTCCCGCATCTGCACCGCGTCGAAACCGCCCCGCCCGGCCAGCTCCGCGCTGGCGTCCAGGATGCGGCGGCGGCGCGCCTCCTGGCGCTCGGTCAGCGGCGCCGCGGCGGGCCGCGCCACCACGGCCGCCGCCGGGCCGCCCGCACCGCCGGTGCTGGTCGCCTTGGTCACGTCGACCACCTCGGTCACCCCGGCCGCCGTGGCGCGAATCACCTGACCCACTGCTCGCGCCATCCTTACCAGCCGGTAGATTCGGAGCCTCTGAACGATCAAGTCTGAAACTTGTTCTAGATTAGCGTCCCGGCGTAATCTCGCGGGACCAGGCAGGGAGAGAGGGGCCCGGAGTGACCGCTGAGGCCAGTCAGGCGGGTCCCCGCCAGGACCTCGCCGCCGACGGCATGCGACCGCTCCGGATCGCACTCCTCACCTACAAGGGCAACCCGTTCTGCGGCGGCCAGGGCGTCTACGTCCGCCACCTCTCCCGCGAACTGGCCCGCCTCGGCCACCGCGTCGAGGTCATCGGCGCCCAGCCCTACCCGGTGCTCGACGTCGTGACCGGCCGGGACGGCCCCACCCTCACCGAGCTGCCCAGCCTCGACCTCTACCGCCAGCCCGACCCCTTCCGCACCCCCGGGCGCGGCGAGTACCGGGACTGGATCGACGCCCTGGAGGTCGCCACCATGTGGACCGGCGGCTTCCCCGAGCCGCTGACCTTCTCGCTGCGCGCCCGCCGCCATCTGCGCGCCCGCCGCGGCGACTTCGACGTCGTCCACGACAACCAGACACTCGGCTACGGCCTGCTGGGCGACATCGGCGCCCCGCTGGTCACCACGGTCCACCACCCCATCACCGTGGACCGGCGACTGGAGCTGGACGCCGCCGAGACCTGGCAGCGCCGTCACTCGGTGCGCCGCTGGTACGCCTTCACCCGGATGCAGAAGCGCGTCGCCCGCCGCCTGCCGTCCGTGCTCACCGTCTCCGGCAGCTCCCGGCAGGAGATCGTCGACCATCTCGGCGTACCCGCCGACCGCGTGCACGTCGTCCCGATCGGCGCCGACACCGACCTGTTCGCCCCCGACCCGGCGGTGCCGAAGGTGCCCGGCCGGATCGTCACCACCTCCAGCGCGGACGTCCCGCTCAAGGGCCTGGTCTTCCTCGTCGAGGCGCTGGCCAAGGCGCGGGCCGAGCATCCCGGCGCCCACCTCGTCGTGGTCGGCAAGCGGCCCGCCGGCGGCCCCGTCGCCCAGGCGGTGGAACGGTACGGGCTCCAGGACGCCGTCGAGTTCGTCAAGGGCATCTCCGACGCCGAACTGGTCGACCTGGTGCGCTCGGCCGAGGTCGCCTGCGTGCCCTCCCTGTACGAGGGGTTCTCGCTGCCCGCCGCCGAGGCCATGGCCACCGGCACGCCGCTGCTGGCCACCACCGGCGGAGCCATCCCCGAGGTCGCCGGACCCGACGGCGAGACCTGCCTGGCGGTGCCGCCCGGCGACGCGCAGGCCCTGGCCGCCGGGCTGGCCACGCTGCTCGGCGACCCGGAGCTGCGGGCGCGGCTCGGCGCCGCCGGACGCGAGCGGGTGCTCAGCCGCTTCACCTGGGCACGGGCCGCCGAGGGCACGGTCGCCCGGTACCGCGAGGCCATCGCCGGCGCCCCCGCCCGGACCCGCCCGAACCCCGGCCGTCCCGCGGCGGCCACGGCAGAACACGAAAGCAGGGCCACGTGCTGACCGTCGACTTCTCCCGGTTCCCGCTCGCCCCGGGCGACCGCGTGCTGGACCTCGGCTGCGGCGCCGGCCGGCACGCCTTCGAGTGCTACCGGCGCGGCGCCCGCGTCGTCGCCCTGGACCGCAACGGCGAGGAGATCCGCGAGGTCGCCAAGTGGTTCGCGGCGATGAAGGAGGCGGGCGAGGCCCCCGAGGGCGCCACCGCGACGGCCATGGAGGGCGACGCGCTCGCCCTGCCGTTCCCCGACGAGTCCTTCGACGTGGTCATCATCTCCGAGGTGATGGAGCACATCCCCGACGACAAGGGCGTCCTCGCCGAGATGGTGCGGGTGCTCAAGCCGGGCGGGCGGATAGCGGTCACCGTGCCGCGCTACGGCCCCGAGAAGGTCTGCTGGGCGCTGTCCGACGCCTACCACGAGGTCGAGGGCGGCCACATCCGCATCTACCGGGCGGACGAACTGCTCGGCAGGATGCGCGAGGCCGGCCTGAAGCCCTACGGCACCCACCACGCGCACGGGCTGCACTCGCCGTACTGGTGGCTGAAGTGCGCGTTCGGCGTCGACAACGACAAGGCGCTGCCGGTGCGGGCGTACCACAAGCTGCTGGTCTGGGACATCATGAAGAAGCCGCTGGCCACCCGGGTCGCCGAGCAGGCGCTGAACCCGCTGATCGGCAAGAGCTTCGTCGCCTACGCCACCAAGCCGCACCTGCCCGAGGCGGCCGCCCGGTGACCACTCCCCGGACGGAACACCTGGTCCTGCCCGGGGTCCTCACCGCCGAGCAGGCCGCCGCGACCGTACGCGGCATCCTCGGCGTCCAGCGCGAGGACGGGGCGATACCGTGGTTCCGGGGCCACCATCTCGACCCGTGGGACCACGTCGAGGCCGCGATGGCCCTGGACGCGGCCGGCGAGCACGAGGCCGCCGAGCGGGCCTACGCCTGGCTCGCCCGGCACCAGAACCCGGACGGCTCCTGGTACGCCGCCTACGCCGACGGCGACTGCGCCGAGGTCACCGACCGCGGCCGGGAGACCAACTTCGTCGCCTACGTCGCGGTCGGCGTCTGGCACCACCACCTCGCCACCGGCGACGACGCGTTCCTGGACCGGATGTGGCCGTGCGTGTACGCCGCCGTCGAGTTCGTGCTGCGGCTCCAGCAGCCCGGCGGGCAGATCGGCTGGCGCCGCGACGACGACGGCACGGACACCACCGACGCGCTGCTGACCGGGAGTTCCTCCGTCCACCACGCGCTGTGCTGCGCGCTGGCGATCGCCGAGCAGCGCGAGGAGCCGCAGCCCGACTGGGAGCTGGCGGCGGGCGCTCTTCGGCACGCGATCCGGCGGCACCCCGAGCGGTTCCTCGACAAGGGCCGCTACTCGATGGACTGGTACTACCCCGTCCTCGGCGGCGCGCTGACCGGCGCGGAGGCCGAGGCGCGCATCGAGGAGGGCTGGGACCGCTTCGTCGTCCCCGGCCTCGGGGTGCGCTGCGTCGTCCCCAACCCGTGGGTGACCGGCGGGGAGTCCGCCGAACTCGCCCTCGCCCTGTGGGCGGTGGGCGAGTCCGACCGGGCCCTGGAGGTCCTCCAGTCCATCCAGCACCTCAGGGACCCGGACAGCGGCCTGTACTGGACGGGGTACGTCTTCGAGGACGACACGATCTGGCCGCGGGAGCTGACCACCTGGACGGCCGGCTCGCTGCTGCTCGCCGTCGCCGCCCTCGGCGGCCACGAGGCCACCTGCCAGGTCTTCGGCGACGGCCACCTGCCCCGCGGTCTCGACCCCGACTGCTGCGGCTGACCCCGGCTCAGTACCGGTGCAGGCGGCCGGCGATGGCGTGGCCGATGAACAGGTAGACGACGGCGGCGAGTCCGTAACCGGCGACGACGCGCGCCCAGTCCTCGTCGAAGGTGAACAGGTCGCGTGACCAGCCGGCCAGCCAGTTGGCCGCGTCGTGGACGAACTGCACCAGGTCGTTGGCGCGGTTGGCGTCCAGCAGGTACATCAGAATCCACAGTCCGAGAATGAGGGCCATGATGTCCGCGATCACCGCGATGGCCGTCCCGGCGGAGTTGGAACCACGATAGCGAGACATGCCTTCCGTCTGGCCCCGAATACCTGTCCGAAACCTGGAGTGCCGTACGGGATGCGGGAGTTGAACCGGACGCCGACGGCCCCCCGCCCGGTGGGCGGGGGGCCGTCGAAGGCGTCGGACGCGGTCAGCCGCGCTGGATGCCCGAGGTGTCCTGGAGCACCCCGCGGCGCCCGTCCTGGGTCTGCGCGACCAGCGCGGGCCCGCGCTGCTCGACCGCCAGGTACCAGGTGCCGGGCGCCAGTTCGGCGATCGGCGTGGGCGAACCGTCCTCCGCGAACAGCGGACGCGGCACCGGCACCGCGAACCAGAACGGCGAGAAGTCCGCGGCGGGCTGGGGCTGGGCCTGGGCCTGGCCCGGGGCCGGGGTCTGGTGGGCCTGCTGCGGCTGGCCCGGGTACGGCGCACCCGGCTGCGGCCCCGGCTGCCCGCCGTACGGCGCCTGCGCGCCCGCGCCCGGGTAGCCGTAACCACCCTGCGGCTGACCGCCGTAGGGCTGGGGCTGGGCCGGGCGGGGGGCCGGCAGCAGGGCGCCGCGGAGCGCGGGCACCAGCGGGGTGGCGAGGGCCGCGGCGGCCATGACCACCGTGGCGATCAGGGCGAGGATCAGTCCCGTACCGGCGCTCGGCCCGTCCGAGGAGTCGCCGATGTTGTCGACGCCGCCCGCCGGGTCGAAGATGTTGCCGAGCGCGCTCCACGCGGCGAACAGCGCGAACGCGGCGCCCAACTGGCCGAGTTCGAGGCCCGCGATCTTCCGGGGCTGCGACTGCGACCGGGCGACGACGACGAGAGCGGCCCCGATGAGGCCCGCGAGGACGACGCTGAGCACGACCGGCCCGCTGGCCCACAGGCTGGGCAGGTCGAGGCCGTCCGGCGCACCGTCGATCGAGTAGAGGTCGAGGAACGACGCGATGAACAGCAACACCGCTGCTCCGATCACCACGCCGTCGCCTCTAGTGAGGGAGCGGATATTCACTACAGGTCCTTCGAGTCGTCTCGTCGTCGGTGGAGGCAAGCGGGGGGAGTGACCCCTCGTCGTACGGACGACGACACTATCGTCCGTACGATCGGGCTGTCCGCCGGGATCAGCGCGCTGATCGTCACCCGCGCAGGAAACTCACGATTCCCTCAGAGATCCCCTGCGCCGCTTTCTGCCGCCAGGCACCACTGGTCAGCAGTGCCGCGTCCTTGCTATCGCGCATGTTCCCGCACTCGAGGAAGACCTTCGGAACCGTTGACAGATTGAGACCGCCCAGGTCGGTGCGCGTGACCAGGCCGGTGCCGTCGCCGAGGTAGTCGGCGGGCGCGCTGCCCGTGACGCCGGCGAACCGGTCCGCGACGCGCTCGCCGAGGGCGCGGGAGGGGGCGGCGATCGGCCGGGTGTCGGCGGCGCCCGCGTGCACCGGGCCCGGCAGGATGACGTGGAAGCCGCGCTGCCCGGCGCCCGCCCCGTCGGCGTGGATCGAGATCGCGGCGTCGGCCTCCGCCTCGTTGCCGATCCGGGCCCGCTCGTCCACGCACGGCCCGTACGGCCGGTCGCCGTCCTGCGTCAGCCTCACCGTGACGCCCTGCTGCTGGAGCAGGGCGCGCAGCCGGTGGGCCACGTCGAGGGTGAACGCCGCCTCGGCGTACCCGTCGTCGGTGGCGGTGCCGGTGGTGTCGCACTCCTTGTGGTTCGTCCCGATGTCCACCTGGCGGCCGATCTCGGCGGGGTGCCGGAAGTTCTCCGGGTTGTGCCCCGGGTCGACCAGGACGACCTTCCCCTTCAACGGCCCTTCGGCGGCGGGCCCCTCGGCGTCCTCACGGGCGGCCGCCGAGGAGGGCGTCGCGACGACGGTGGTGGCGGGGGCCGCCGAGGCGCCGCCGGTACCGCCCCCGCCGCCGACGGCCGCGTACACCCCCCACCCGAGCAGCGCGCCCGGCACGAGCGCGGCCAGCGCCACGGTCAGCGGGCGGCGCAGCGGAGAGCGGCGGGGCTGGGGCGGTTCGGGGTCCGGGCCTGTGTACGACACGACTGCGACTCTAACCGCGCCTTCAGATACCCGACCCCGTGCGCCGCAGCACCCGCAGCGAGCCGGTCGCCGAGACCTCGGTGAACGCGCCGGAGGCCAGCGCCCGGAGGTGGACGCGGTACGGGGCCTGCCCGGTGAACTCGTCCACCGGGTCCGGGAACACGTCGTGGATGACGAGCAGCCCGCCCTCGGCCACCCGAGGGGCCCAGCCCTCGTAGTCGGCGTTCGCGTGCTCGTCGGTGTGGCCGCCGTCGACGAAGACCAGGCCGACCGGTGCCCGCCAGAGCGCGGCGAGCTGCGGCGAGCGGCCGACCAGCGCGACCACGTGCTCCTCCAGACCGGCCCGGTACAGGGTGCGGCGGAACGCGGGCAGGGTGTCCATCACGCCCAGCTCCGGGTCGACGGTCTCCGGGTCGTGGTACTCCCAGCCCGGCTGCTGCTCCTCGCTGCCGCGGTGGTGGTCGACGGTGACCGCGGTGACCCCCGACCGGCGGGCCGCGTCGGCGAGCAGCAGGGTGGAACGCCCGCAGTACGTGCCCACTTCGAGGAGTGGCAGCCCGAGTCGTCCCGCCGCCACGGCCGCCGCGTACAGCGCCAGCCCCTCGTCGGCGGGCATGAAGCCCTTCGCGGCCTCGAACGCGGCAAGGATCTCGGGCGGGGGCGCCGCGGTCATGGGGGTCCTCTCATCGGCTCTGCGCGGGGTGACGGCGCCCTATGCTGCCGCACCCCCCGGCGCGCGGGGCGACGGGGGGTGCGGAAGGGATCTTCCCGGCAGGGGGCGCGGGTCAGGCCGGGACCGTCTCGCCGGGCAGGGAGAGGTCCACCTCGACCGGGCGTTCCTCGCCGGGGTGGGTGGCCGCGTGGGCGAGCGGGCCGTGCCCGGCGGCGCGGGCGGCCAGCACGTACGGGCCCTCGGCGGGCACCGCCAGCGCGTAACCGCCGTCCGGCGCGGAGAGGGTGGCGCCCGCCTGGCGGCCGTGCCGGTCGATCAGGGTGACCTTGGCGCGGGCGACGGGCGCCCCGTCGGCGGCCAGCACCCGGCCGCGGAAGCCGGCCAGGACCTCCTCGGCGCGGGCCAGGTTGGCGTCCTCCTCGCTGCTCGCGCGGAGCTGCGGACGCGTCGCCGGACGCCGGCCGGGCAGGAAGAAGGCCAGCACCAGGCCGACGGCGACCGCGCCGGCCGCGATCAGGAACGAGACCCGGAAGCCGTGCAGGGTGGGGACGGCGACACCGCCCACGTCGTTCGCGGTGTTGGCCAGCACCATGCCGATGACGGCGCTCGACACCGACGTACCGATGGACCGCATCAGCGTGTTCAGGCCGTTGGCCGCGCCGGTCTCCGAGGCCGGGACCGCGCCGACGATCAGCGCGGGCAGCGAGGAGTAGGCGAGGCCGATGCCCGCGCCGAGCAGTACCGAGGTGACGACCGTCTGCCAGGCCGCGCTCATCAGGCCGAGGCCGCCGCCGTAGCCGACCGCGATGACCAGCAGGCCGGTGATGAGGGTGGTGCGCGGCCCGTACCGGGCGGACAGCCGGGCGTACACGGGCGCGGTGAACATCATCGTCAGGCCCAGCGGGGCCACGCACAGACCCGCGACGACCATCGACTGGCCGAGGCCGTAACCGGTGGCGGTGGGGAGCTGGAGAAGCTGGGGGAGGACCAGGGAGACGACGTAGAAGCTGACGCCGACCATGATCGAGGCGAGGTTGGTGAGCAGCACCTCGCGGCGGGCGGTGGTGCGCAGGTCCACCAGGGGTGCCTTGACGCGCAGTTCCATCAGGCCCCACAGCCCCAGTACCACGGCGGCCGCGGCGAACAGGCCGAGCGTGGTCGGCGCGGTCCAGCCCCAGTCGCTGCCCTTGGTGATCGGCAGCAGGAACAGCACCAGGCCGGCGGAGAGCCCGAGCGCGCCCGGCAGGTCGAAGGTGCCCTTGGCGCGCAGCGGGGACTCCGGTACGACCAGCAGGGTCAGGGCGATGGCGAGGACGCCGAGGCCGGCCGAGCCGTAGAACAGGGCGTGCCAGTCGGCGTGCTGGGCCACCAGCGCGGCGGCGGGCAGCGCGAGGCCGCCGCCGACGCCGATCGAGGAACTCATCAGCGCCATCGCCGAGCCGAGCCGCTCGCGGGGCAGCATGTCCCGCATCAGGCCGATGCCGAGGGGTATCGCGCCCATCGCGAAGCCCTGGAGGGCACGGCCGACGATCATGGGCAGCAGGGCATCGGTGAACGCGCTGACCAGCGCGCCGACCACCATCACGGCCAGGCTGGTGACCAGCATCCGCCGCTTGCCGTACAGGTCGCCGAGACGGCCCATGATCGGGGTCGCCACGGCGCCCGAAAGCAGCGTCGAGGTCATCACCCAGGTCGCGTTGCTGGGCGAGGTCGCCAGGAGCTGGGGCAGGTCCTTGATGACCGGGACGAGCAGGGTCTGCATCACCGCGACGACGATGCCCGCGAAGGCGAGCACGGGGACGGTGGTGCCGCTCGCTCGGCGGGCGTGCTCGTCGGTCGTCGTGTGGCTCATCGAGTGGGGCCTCCAGGCCGGAGTCGGTCGGCGGATCGCGCGGAGCGATGTGTGCAGTCTGAACTCCGTACGCCGGGGCACCTATTCCGTTGCTTCGGGCCGCTAACGTTTTCTTGACCTTCTCTTGGCACGGGTGCCGCCCGGCCGTGATGATCCGGGGAACCATGCCCATCGACGCAACCGCCGCGCTCGCCGCCGCCCCCCGCACCGGCGAGATCGCCTGGGAACCGGGGGACGTCCAGCTCTACCACCTCGGCATCGGCGCCGGCCGCCCCGCCACCGACCCCGCCGAACTCCGTTACGTCCTGGAGTCCCGGCTGCGCGTCCTGCCGAGCTTCGCCACCGTCGCCGGGGCCGGCGTCCCGGGTGTGCTCAGGGCGCTGTCCGTGCCCGGCGTCGACGTCGACCTCGCCCGGGTCCTGCACGCCGGGCAGCGCCTCGAACTGCACCGGCCGGTCCCGCCCCGGGGCACCGCGAGGACCGTCACCCGCATGACCGCCGTGTACGACAAGGGCGCGGCGGCGCTGCTGGTGGCGCGCACGGACGCGGCGGACGCCGACGGACCGCTGTGGACGGAGGAGGCGGACGTCCACGTACGGGGCGAGGGTGGCTGGGGCGGCGAGCGAGGCCCCTCCGCGCGCACCGCGCCGCCGGCCGGCCCGCCCGACGCGGTGGCGGAACGCCGGACCCGCGAGGACCAGGCGCTGCTGTACCGCCTGTCCGGCGACCTCAACCCGCTGCACGCCGACCCGGCGTTCGCGGCCCGCGCCGGCTTCGGCCGGCCCGTCCTGCACGGGCTGTGCACCTACGGCATCACCCTCAAGGCCGTCGCCGACACCCTGCTCAACGGTGACACGACCCGGGTGCGCGGGTACGGCACGCGCTTCACCGGGGTGGTGTACCCGGGGGAGACCCTGCGGGTGCGGATGTGGCGGGAGGGCGGCGGCACGGTGCGGGTGACGGCGGAGGCGGTGGAGCGGGAGGCGCCGGTACTGGCGGACACGGTGGTCCGGTACACGGTGGCCCGGCACGGGGATGAGGCCCGGGGGCGAGGGCGGGGTGGGGCCGGGGACGACCGCGGCCCCGGCCGTCGTGGGTGACGGGCGGGGCCGCGACGATGTGCGCGCCACTGGCGCCTGACGGACCGTCAGGCCCGGTGCGGGACCGTCAGGCCGCCGTACCGGACTGCTCGGCCGGCTTGCGGTGGCGGCCCCGCGGAGCCGTCTCGCCGTCCCGCGTGGAGACCGGTCCGCGGTGCCGGCCGTGGCCGGTCGCGGACCTGTCCCGGACATCGGCACCGGCGCCCTGCATCGGCTGGTTCGTGCTGGTGTCGTTCATCGGAAGGAATTCACCCCGTCAACATCATCTTTCCTACAGCCCGGGGAGTGTATCCGGCGCCCCTCGGACCCGATCCAGACGGCCGCGCCAACCGGCACTAGTTCGTTACACGCTGCCCCAGGGGCGCCTGCTGAAGCGGAACGGGACGCGGCGCGGCGGGCGACGGGGCCGCCTCGGCGCAAGGTCGCCGGGGCTCCCCGCCGGGCGCCGCCTCCGTCAGGGCCGGGTTCAGGGCGGCCACTCCGCAGGGCGTCTCCGCCGTGGCGTACGGCAGCTTCAGTACCCCCTCCGGCGTCCACAGCCCCGCGCCCGCCAGCCAGCCGGCCGGGGCGGGCAGGTGACGCACCCGCCGTTCGGCGGGCCGCCACACCCCGATCCACCGGCCCGGCGCGCCGTCCACCCGCAGCGCCACCGCGCACCGCTCCGGCATCAGCATCTGCCCCGGCTGGATCGCGAACGGCGTCACCACGCAGTCCGGCAGCCGCAGGCACTCCGGGAACCGCACCGGCAGCGTGCTGCCCAGTACCCCCCAGCCCAGTTGCCCCCGGCCCGGCGAGGGCGCGTCGGAGCGGATCAGCAGCAGCCCGCTCTCCGGGTCGGCCAGCAGCAGCCGGTCGTCGCTGTCGGCGGCGATCTGCAGCAGCGGCGACACCTCGCCGCCCCGCTCCAGGTCCACCACGACCGTCTTGACCCGCCCGCCCGCCTCCCGGTCCAGGGCCAGCAGCCGGGCCGTACGGTCCAGCCAGGCGCCGCCCGAGCAGCGGCCCGGCACCTCGGCCAGGTGCTCCGGCCCGAAGGCGCCCCCCGCCACCAGCCACACGTCCGTCGACCGGGCCCCGACCGCCACGGCGTACGCCCGCTCCCCGCCCGGCGCCGGGGGCAGCAGCCGCAGCCGGGTGCCCTGGTCCGGACACTTCACCGCGCCCAGCGGCAGCTCGCCGGTGCCCGGACCGGTCGGGTACAGCAGCGTGAAGATGTGCCGCCCGGCCGCCCGCCGGTGGATCAGCACCCGTCCGTCGCCCATCGGCTGGACCTCGGTGTCCGGTTCCTCCGGCTGGTTGCCGGGCAGCGGCACCGCGTACGGCTCGGGCCCGTCCAGCGTCCAGCGCTCCGGGTAACGGGCCTCGCCGCGGCCCGCGAGCCGCGCCGCGTAGGCCCCGTCCGCGGTGATGGCGCAGCCCGCCCGCGGGGTCCCGTCGTTCCCGTGGTCCGCCGAGGGTTCGATAGCACACGCTGTCATCGTTCGGTCACCTCCAGCGACGAAGCTAGTTTTCGCCAAGCACGGGCGGGGCGCCGCCGATCGTCCGCTTCACACGAACGGATGGCCCAGGAACGATTCGCCTGAGCGGGAGCGGACGGGTGTGCTCGCCCGGCACCGGGTCGACGGTGGCGGTACTGCGCCGCAGAACAGGCAGGTAGCCTTTCCTGCGTGCCCCGTCTGTCAGAAGTCATCGCCGCGCTGGAGAACCTGTGGCCCGCCGAGCGGGCCGAGTCCTGGGACGCGGTCGGCACCGTCGTGGGCGACCCCGGTCAGCGGGTCCGGCGCGTCCTGTTCGCCGTCGACCCGGTCCAGGACATCGTCGACGAGGCGGTGGAGCTGGGCGCCGACCTGCTGGTCACCCACCACCCGCTGTATCTGCGGGGGACGACCACGGTCGCCGCGTCCACCTTCAAGGGCCGCGTGGTGCACACCCTCATCAAGCACGACATCGCGCTGCACGTCGCCCACACCAACGCCGACACCGCCGACCCGGGCGTCTCCGACGCCCTCGCCGGAGCGCTGGACCTGCGGGTCACCGGACCGCTGGTGCCGGACCCGAGCGACCCCGCCGGCCGCCGCGGCCTCGGCCGGATCTGCGCCCTGGACCACCCGCTGACCGTCCGCGAACTGGTCGACCGCGCCGCCGGGCGACTGCCCGCCACCGCGCAGGGCATCCGGGTCGCCGGCGACCCGGATGCCCTGGTGCGCACCGTCGCCGTCAGCGGCGGCTCCGGCGACAGCCTCTTCGACCACGTACGCGAGGCCGGCGTCGACGCCTTCCTCACCGCGGACCTGCGCCACCACCCGGCGTCCGAGGCCGTGGCGCGCTCTTCGCTCGCCCTGCTGGACGCCGCGCACTGGGCCACCGAGTGGCCCTGGTGCGAGCTGGCCGCGGGCCAGCTCGACGAGATCTCCGACCGGCACGGATGGGACCTGCGCGTCCACGTCTCGAAGACGGTCACCGACCCCTGGACCAGCCACTCCCCTTCACCTGGAGCCCCCAACTGAACGCCGCGCCCGCCGACCAGATCCGACTCCTCGACGTCCAGGACCTCGACGTCCGCCTCCAGCAGCTCGACTACCGGCGGAGGTCCCTGCCCGAGCACGCCGAACTGGAGTCGCTGACCAAGGACGCCACCCAGTTGCGCGACCTGCTCGTGGCCGCGCAGACCGAGGAGAGCGACTGCTCCCGCGAGCAGACCAAGGCCGAGCAGGACGTGGACCAGGTACGCCAGCGCGCCACCCGCGACCAGCAGCGCCTGGACTCCGGCGCGGTCACCTCCCCCAAGGACCTGGAGAACCTCCAGCGCGAGATCGTCTCCCTCGCCAAGCGGCAGGGCGACCTGGAGGACGTCGTGCTGGAGGTGATGGAGCGCCGCGAGTCCGCGCAGGAGCGGGTCGCGGAGCTGACCGAGCGGGTCGCCTCCGTGCAGTCGAAGATCGACGACGCGACCGCGCGCCGGGACGCGGCCTTCGAGGAGATCGACGCCGAGGTCGCCTCGGTGACCAAGGAGCGCGAGGTCGTCGCCGGGTCGGTCCCCGCGGACCTGCTCAAGCTGTACGACAAGCTGCGCCAGCAGCAGGGCGGCATCGGCGCGGCCAAGCTGTACCAGCGGACCTGCCAGGGCTGCCGCCAGGAGCTGGCGATCACCGACATCAACGAGATCCGGTCGGCGGCGCCCGACACGGTGGTGCGGTGCGAGAACTGCCGCCGCATCCTCGTGCGGACGTCCGACTCGGGCCTGTAAGGGGCGCACGGGTGCGGGAGTTCGTCGTCGAGGCCGACGGCGGGTCACGGGGCAACCCGGGCCCGGCCGGATACGGCGCGGTGGTCCGGGACGCGGTGACGGGGCAGGTGCTGGCGGAGACCGCCGAGTACCTCGGCGTCGTCACCAACAACGTCGCCGAGTACCGGGGCCTGCTGGCCGGCCTGCGCGCCGCGCACGCGCTGGACCCGGCGGCGACGGTCCACGTCCGGATGGACTCCAAGCTCGTCGTCGAGCAGATGTCGGGCCGCTGGAAGATCAAACACCCCGACATGAAGCCGCTCGCGGCCCAGGCACGGGGCGTGTTCCCGGTGGACCGGGTGACGTACGAGTGGTTCCCCCGCGCCGAGAACAAGCACGCCGACCGCCTGGCCAACGAGGCGATGGACGCGGGGACGCGGGGGGAGCGGTGGTCGGCGGCGGGGTCACGGGCGGAGCTGGCGGCGGCAGGGTCGCCCGGGGCGGGGGCAGGGCCCTCCGGAGCGGAGACGGCCGGAGCCGCTGCCGCGCGCACGGCGGGAGCTGAAGCCGCCGAGGCCGCCGAAGCCGCCGCCGTACGTACCACCGGAGCGAGCGCCCCCAAGGCCGATGACGTACGCGCCACCCGGAAGGTCGCCACCCCCGGCTGGGGACCCCCCGACATGGGCGCCCCCGCCACCTTCGTGCTGCTGCGGCACGGCGAGACCCCGCTCACCCCGCAGAAACGCTTCTCGGGCACCGGCGGCAGCGACCCGTCGCTGTCGGACACCGGCCGGGAGCAGGCCGCGCGGGCCGCGCGGAGCCTGGCCCGGCGCGGCACGATCCAGGCGGTCGTGTCCTCGCCGCTGGCCCGCACCCGGGAGACCGCCGGGATCGTCGCCGCCGAGCTGGGCCTGGACGTGACCGTGGAGGAGGGCCTGCGGGAGACCGACTTCGGCGCGTGGGAGGGGCTCACCTTCGGCGAGGTCCGCGAGCGCTGGCCGGACGACCTGAACGCCTGGCTGGCCTCCCCGGACGCCGAACCCACCGGCGGCGGCGAGAGCTTCGCGGCGACCGGCGCGCGGATCGCCGCCACCCGGGACAAGCTGGTCGCGGCGTACGCGGGCCGCACGGTCCTGCTGGTGTCGCACGTGACGCCGATCAAGACGTTCGTCCGCCTCGCCCTGGGCGCCCCGCCCGAGTCGCTGTTCCGGATGGAGCTGTCGGCGGCGTCCCTGTCGGCGATCGCCTACTACGCGGACGGCAACGCCAGCGTCCGCCTGTTCAACGACACGTCGCACCTGCGCTGAGCCCGGCCGCCTCGCGGGCCAGTGCCTCGACGCGCGCCCAGTCCCGCGCGCCGACCGCGTCCTTCGGCAGCATCCAACTGCCGCCGACGCAGCCGACGTTGGGCAGCGCGAGATACTCCGGCGCCGAGTCGGCCCCGATCCCGCCGGTCGGGCAGAACCGGGCCTGCGGCAGCGGGGCGGCGAGCGCCTTGAGGTAGGCGGTGCCGCCCGCGGCCTCGGCCGGGAAGAACTTCATCTCCCGCACCCCGCGCTCCAGCAGCGCCACCACCTCCGAGGTGGTCGACACCCCCGGCAGGAACGGCACCCCCGAGGCCCGCATCGCCGTCAGCAGCGCGTCCGTCCACCCGGGACTGACCAGGAACCGCGCCCCGGCCGCCACCGTCGCCTCGACCTGCTCCGGCGTGATCACCGTCCCGGCCCCGACCACCGCGTCCGGCACCTCGGCGGCGATCGCCCGGATCGCGTCCAGCGCGACCGGCGTGCGCAGGGTGACCTCGATCGCGGGCAGCCCGCCCGCCACCAGCGCCCGCGCGAGCGGCACGGCATCGGCGAGATCGTCGACGACCACGACGGGCACGACGGGAGCGAGATCGAGTACGGAGGGGGACGGCGCAGAGGTCATGCCCTCATCGTGCCGTCGAGAAGCGCTCTGCGCAAAGGTCGTTGCACATACCGCAACGCACCCTCAGTGAATCACCCTCAGTGAATCTCGTCCACCAGCACATCCAGCGACCAGGCCCGCCCCGCCTTCCCCGGCGCCTCGGCCTCGACCACGTACCCGAGGTCCCGCAGCGCCGTCACCAGCTCGGCCGGCGTCCCGGGCTCAGCGCCCTCCGTCAGCAGACTCCGTACGATCCGCCCCTTGGTCGCCTTGTTGAAGTGGCTGACGACCTTCCGGGTCGGCGCGTGCAGCACCCGAACCGCAGCCGTCCGCCCGGCCACCTCGCCCTTGGGCTTCCAGGCCGCCGCGTACGCCGACGACCGCAGATCCAGGACCAGCCCGTCCCCGGCCGCCTCCGGCAGCACGTCGGCCATGGCGGCCCGCCAGTGCGCGGCGAGCGCCCCGATCCCGGGCAGCCTGACCCCCATCGAACACCGGTAGGACGGAATCCGGTCGCTCACCCGCACGGCCCCCCACAGCCCGGAGAACACCAGCAGCGTCCGCGCGGCCCGCCGCCGGGCCGCCGCGTCCAGCGTGGACAGCCCCAGCGCGTCGTACAGCACACCCGTGTAGATCTCCCCGGCCGGCCGCGCCCCCGCCGTGCGCAACCGGGCGTTCTTGGCGACCTCGCCCCGCAGCCCCTCGCTCAGCCCGAGCACCTCACGCGCCTTCTCCTCGTCGCCCGAGCACAGCTCGACCAACTCCTCCAGCACGACCGCCCGCGCCCCCGCGAGCCCCGGCAGCGACAACGCCCCGGGCTCCAGCGGGGCCCCCTGACCGGACGACGCCTTCCCCTCGGACGGCGGCAGCAGGACAAGCACACGTACTCCTCGAAATTCCGGTTCTCGGCCCCCGCAAGGGTACGGCGCCCCCGCACGCCGACCCCGCCGGCCTGGACACCGCCGGTTTCCTCTGATCCCCTGGTCCGGGGGGTGCGGGGGTGGACGTTCGGGAGTGCGCTCGGTGGACGCGGGCGCGGTTGGGGCGGTGCGGGCCGGCGCTGGATCTGCTCACCGCGCGGTTCGACCGGCACACCTACGCGCCGCACGCCCACGCCGAGTACACGGTCGGCGTCACCGTCGGCGGCCTGGAGGCCATCGCCTACCGGGGCGGGCGGATCGTGTCGGGGCCCGGCTCCATCGTCGTACTGGAACCCGGTGAGATGCACACCGGCGGGCCCGCCGCGCCCGAGGGGTACGCCTACCGGGCCCTGTACGCGGCGCCGGAGCTGCTGACCGACGGCACGCGCGGTGCCGCCCTGCCGCACTTCCGCGAGCCCGTGCTCGACGACCCGTCCCTCGCCGCCGCCCTGTGCGCCGCCCACACCGACCTGGCCCACTGCCCCGACCCGCTGGAGGCCGAGTCCCGGCTGCCCTGGCTGCTCGCCGCGCTGGCCCACCGGCACTCCACGGCCCGCTCGGCGGACGACGCCGTGCCCGGCGCCGGCCGCGTCGCCCGCGCCGTACGCGACCGCCTCGCCGACGAACTGAACGCCCCGCCCTCCCTCGCCGCCCTCGCCGCCGACCTCGGCCTGTCCCGCTACCAACTGCTGCGCGCCTTCCGTACGACGATGGGGATACCGCCCTACGCCTGGCTCGCCCAGTACCGGGTGACCCGGGCCCGCGCCCTGCTGGAGTCCGGGCTGCGCCCCGCCGAGGTGGCCGGCCTGGTGGGCTTCGCCGACCAGGCGCACCTGACCCGCTGGTTCCGCCGGGTACTCGGCGTGACGCCGGCGGCGTACCGCAACAGCGTTCAGAACCGCGGGTGAGGACGGCGTACCGCAACAGCGTTCAAGACCGCGGGTGGGGGCGGCGCGCAGACTGCCGCCATGACTGCACGCGGCTGGGCCCTGTTCTCCCTGATGGGAGTGGTCTGGGGCATCCCCTATCTGATGATCAAGGTGGCGGTGGAGGACCTCTCCCCGTCCGTGGTGGTGTTCGCGCGGTGCGCGCTCGGCGCCGCGCTCCTGCTCCCCTTCGCCCTGCGCCAGGGCGGACTCGGTCACGGCGTCCGGGCCCACTGGAAACCCATGCTGGCCTTCGCGGTCATCGAGATCATCGGCCCCTGGTGGACCCTCACCGACGCCGAACGCCACCTCTCCAGCTCCACCGCCGGCCTGCTCATCGCGGGCGTCCCCATCGTCGGCGTCCTGCTGGCCCGCTTCTTCGGCGCCGGGGAACGGGTCGGCGCCCGCCGGATCGCCGGGCTCGGCCTCGGCCTCGGCGGCGTCGCCGTCCTCACCGTGCCGCACCTCACCGGCGGCGGCGCGCGCTCACTGGCCGAGGTACTGGTGACGGTCGTCGGCTACGCCACCGCGCCCCTGATAGCCGCCCGTTACCTCAAGGACGTCCCGACCCTCCAGCTCATCACCCCCTGCCTCGCCCTGGCCGCCGTCGTCTACGCCCCGGCCGCCTTCCTCACCCGCCCCGCCGCCCTCCCCCCGGGCGAGGTCCTCGCCGCCCTCGCCGGGCTCGGCGCCGTCTGCACCGCCGTCGCCTTCGTGGCCTTCCTGGAGCTGATCAAGGAGGTCGGTCCGACCCGCGCCGGCGTCATCACCTACGTCAACCCCGCGGTCGCCGTCGCCGCGGGCGCCCTCTTCCTCGGCGAGGACCTGACCCTCGGGGTCGGCGTCGCCTTCACACTGATCCTGGCCGGCTCCGTCCTCGCGACGGCCGCCGCCGGTCCGCGACGTCAGGTCCGCCGGGTACCATGGTCGACACGGCAGACGAGCCGGGCGGACGGCCGCGTGGAGTCCCCTTGACGGGGCTTCCCGAGGAACGTCCGGGCTCCACAGGGCAGGGTGGTGGCTAACGGCCACCCGGGGTGACCCGCGGGACAGTGCCACAGAAAGCAGACCGCCGGGGACCTCGGTCCTCGGTAAGGGTGAAACGGTGGTGTAAGAGACCACCAGTGCCCAGGGCGACCTGGGCAGCTAGGTAAACCCCACCCGGAGCAAGGTCAAGAAGGAAGCGCCCCGGCGCTTCTGCGCGGACGACCGAGGGCGGCCCGCCCGAGTCCGCGGGTAGACCGCTGGAGGCCGGTGGCAACACCGGTCCTAGATGGATGGCCGTCACCCCGACGCCCGCGAGGGCCCGGGGGACAGAACCCGGCGTACAGCCCGACTCGTCTGCCGCCACCTGCGGCTTTGCCTCAGAAAGGGCCTCCGACCTGCGTCGGAGGCCCTTTCTGGGCCCCGCATACCCCCGAAACACCGCAGCACCCGCGCGGGACGAGTTCTCCGAAGGATGCCTCGAAACCAGCGGTTCGGCTCAACGATCGTCCGCCGGATCAGGACCCTGCCAAGATCCCCGACAGCGTCAGGCACTGAACCATCGTCACAGCGTGCCTCCCGCAGGGGTGGGCCGGTTTCCTGAACCTGAACACGAAGTTTTTACGCCGCCGCCTTGAACGACGACTGCCGGCCGGTCCTGCGCCGGGCAGCCGAGGCGGGGCTGCGTCGGCCGCGTGAGGACGACGTGCTGCGTGCGCGCCGCTCGGCGACCGGCGCGGTGATCGTCACGGGGATGCCGGAGGGCGTCCGGGCGCCGGTGATCTGGCCGAGGGCCTCTTCGCCGGTGCGGACCTGGGTGGTCTGGGGCGTGATGCCGGCGGCCGCCATGAGGCGGCTCATGTCGCGGCGTTGGTTGGGGGTGACCAGGGTGACGACCCTGCCGGACTCGCCGGCGCGGGCGGTACGGCCGCCGCGGTGCAGGTAGTCCTTGTGGTCGGTGGGCGGGTCGACGTTGACGACCAGGTCGAGGTTGTCGACGTGGATGCCGCGGGCGGCGACGTTCGTGGCCACCAGCACGGTGACGTGCCCGGTCTTGAACTGGGCCAGGGTCCGGGTGCGCTGTGGCTGCGACTTGCCGCCGTGCAGGGCGGCGGCCCGCACCCCGCTGTTCAGCAGGTCCTGCGTCAAGCGGTCGACGGCGTGCTTGGTGTCCAGGAACATGATCACCCGCCCTTCGCGCGCCGCGATCTGCGTCGTCGTCCAGTGCTTGTCGGCGCCGTGGACTTGCAGCACGTGGTGCTCCATCGTGCTGACTGCGCCCGCGGACGGGTCGACGGAGTGGACGACCGGGTCGGTGAGGTAGCGGCGGACCAGGCGGTCGACGTTGCGGTCGAGGGTGGCGGAGAACAGCATCCGCTGGCCCTCGGGGCGGACCTGGTCCAGGAGCGCGGTGACCTGGGGCATGAAGCCCATGTCGGCCATCTGGTCCGCCTCGTCCAGGACGGTGATCGCGACCTGGTTCAGCCGGCAGTCCCCGCGGTCGATGAGGTCCTTGAGCCGACCCGGTGTCGCAACGACGACCTCGGCACCGCTGCGCAGCGCATTGGCCTGCCTGCCGATCGACATTCCCCCGACGACCGTGGCGAGACGCAACCGCACCGAGCGGGCGTAGGGGGTGAGCGCGTCGGTCACCTGCTGAGCCAGCTCACGCGTCGGCACCAGGACCAGAGCCAGCGGCTGACGGGGCTCGGCGCGCTGTCCGACGGTGCGGGCCAGCAGGGCCAGGCCGAAAGCGAGGGTCTTGCCGGAACCGGTGCGCCCGCGTCCCAGGGCATCGCGGCCCGCGAGGGTGTTGGGCAGCGTCGCGCCCTGGATCGGGAACGGGACGCTCACACCCTGCGCGGTCAGCGCCGCCAGCAGATGCTTGGGCATGTCGAGATCGGCGAACGCCTCGACCGCGGGAAGCGCGGGAGTGATCGTCTCCGGCAGGGCGAACTCGCCCTGGGCCACTGCGGGCCGCCGGCCATAGCCGCCCGAACGGCTCGGGCCCCCGGAACGGCTCGGAGCGGACGATCCGAAACGGCTGCCCCGCCTCGAACCGGCCCCGGCGCCAAGAGCAGGGCCGTCGCCACGGCTGCGGCGGGAAGAACGGTCATTGGTACGTGCGGAGTTCATGGAGAACCTTCCTTGATACGGCACGTATCAAGGAATTCCCGCAGCAAAAGCAGCGCGGGGAACCACGAGAAACGGACCGAATGGAATGTAAAAAAGAATGAGGGGTGCGGTAGTCTGGCGCGGATTGCATCGACGGGATTTCTGACGCCATGTGGACGTGAAATCCTGGACGCCTACCGGTTGCGCCTTCGTCCCGCAGGTCGTACCGCTGCGGGAAAACGTCCGTAGCTGGGGCCCGCACCCCGAGGGATGCGGGCCCCAGCTACGAAGTGCGCGGCAGCGTCAGGCGAGGACGATGTTCTCGGCCGTCGGGCCCTTCTGGCCCGACGCGATGTCGAAGGTGACCTTCTGGCCTTCGAGCAGCTCCCGGAAGCCCTGGGCGGCGATGTTCGAGAAGTGGGCGAACACGTCGGCACCCCCACCGTCCTGCTCGATGAAGCCGAAACCCTTGGCTGCGTTGAACCACTTCACAGTACCTGACGCCATGTCATATCTCCTCTTGGGCAGTACGCCGAGACCCGCGATGCACGGATACCGGGTCGCCGCGATGATGCCCCGCCCGGAAAATGACCGGCCATACGAAAACGCCGCCAGCGGCTGAGAATGCCGGCGAAGGCGCTTGAAGTTTTGGGAACCACAACTGCAACTGAGATCGACAGTAGCATGAGATGGCGGGCCGAGTGCGGTAAATAATGCTGCCCTGCTGATTACAGCAAAAACACTGCACGTGCAACGTGTCAAACCCTCACCTCGCGGTCACAGATTTTGACCGACCCGAAGTGAGTAGATGCGTCTGCTCCTCCAGAAGAACGCCCACGCCGAAGACGTGGACGATGGAGAACTTCCCCACCACGACAGTCTGACGCAGGCGCTGCACACCCGTACATCCTGTCGATCCAAGGCAATGATCACGCACTGCGTCAGGCTGCGGGTGCTTTGGACGCCTCGGCGGCGCGGCGGTGTTCGGCGTTGATGCGCTGGGCTTCTTGGAGTTGGTCTTCGAGGATGATGATGCGGCAGGCTGCCTCGATGGGGGTGCCCTGGTCGACGAGTTCGCGAGCGCGGGCGGCGATACGCAGTTGATAGCGGGAGTAGCGGCGGTGTCCGCCCGCGGAGCGCAGCGGGGTGATGAGGCGGGCTTCGCCGACGGCACGGAGGAAGCTTTGGGTGGTGCCGAGCATCTCGGCGGCCCGGCCCATGGTGTAGGCGGGGTAGTCGTCGTCATCGAGACGGCCGAAGGCATCGTCTGCTGTCATTGCACCTCTCTGCTGAAACGCATGGAGGGGCCCTGGTGCCATGTCGCACCAGGGCCCCGAAGGAACTGTTACACCATCTGCCGGCCCCAGTAATGCGTCGGCCTTCTGTTTCCGCGCGCCCGGCCTGAACGCTGCCGGGGGTGCGGGGATCGCGGATGCGTGACCGGAGACCACCTCACTATCGATGTCCTGCGGTACCCGGACCCACTACTCGTCCGGGCGATCCTGATGGCGCTCGGCTCCTCCGTTCTTCCCTCTGATCTTTCACTTGCCGAACCGGTACTGCTAGTGGCCTACAACAGCGCCACTCTCCGGCAGCCAGCCCCGTCGCCCGTCCTGCATCTGCTCTGGCTCAGAACCCCACTGCCGAACTTCCCGGTACGCGCGCCCGCAGTCAGGCGCCTTTACCGGGGTACCACTCGAAACTGCACTGCGGTCCTGCTCATGGCGGCCCCTGATCACTGCGGGCCACCCGGTCCGGCCGTCAGTCCCGTCACCGTCCTGCAACAACCCTGGCTTCGGAACTCCACCGCCGCACCGTCCTGCGCACTGCAACTGCGTACTGCTGCCCGGCAGTTCATCTCTGCCGGAGCCCTCTTGATCTCGGCTACGAGAGAAACCATATCCGGCCTGCCACCCAAATGTCTACTCTGGCCAAGACAGATTTTCGTGGTCCTGGCTGTGAGGTAGTCGCCCACGAGCGGAGCAGCGGACAAGCAGGCGCCTGGCCCCCGGCGGCTGGGCAGCCGCTCCGGTCGGCGCACTTGCGTCAGCGCCGTCTCGGACCACAACGTCGTCGAGGGTGTCGTCACGGCCGGCGGCGAGGCCCTCATGTTCTCGGTGCCGCGCCCGTCCGTCGATGCCGTGTCCTTCGTTGTCACGTACAGCTCAGCCCATACGGTCTTGCCGGGGGCCGCCCGGCGGGGCCTGACGCCCCAGTCGTCCGCGAGGGCGGTGACGAGGAGGAGGCCGCGGCCGGACTCGGACGTGGTGTCGGGGGCCGGCGCGGTGGGCGGGGGGTGGGCCTCCCCGCGGGTGTCCGTCACCTCGACGCGGACGACGTCCTCGGTCATGCTGAGCCGCAAATGGAAGTCCCGGCCGGGGACATGGCCGTGCCGTACGGCGTTGGCGGCCAGTTCCGCCGTGATGAGGGTGAGCGTTTCGTTGACCGGGGTCGGGTACGGGTGGCCCCAGTCGGCCAAGCGGTGCGAGACCAGTCGGCGGGCCAAGCGGGCACCGCGTGGGGTCGAGGTGAAGCGCATGGTGAACTCGCGCGTGGGGGCGCGGTGCTGTGGCGCATGCTCGTTCGGGGGAGGCGCTGACTTCATGGTGTAAACGGTCGTGCACCTTGCGTAGCGTTGAACAGTGGTGACGCGGCGACGGGCGCGGGCTGTACACGTCGTCGGCGCGCTTGTACGCGGTGTCGGACGTGACCCGGCTGCCGGCCGTGCGTTGGGTGAACGCGTGCGGTGACTGCCGGGGCGCATGGGAGGAGTCGGCGTGGACGACGAGGTTCAGCAGCCGGAGTGCGAGTTCGGGACGGGCATTCTGTGCGTGTTCGGGCGGCAGTTGAAGTTGTTCCGGGAGCGGGCGGGGATGGACCGGGCGCGGCTCGGGGCGCTGACCGGTTACTCGGCGTCGACGATCGCCTCGTTCGAGCAGGGCAGACGCATCCCGCCGTCGAAGTTCATCGACCTCGCCGACGAAGTGCTGGAAGCGGGCGGGGTGTTGAAGGCGAGCAAGAAGGAGGTGGCTCGGGCTCAGTATCCGGCGTTCTTCCGGGATGCCGCCAAGCTGGAGGCCGAGGCGGTTGAGCTTCATGTGTACGCCAACCAGGCGGTGCCGGGATTGTTGCAGACTGAGGAGTATGCGCGGGCCATCTTCACGATGATGCGGCCGCCCATGGATGACGAGCTGATTGAACAGAGGGCCGGTGCACGCTTGGCTCGACAGGAGGTTCTGTCCAGCCGTGACGCACCACTTGCCAGCTTCGTCGTTGACGAGGCAGTGCTGCGACGTCCCATCGGAGGTCGGGGCGTCCTGCGTGGCCAGCTTGAGCACATCCTCTTGATGGGTGAACGGCGGAACATCGAGATGCAGGTGATGCCGCTGGGCCGTGAGGAAAACGCTGGCATGGCTGGTCCCTTCACCTTGATCGAGACGAAGGAAGGGCGGAGGATGGCGTACGCCGAGGTGCAGAACGTAAGCCGGTTGCAGACGGAGCGGGACCGTGTCCGTGCGCTGGAAGTCAAGTACGGCATTATCCGGGCACAGGCGCTGACTCCTCGTGAATCGTCGGCGTACGTAGAGAAGTTGCTGGGGGAGCTATGAACGTGCACGCGCAACAGCCGCCCATAGGTCAGTTGGTGTGGCGCAAGAGCAGGTACAGCAGTGAGGAAGGCGGCGAGTGCATCGAGGTCGCCGTCCGCCCCGGCGAGGTCCACGTCCGGGACTCGAAGGACACGACCCGCGCCGCACTCACCGTGCACCCCGCGGCGTGGACCGCGTTCGTCGGGTTCGCGGTCGCCTGACAGTGACAGGGTCCTCGGCGGGCGGGCACCGCGTCGCCTGCCGAGGGTTCTGCCGTGCGCAGCGGCTGTTCATTGCGGCGCGGAGTCGCTGTAGGTTCCTGCCATGAAGCAGGGTAAAGACGTCGAGAACCCCGAGTCGCGTTTCTTCGCGGTGCTGCTGGCGGCGGCGAAGCTTCCGGGCGTGCGCATCCAGCGGGAGGCGTACCTCCGCAGTGCGCTGGCCCGGCACTGTTCGCAGGACGACATCCGAAGGGCGGTGCGGGAGACCCCCGCCGCGGCGGGGATCACCGTCGAGGTCCTCGACAAGGTGGCCAACGACTCCATCCGCTACGAGACCGCCAAGGTCAGCGCGCTCTCCGCCGCCGCCGGGATACCCGGCATCCTCGCCCTGCCCGCCACGGTGCCCGCCGACACGGCGCAGTACGTCGGCCACATGCTGCGTATCGCGCAGAAGCTCGCCTACCTCTATAGCTGGCCCGATCTGTTCTCCGAGGAGGGCGAGGAGGCCGACGACGCGACCAAGGGAGTGCTCACGCTGTTCTTCGGCGTGATGTTCGGCACCCAGTCGGCGAACGCCGCCGTGGGGAAGGTCGCGGGGATGATGTCGGAGCAGGTCGCCAAGAAGCTGCCGCAGAAGGCGCTCACCCAGGGTGTCGTCTATCCCATAGTCAAGAAGGTCGCCGCCTACCTGGGCGTCAAGATGACGAAGGAGACGTTCGCGAAGAGCGTCTCCAAGGCCATCCCTCTCGTGGGAGCCGCCGTCTCCGGCACCCTCACTTTCGCGACCTACCTGCCGATGGCCAAGAGGCTGAAGAAGCACCTCTCCGGCCTGCCGCTCGCGGAACCGTCACGCCGGGCGGCCGACGGGGACGTCATCGACGGTGAGGTCGTGGAGGAGTACGAGTCGTTCTCCGACGCCCCGGCCGGCGAGCTGGAGAAGCCCCAGTCCTGACACCGCGGACGGCACGACCTCACGGTCTGTTCGGCGCGGGCGGGCCAGGGTTGCGGCGTCATCCCGCCAGTTGCCGGTGACGGTGTGTTTCGCGTATTGCCCCCGGGTCGGAGCGTTCCCTACGGTGCGGTCGCGGCTTCGCCATTCTCGGAACACCGAAAACTGGGGGGACCATGAGACGTACGAACAGCGTCACCCGTATCGCGCTTTCGACGGTACTGCTGGGAACACTGGCCGGTGCCGTGGCGCCGGCCGCCGCGGCCGCCGAGCAGGCGGCCTGCGTGTGGACACCGGCCATCCTGCCGCTGCCCGCCGGCGCGCTCACGGGTCAAGTGGTCGAGTCCGACGGGAGCGGCGGCTACGCGGGCACCATTTCGTACGGCGCGCGTTCCGAAGAGGGCGGCCACGCCGTGCTGTGGAAGAACGGGACGTTCACCGATTACGGCAACCTGGCCGATCCCGAATACCAGAACTGGGTCATCGTCACCGGGGTGAACGACGCCGGGACGGTCACCGGGAACGCCTACCGGGAGACGGACGGACTGCCGAGCGCCATCCGCTCGCACAACGGCCAGATGGAACGCCTGCCGGAATTGCCCCGTGCCGAGGCTTCGGTGGCGGAAGGTGTCAACGACCACGGGGACATCGTGGGCGCCGTCGAGACGCCGAGCAGCGACGGGCCGCGGTACCAGGCGGTCATCTGGCCCGTCGACAAGCCCGGAACAGTGGTGAAACTGACCGGACTGCCCAACGGCGAGACCTTCGCCACGGGTATCGACCAGGACGGAACCGTGCTGGTCACGGTGGACACCGGCTCCGGGCGGGTGCCGTATCTCTGGAAGGACGGCAAGGCGCGTCGACTGACCCTCCCCCGCGGGGCCTTCGCAGTCGTCGTGCGCGGAATATCGAACGGCCGTGTTATCGGCGAGGTCACGGGGCAGCCGGGCAGCGGCGCGCCGAGCGTGCTGTGGGAGCAGGACGGCCAGCCGCAGGCCGTGACGCGGTCTGCGGATATCCGGGACATCAACCGCGACGGTCAGATCGTCGGTCGCACCGATGACCCGAGCTGGCACGAGTTCGGCGTGTGGCAGCGGACGGCACTCGGAGCCACGTTGAGCTACGCCCCCGACCGCGGGTTCGACCTCGCTGTCTCCAGTGACGACGGCACGATCGCCGGCCGGAGCTGGAAGATTCCCGGTGGCCTGGACGAGCCGACCGTCTGGACCTGCCGCTGAGCGACTTCCCGGGCCGCCGTTCGACCGAACGGCGGCCTCAGGTCACTCCCGGCGTCAACACCACCGCGTCCGCGGGCAGTTCCACCCGCCCCCGTGCGAGCCGCCGTCCGAGGAGTCGTCGTCGGAGTGGTCGGGGAGGCCGTTCGGCATGGTGGTGGTGCGGTCGGGGTCGCCGGGGTACGGGTCGCGGTAGTCGGGGTCGCCGTCGTCGTCCCGGTCGGGGAGGTCGACGGCGTGGCCGCGGTCGGAGTCGGGCTCGGGGCAGCCGTTGGCCTGGTCGGTCAGCTCGACGGTCACCCAGGTGTCGACGGTGACGTCCGCGCCCTCGGCGGGGTCGGTCGCGCACACCCGCCAGTCCTCGTACTCGCCCTCGTCGGGCAGCCAGTCGTTGCCGTACGCCGTGTCGGCGCGCAGGTGGTGTTCCGGTACCACCTTCAGGGCGGTGAGCCGCACGCGGGCCGTCTTCCAGGTCTTCCAGACCAGGTCCGGCATCCGCGGCCACGGCACGGCTGCGCCGTCCGTCTCCGGGCAGGGGGCGTCCGTCTTGACCACGCCGAAGTCGATCGTCTTCGTGCCGCTGGACGTCCAGCCCGTCTTCTGGAAGCAGACGGTCCAGTTCATCCGCATCATGATGCTCTTGCCGTCGTCGGACGCGTTGTGCTCGTCGACCCCGAAGCCCGCCTCCTCCGCCTTCTCCCGGGCCTCGTCGAGCGGCCGGCCCCGGTAGTCCGCCGGGGCGGGGGGCGGCGGGGACGGCCGTTCGGGCGAGGCGGTGGGGGTGGGGGAGGGCCAGGTGACGGCCGGGGGAGGGGTCGTCGCCTGCGCTCGGGCCACCGGGTCCCGCCCGCCGTCCTCCGGCGGGTCCGGCAGGACCGCGCCGAGCAGCGCCATCGCGGCGATCGTCGCGGTCACCTTCGCCGCCTTCTGCCAGGGGCTGTCCTTCCAGACCAGGACGATCGCGGCGATCATCGCCACAAAGCCCAGATACTGGTTGAGCAGGCCGAGTACGGGGACGGCGAGGACGTATCCGAGGCGGGCCGGAGTGCTCAGCCAGCGGGAGGTGCCGGGGGCCGGCGGGCGGGACATGGCGCTGTTCTTTTCTGCGGAAGCGGAGAGCAGGCGTACCTGCGCGTGATCGATCGCATCGTACAGAGGTACGTACGTACGGAATCGGTCAGTCCGGCCGCTTCGACGACCGGGCCGCCACCCGCTCCAGGTGGCATTCGAAGACCTCCCGGGTGTCCGGGGTCAAGGTGCGCAGGGCGACCAGGGCCGTGAGGGCCACGTCGCAGAGTTCCGCCTCCACGTCCTGCCAGGTGTGGGTGACGCCCTTGCGGGGGTTCTGGCCGGTCGCGCCGATCACCGCCTCGGCGACCTCCCCGACCTCCTCCGACAGCTTCAGCATCCGCAGCAGCAATCCCTCCCGGCCGTGCACCGGTTGGCCGGCTTCCAGCCGGTGCCACAGGTCGTCGACGGTGTTCCACAGGGCGGCGGTGCCGGCGCGCTCGTCATTCATGCCGGGCAGCCTGCCACGTACGGCGAGCGCCGCGGTACGTCAGGTCACCAGCGGGTCCCGCTCCGCACGCGACGCCTCCCGTACCCGCTTGTTGCGGGCGCCCACCACCACCGCCGTGGCCGTCGCCGTCACCGCGAAGGCCACCGGCACCATCCAGTTCCGGTTGACCGCGTGACCGAGGACGTGGTCGAGGGAGAGCCGGCCGGGGCCGGTCACCGCGAGGCCGGTCGCGGTCAGGCCGAGGGACGCGGCGTACTCGTAGCCGCCGCCCTGGGCGAAGAAGCCGTTGGGGGCGTGCACCGCCGCCGCGCCCACCATCGCGCCGGTCGCCGCCGCGCCGGCCGCCGGGGTCGCCAGGCCCAGCGCGAGCAGCGCCCCGCCGCCCGCCTCCGCGACGCCCGCCGCCACCGCGCTGGCCTTGCCCGGCGTGTAGCCCATGGCCTCCATCGCCTGGCCGGTGCCGGTGATGCCACCGCCGCCGAACCAGCCGAGCAGCTTCTGCGCGCCGTGCGCGGCCAGGACGACGCCGGTGCCCAGGCGGAGCAGCAGCAGGCCGACGTCACGCCGGTCGAAACAGCAGGTCATGGTGGCTCCTTCAGGCAGACGGCAACGGCGGGTCACCCCCTGCCGTCCACCGTCGCACCCCCCGCCCGGTCCGACCTCCCGCGGGCCCGGCCACGACCGCCGTTCGGGTGGTGCCCCCGGTGGCGGGACCCGGGGGCCGGTGTGAGGCTGGCCGCCATGACGATCCAGATCACCCGGCTGAGCGACCCGGCCGTCCGTGCCTTCGTCGCCGCCGTGAACGCCCGTGACCGCGACGCCTTCCTGGCGCTGCTCGCGCCCGGCGCCACCATGTCCGACGACGGGGCCGACCGTGACCTCGCCGACTGGGTCGACCGCGAGATCTTCAGCTCGCACGGTCACCTGGAGGTCGACAACGAGTCGCACGGCGGCCGGGCCCTCCTCGCCCGCCACCGCAACGACACCTGGGGCGAGATGCGCACCCGCTGGGCGTTCACGGTCGACGAGGACGGCCGGATCGCCCGGTTCGAGACCGGGCAGGCGTGATCCGCCGCGTCGCCCGGAGCGCGGCGGCGACCGGCCGGCGAGGCGCTCCGGGCCGGCGGCCCGCGCCTCGGCGCACGAGAGCCACGAGAGCGACGAGGCAGCGGCTTCCTGCGTCCCGCCCAAGAACGGGAACCGGCCGAATCGACACCCGTGACGGCACTTCTCCGGTCTTCCTCCCCCGCGCACGGCCGGGGCGCGGTTGGATGTCCGCATGACCTCCGCCGAGTAAGCCCGGCTGATGCGCGCCAACCAGGCGAACTGGGACGCCCGCACCCCGGTCCACGTCGCCAGCCGGTTCTACGGCCTGGACGAGGACCTGGACCCGGAGCGCTGGTTCGCCGCGTACGAGTGGGAGGACCTCGGCGACTTGTCCGGCCGGGACGTGCTGCACCTCCGGACGCACGGGATCGCGGAGGTCGCCAACGCGCTGACGGACGCGGGGATGAGCGTCCGGCAACTGCGGGAGAGCGACGAGCTTCCCTGGCCGCGCTGGCCGCGGATGGTCCGTACCGAATCCGGCTGGTGGCGGCTGCCCGAGCCGCGCATCCCCCTCCTGTACGGCCTGCTGGCCGTCCGTTGAACCTCCCCCCGACGGAAGCGCCTTGCCTTCGCGTGGGCTCCAACTCCTAGCGTTCCGGGGCATGCAGACCAATGCGACGACCCACAGGACGCTCGGTTTCGGATGCTGGGCCATCGGCGGCGAGTGGCAGTCGGCCGACGGCCGGCGCTGTGGGCGCGCGGCTCGCACACCGTGCCGATCCCGGGCTTCCGGTCCGTCGCGCAGGCCGAGGAGAACGCGGGCGCGCTGGCCGGGGGACCGCTCGACGAGGAGCGGATGGCCGAGGTGGAGCGCATTCTCGGCCGCTGAACGGGGGCCCCGGCAATCCCATGGGCGTACGTCCCCCGGGGCCCATGGTCGTACGGCAGCCGCTCCGCGCTTCGGCGTGTCCCCCCGGACCCCCCCGGCCGGACGCGGAACGGCTGCCGCCTTCCCCCCCTCCCTGCGGACCGTGACGGGCGGCGGCGCCCGGCAAGTACGCGACCGGGCTCCGAGTGTGAAGCTCCGGTGGAGGAGAGTTGAGCATAGTTCCGCTTCCGGCCGGAGTGAAGCGGATGTTCATCTTTCGATCGTGAAATTGCGTGGCACGGCCCGGCTCAGCCGCGCCCGATGTACGGCATCGCCGTCGCCAGGACCGTCGCGAACTGGACGTTGGCCTCCAGCGGCAGCTCCGCCATGTGCCGTACCGTGCGCGCCACGTCGGCGGCGTCCATCACCGGCTCGGGCGCGACCTCGCCGTCGGCCTGGAGCGCGCCGGTCGCCATCCGGGCCGTCATGTCGGTCGCCGCGTTGCCGATGTCGATCTGGCCGACCGCGATGCCGTACGCCCGCCCGTCCAGCGAGAGCGACTTGGTCAGTCCGGTCAGGGCGTGCTTGGTGGCCGTGTAGGCGACGGAGTGCGGGCGGGGCGCGTGCGCGGAGATCGAGCCGTTGTTGATGATGCGGCCGCCTCGCGGGTCCTGCTCCTTCATCTGCCGGTACGCCGCCTGCGCGCACAGGAACGCGCCGTTGAGGTTGGTGTCCACCACGTGCCGCCAGGCGTCGTAGGGCAGGTCCTCGACGGGCACGCCGCCGGGGCCGAACGTGCCCGCGTTGTTGAACAGCAGGTCCAGCCGGCCGAAGCGGTCCCGCACGGCGGCGAACAGGGCGGCCACGTCCTCCGGCCGGGAGACGTCGGCGCGGACCGGGAGGGTCCGGCCGTCCGGGAGCAGGGCGGCCGTCTCCGCCAGTGTGGCGGGGCGCCGGCCGGCCAGCGCCACCGTCCAGCCCGCGCGGCCCAGTTCGACGGCGACCGCCCGGCCGATGCCGGAACCGGCGCCCGTGACCACGGCGATCCTGTGCTGTCCGGACATCCCGTACGTCTCCTCGTCGGTGGTTCTCACGGTGTTCATGGTCCGCAGGGTACGGGGGGTCCACCGTGCATCCGGCCGTCACGGTGCGGTCATGTCCGCGCCAAGCGGTGGTCGTTCCCGGCGATTCGAATGCCCCCTGCAACCACCGCAAGGGGAGAACCGGATGACACCCGCGCAGCACCAGCACCAGCACGCCCCCGAACTCCGCGCCGCCGCCCGGCACGTGGGCCGCCGCCGCTTCCTGACGCTCACCGGCGCCGCCGCCGCGCTCGCCTTCTCGGTGAACCTGCCGGCCGCCGGCACCGCGAGCGCCGCCGAACTCGACGCCGCGCGGATCACCGCCGACCCGTTCACCCTCGGCGTCGCCTCCGGCGATCCGCTGCCCGGCTCCGTCCTGCTCTGGACCCGCCTGGCGCCCGCCCCGTACCAGGCCGACAGCGGGCTGCCCGCCCGGCGCGTCACCGTCTCCTGGGAACTCGCCCTCGACGAACGCTTCCGCCGGGTGGTCAGACGCGGCACCGCCACCGCCCACCCCGAGTTCCAGCACACCGTGCACGTCGAAGCCGACCACCTGCCGCCCGGCCACGTCTTCTACTACCGCTTCAAGGCCGGCCGCTGGATCAGCCCCACCGGCCGCACCCGCACCGCCCCGCCCGAGGGCGCCCGGGTCAAGGACCTCACCTTCGGCCTGGTCTCCTGCCAGCGCTACGACCAGGGCTACTACACCGCCTACCGGCACCTCGCCGAGGAGGACGTCGACGTCGTCTTCCACCTCGGCGACTACCTCTACGAGTACGCCGTCAGCGCCGTCGGCGGCGCCCGCGCCTACCCGGCCGGCACCCTGCCCGCGCTGTTCGACCACGAGACGGTGACACTGGAGGACTACCGGCTGCGGTACGCCCTCTACAAGTCCGACCCCGACCTGCGGGCCGCGCACGCCGCGCACCCCTTCGTCGTCACCTGGGACGACCACGAAACCGAGAACAACTACGCCGACGACACCTCCGAGTCCGAGGGCCCCGCCGAGGAGTTCCTGCTCCGCCGCGCCGCCGCCTACCGGGCGTACTGGGAGAACATGCCGCTGCGCCGCCCCCAGCTTCCCGACGGCCCCGACCTCAGGCTCTACCGCCGGCTGCACTGGGGCCGGCTCGCCCAGTTCGACGTCCTGGACACCCGCCAGTACCGCTCCGACCAGGCGTACGGCGACGGCTGGCAGTTCTCCGGCCCCGAGTCCGAGGACCCGCGCCGCACCCTGACCGGCGACGCCCAGGAACGCTGGCTGCTGAAGGGCTGGCAGCGCTCGGCCGCCGTCTGGAACGTGCTGCCCCAGCAGGTCACCTTCTCCCGCCGGTACAACTCCACCACCCTGCCCTCCAAGGTCTCCATGGACTCCTGGGACGGCTACCCGGCCTCCCGGGACCGGGTCCTGGCCGGCGCCGAGGCGGCCGGCGTCGAGAACCTCATGGTCCTCACCGGCGACGTGCACGTGCACTACGCCTTCGACATCAAGCGGGACTTCGACGACCCCGGCTCCCGCACCCTGGGCACCGAGATCGTCACCAGCTCCATCACCAGCGGCGGCGACGGCGCCGAGAAGCCCGCCAACTGGAACACCTACCTGGCCGCCAACCCGCACCTGCGCTTCTACAACGGGCTGCGCGGCTACGCCACCGTGTCGGTGAACGACCGGTTCGCGCGGGCCGACTTCAAGACCGTCTCCCGCGTCACCACCCAGGGCGCGCCGCTCACCACCGCCGCCTCCTTCGTCACCGAGGCCGGCAACCAGGGCCTCACACCGGCGTGACGGCCGGTTCCTCGCCCGGGTAGCGGACGCCGACGCGCTCCCGGATCGCGTCCAGCGTCCGCATCACGGCGAGGGTGCCGTCCAGCGGGACCAGCGGCGACTCGGTCTCCCCGGCGCGCACCGCCCGCATCACCTCCCGGGCCTCGTGCCGCAGGCTGGCCCGGGGCCCGTCGGCCGGGTCGGCCGTGAACTCCTCCGGTTCACGGCCGTCCCGGTGCAGCACGAACCGCTCCGGGAAGAAGAACCCGTCCGGTACGTCGATCCGGCCGCCGGAGCCGGTGATGCAGGCCGCGTTGGCCGTGCCGCCCACGATGGAGCAGTGCACCGAGGCCAGGGCGCCGCTCTCCCAGGACAGCAGCGCGCCGGTCTGGAGGTCGACGCCCTCCTGCGACAGCACCGCCCGCGCCGTCACGTCCGACGGCTCCCCGAGCAGCAACTGCGCGAAGGACACCGGGTACACGCCCAGGTCGAGCAGCGCGCCGCCGCCCTGCGCCGGGTCCCGCAGCCGGTGCGCCGGCGGGAACGGCCCCGCCAGCCCGAAGTCGGCCTGCACGGTCCGCACCTCGCCGACCGCCCCGTCGTCCACCAGCGCCTTCAGCTTGCGTACCAGCGGGTTGCAGTACATCCACATCGCTTCCATCAGGAAGCCGCCGCGCTCCCGCGCCAGCGCGACCAGTTCCGCCGCCTCGCGCAGGTTCAGGGTGAACGGCTTCTCGCACAGCACGTTCCGGCCCGCCTCCAGACAGAGACCGGCGGCGGCCCGGTGCGCCGAGTGCGGGGTGGCGACGTACACCACGTCGACGTCCTCGTCCCGCGCCAGCGACTCCCAGTCGCCGTAAGCCCGTTCGATGCCGAAGCGGTCCGCGAACGCCTTCGCCGGCTCCGCACGCCGCGAGGCCACCGCCACGACCTCCGCGTCCGGCAGGTCCACCAGGTCCGCCGTGAACCGCTCCGCCATCCCGCCGGTCGCCAGGATTCCCCAGCGCACCTTCTGTCCGGTCACCGTGCCCGCCCTCACTCACGTCACATCCGTCACTCGATCGAAGTATTCGTTCGAGTTGTCCGTTCGAGCTGAGAGCATAGGTGCCGCATCTGTACAGGAGGGAGGGGCACATGCCCGAGCGAGGGGCGCCGATACCGCACACGTCCCGGGCGGCAGCACCCCGGCAGGCGGCACCCGCCGCGCGCCGCACCGGTCTGCTCGTCACCCTCGTCCTCGGCGGGCTGACCGCCACGCCCCCGCTGGCGATGGACATGTACCTCCCCTCGCTGCCGGAGGTCACCGACTCCCTGCACGCGTCCGCCGCGACCGTGCAGCTCACCCTCACCGCCTGCCTGGCCGGCATGGCGCTGGGCCAGTTGGCCGTCGGACCGCTCAGCGACAGGCTGGGCCGCCGCCGCCCGCTCCTCGCCGGTCTCGCCGTCTACGTCGTCGCCACCGCCCTGTGCGCGCTCGCGCCCACCGTCGAACTGCTCGTCGCCTTCCGGCTGGCGCAGGGACTCGCCGGCGCCGCCGGGATCGTCATCGCCCGCGCCGTCGTCCGCGACCTGTACGACGGCAACGCCATGGCCCGGTTCTTCTCCACCCTGATGCTCATCTCCGGCGTCGCCCCCGTCGTCGCCCCGCTGATCGGCGGGCAGATCCTGCGGTTCACCGACTGGCGGGGCGTGTTCGTCGTGCTCACCGCGGTCGGCCTGCTGCTCGGCGCCCTGGTCTGGGCGCGACTGCCGGAGACGCTGCCGGCCGCCGAACGGCACTCCGGTGGCGTCCGCGAGGCCCTCGGCGCGATGCGGGGCCTGCTCGCCGACCGGGTCTTCACCGGGTACATGCTCGCGGGCGGCTTCGCCTTCGCCGCGCTGTTCGCCTACATCTCCGCCTCGCCGTTCGTCATCCAGGAGATCTACGGCGCCTCCCCGCAGACCTTCAGCCTGCTGTTCGGCCTGAACTCCATCGGCCTGGTCGTGGTCGGCCAGATCAACGGCAAGATCCTCGTCGGCCGGGTCCGGCTGGACCGGGTGCTGGGCGCCGGTCTCGCGGTCGTCGCCGCCGCGTCGGCCGCGCTGCTGCTGATGACCCTGGGCGTCTTCGGCGAGGTGGGGCTCGCGCCCGTCGCCGCCGCGCTGTTCGTGCTGATGTCGGCGATGGGCGTCGCCCTGCCCAACACCCAGGCGCTGGCCCTGATGCGGGTCCGGCACGCCGCCGGGTCGGCCTCCGCGCTGCTCGGCACCACCTCCTTCCTCATCGGCGCGATCGCCTCCCCGCTGGTCGGCGTGGCCGGAGAGGGAACCGCCCTGCCGATGGCCGTCGTCCAACTGGCCGCGGCACTGGTGGCGGCGGCCTGCTTCGTGGGAATGTGCCGTCCCTGGAAGAGCGGCACCGCACACGCGGGCGCGGAGGGGGAAGAGAGCTGAGCGTACCGAGACTGCGCACCGACGCACCGGAGCGCGCCGGACTGGACCCCGGCGAGCTGCGGCACCTCGTCCGGGAGGTCCACGACCTCACCGCCGGCGACCGCCCCTGGTCGCCCGGCGCCGTCGTGGCCGTCGGCCGGGGACCGGTGCTCGCCGTGGAGGAGGCCGCGGGCTGGGCCGTACGGTACGCGGCGTACGACCCCGACAGCGGCACCGGCGTGGAACTGCCGCCGCCGGCCCGGGTGCCGGCCACCCTCGGCACGCCCTTCGACCTGGCCTCGCTCACCAAGCTGTTCACGTCGGTCGCCGCCGTGCAGCAGATCGAGCGGGGCACGCTCGGCATCGACGCGGAGGTCGGCGCGTACCTGCCGGACTACCACGCCGCCGCCGCGCACCGCGTCACCGTCCGCCAGCTCCTCACCCACACCTCGGGGCTGCGGCCCGAACTCCCGCTGTACGACTGCGCCGACGACGGGGAACGGCTGGACCTGCTGCGCGCCGAACGGCCGGCCGGCCCGCCCGGCACGTACCTCTACTCCGACCTGAACATGCTGCTGCTCCAGCAGGTCCTGGAGCGGACCACCGGCCGCCCCCTCGACGTCCTCGTCCGCGACGGCATCACCCGGCCGCTGGGCATGACGTCGACCCGCTTCGGGCCGTGTCCGGGCGCGGCGGCGACGGAGGACCAGCGGCGGCCCTGGGCCCGGACCGACCGGGGGATGCTGCGCGGGATCGTGCACGACGAGAACGCCTGGGCGCTGGGCGGGGTGGCCGGGCACGCCGGGCTCTTCTCGACCGCGCGGGACCTGGCGGTGTTCTGCCGGGCGCTGCTGGCGGGCGGCTCCTACGGGCCGGCCCGGATACTCGGGCCCGACTTCGTGGAGCTGATGCTGAGCCCGCCGGGCCTCGGCTTCGCCCTCGACCAGAAGTGGTTCATGGGGGAGCTGGCGGGGCGCGGGGCGGCCGGGCACACCGGCTTCACCGGCACGATGCTGGTGCTCGACCGGGCCACGGACACCTTCCTGGTCCTGCTCGCCAACACGGTCCACCCCTGCCGTCGTCCTCCGGACAGCCGCCCGCGCGCCGCACTGGCGTCCCGGGTGGCTCGGGCGGTGCGGGGGTTGTGAACGGGGTTCACGGGCCAGGGGGGCAGCCCGCGCGGGACTGTGAGCGCGGTTCACGCCGGTCGGGCAGTGCGGGGCTGGCAGCCTGTGCGGGGTTGTGAGCGCGGTTCACGCCGGTCGGGCAGTGCGGGGCTGGCAGCCTGTGCGGGGTTGTGAGCGCGATTCACGCCGGTCGGGCAGTGCGGGACTGTCAACCCGCGCGGGACTGTGAGCGGCGCTCACGCCACCCGGGTGGCACGGCACGGGCAACGTGCCTCACCCTGTGAACCGGGTTCACGGCCGCCCGTCGAGCCTGCGCAGCCCACCCGTAGAATCGGTGGGTGACCGCCCCCGCACCTCCCGCCGACGCCCTGCGTGCCGCCCTCGCCGGGCTGCTGGACGGGCTTCCGCCCCGGCAGGCCGCGCAGGCCGTGGACCGGCTGATCGCCAGCTATCGGGGCGCCACCCCGACCGACGCCCCGATCCTGCGGGACCGCGCGGACGTCGCCGCGTACGCCGCGTACCGGATGCCCGCGACCTTCGAGGCGGTACGGGCGTCCCTCGCGGCCTTCGCCGAAGCGGCGCCGGGCTGGGTGCCCGGGGACCACGTCGACCTCGGCGGCGGCACCGGCGCGGCGACCTGGGCCGTCGCCGCCACCTGGGGCGGCGCCCGCACCTCCACCGTCCTGGACTGGGCCGAGCCCGCCCTCGCCCTGGGCCGGGAGATCGCCGCCGGCAACCCGGCGCTGGCCGGCGTCCGCTGGCAGCGCGCCCGGATCGGCGCGGCGCTCACCCTGGCGGAGACCGACCTCGTCACCGTCTCCTACGTCCTCAACGAACTCACCGCCCCCGACCGCGCCGCCCTCGTCGAGGCCGCCGCCGCGGCCGCGCGGGCCGTCGTCGTGGTCGAGCCCGGCACCCCCGACGGCTACGCCCGGATCATCGAGGCCCGCGACCGGCTGACCGCCGCCGGCTTCCACATCGCCGCGCCCTGCCCGCACAGCGCCGCCTGCCCCATCGCGCCCGGCAGCGACTGGTGCCACTTCTCCGCCCGGGTCAGCCGCTCCTCCCTGCACCGCCAGGTCAAGGGCGGCTCGCTCGCCTACGAGGACGAGAAGTTCAGCTACGTCGCCGCCGCCCGCTTCCCCGTCGCCCCCGCCGCCCACCGCGTGGTCCGCCGCCCGCAGATCCGCAAGGGCCAGGTCCTGCTCGACCTGTGCGAGACCGAGCCCGCCCTCGCCCGGACCACGGTCACCAAACGCCACGGCGACCTCTACCGGGCGGCCCGCGACACGGACTGGGGCGACCCGTGGCCCCCGGCGGGGGAGTAGCACCCCGCGCCCCCGCCCCTCGCCCCGCACTCCGCCTCGCGCCCCCGCCCCGCCGCGAGACGCAGCGTCTTGTCACCCTGGTAGGTTCGGACCCATGCCCGTTGAGAAGCGCCGCAGCGAGAAGTCCCGCAGGGCCATCTACGACGCCGCCCTCGCGCTCGTCACCGAGGTCGGCTACCCGAGGACCACCATCGAGGGCATCGCCGCCCGCGCCGGCGTAGGCAAGCAGACCATCTACCGCTGGTGGTCCTCCAAGGCCGACGTCCTGCTGGAAGCCTTCCTCGACCTCGGGGAGCGGACCGCGCGGGCCGCGGGCCAGGACCCGGACGACCACGCCGTCCCGGACACCGGCGACCTCGCCGCCGACCTCAAGGCCGTGCTGCGGGCCACCGTCGACGAACTGCGCGACCCCAGGTTCGAGGCGCCCAGCCGCGCCCTGGCCGCCGAGGGCCTCGTCGACCCCGCCCTCGGCCGGCTGATCGTCGCCAAGCTGCTGGAACCCTCCCTCCAGCTCTACGTCGACCGGTTGCGCGCCGCCCAGCGGGCCGGCCAGGTCCGCCCCGACATCGACCCGCGCATCGCCCTGGAACTCTTCGTCTCCCCGCTCGCCCAGCGCTGGCTCCAGCACACCGCCCCCTTCTCCTACGAGTACACCGACACCCTCGTCGACTACGCGCTGTACGGACTCGCTCCGCGCTGAGCGGGCGACTTCGTGCGGCCACGACCCCGAGGCGGGAAATGGTGAGACCATGGGGCATGCTGATGCGCACGACGGCGAGGCGAGGGGATAGATGAGCGCGGAGTTCGGTGGCCGCACCGGCCGGCGGGGCAAGCTCTCCCAGTGGCTGCGCGGACGCCGCCCGAAGGACACCGCCGACGAGGGCGGCCGGGAGACCCTGCTGCTCGCCGCCGCCGGAGCCGGACTGCCGCTCGCGCCCGCCGCCCACCCCGCCGGCTACCGCTGTTCCTGCGACCGCGTCGGCTGTCCCACCCCCGCCCGGCACCCGGTGTCGTTCGCCTGGCAGACGCAGTCCACCACCGACCGCGCCCAGATCGAGCGCTGGGCCCGGCACCAGCCGCAGGCCAACTTCATCACCGCCACCGGCATGGTCCACGACGTCCTCGACGTGCCCCTGGAGGCCGGCCGCGAGGCGCTGGAGAAGCTGCTCGCCACCGACGTCGAGGTCGGCCCGGTCGCCGAGAGCGACGACGGCCGGATGCTCTTCTTCACCCTCACCCGCGGCACCCCCGAGGACGAGGACGAGTGGTGGCCGTGCGAGCTGGACTGCCACCCCGAGACCATGGACGAGCACCCGGGCCTGCGCTGGCACTGCCGCGGTTCCTACGTCCTGGTACCGCCCGCCCGGCTCCCCGGCGAGCAGGGCGTGCACTGGGTGCGCGGCCCCGAGCACCCGCTGCCCGAGCCGCTGACCCTGCTGGAAGCCCTGACCGACGCCTGCGCCCGGCACGCCGGCACGGACGCCGACCAGCAGGGCGCGAGCTGGCCGCTCCGCCGCTGACCAGAAGCCCGGCCTCGGACCCCACGGCCCGGACCCCGCAGCCCGGAGCCGCTACTCGCCCTTCGCGGTCGTCAGCCCCTGCACCCGCCCGAGGATCGCCACCCGGCCGGACCCGGCGCCCTTCGGCGGATCGAGGGCGACCTCGTTGGAGACGAACTCCATCGTCAGCGACTGCTTGATCTCGCCGTCCGTCAGCGCCAGCACGTCCCGGTTGGGCGTCGGCACCGAGGCGCCCCGCGCGGCGGTCTGCTTCTCGTAGTGCCGGGTGGTGAAGAACACCAGCGCCCCGCCGTCCTCCGTGCGCAGCGCCAGCGGCGCGTAGTCGCCCTGGGCCAGCGGCTCGTCGATGTACTGCGTGGCCAGCCCCGGGCGGACCGACCGCTTCTTCCGCAGCGCCCGCCAGGCACTGGTGTGCGCGCCGGGCGCGAAGGCGTCCCCGCCGTCCTTCAGGTACGCCGTGTACTCCTCGCTCAACTCGCCCGGAGACACGGCCAGTTCCGCCGAGTCGGCGGGCACGGCCTCGGCCCAGCCGTCCTCGTCGGTCCTCACCTCGGGGACGTCCCCGGGGGCGACCAGCGTCAGATAGGCCACCTCCCAGGGCTCCCCGAGCCCGTCCCGGGTGAAGACCAGCAGCCAGCGGACGTCACCGCCCTTGTTGCCGCGGGCGTCGGCGAGGAACCAGCGGGGCCAGCCCGCCTTCTCGGGGATCGTGAACTTCGCGTCCGTCAGCTTCAGCGGCGAGTGCGCGGGGTTGCCGCCGGGGTGGTTCACCCGGCCCGCCGTCAGCCGGGCCGTGTCGATGTCGGCGAGGGCACCGGCGGTCCGGTCGGCGTCCAGCTTCGCGTCGTACGCCTTGTCCGCCTTGTTGTACGCGGTGGTGAACGCCGTCAGGGCCGCGGCGGCCTCGGCCCGGGTCGCCGCCGGGAGCACCTCGCGCTCGCCGTGCACCACCACGCAGCCGCTCGCCGTCACCGTCACGGCGGCCACCGAGACGGCGGCCAGCACGCGCTTGAGAAGCCCCCGAGGGGCGCGATCCCTGCTCATCAGGTTCCTCCACCTTCCCCTTCCCGGAGGCGAACCCTACCGGGACGGACACCGCCCCGGCCGCCCGGTCCGGCAGCGCCCGCACCGGTGCTTGAATGCCCCTGTGACTGACTACGACGTGCTGCGCGTGTTCTGCGCGGCGAACGGCGGCTACGGCAACGAACTCGGCGTCGTCCGGGACGGTTCCGTACTGCCGGAGCGGGCGGAACGGCAGGCCCTGGCCGCCGAACTCGGCTTCAGCGAAACGGTGTTCGTCGACGACCCCGAGCGCGGCGCCATCGACATCTACACGCCCACCCTGCGCCTGCCCTTCGCCGGTCACCCCTGCGTGGGGACGGCCTGGCTGCTCGACGTGCCCGAACTCGTCACCCCGGCGGGCGTGGTGGGCGCCCGGCAGGACGGGGAGTTCACCTGGATCGAGGCGCGGGCGGAGTGGGCGCCGCCGCGCACCCTGCGCCAGTACGCCACGGCCGCCGAGGTCGACGCCCTGCCGGTGCCGCCCGAGGGGGAATGGATCTACGCCTGGGCCTGGGAGGACGAATCGGCCGGCCGGGTCCGCGCCCGCGGCTTCCCCGGCCGCGTCGATGAGCGCGGCGACAGCCGCTCCAGCCGAGCCGGTGCCCGCACCGGGGGCATCGGCGAGGACGAGGCAACCGGCGCGGCGGCCCTGCTGCTCACCGCGCGACTGGGCCGCGCCCTGAACATCGCCCAGGGCGCGGGCTCGCAGATCCTCACGGCACCGCAGCCCGGCGACCGGGTGGAGATCGGCGGACGGGTCGTCCTGGAACGCTGAGGCGCTACGGCAGGGTGAGGATCTCCGTGCCGGTCCCGGTCACCACCAGGGTGTGCTCGAACTGGGCAGTCCGCTCGCGGTCCTTGGTGACGACCGTCCAGCCGTCGTCCCACATGTCGTACTCGTGCGTCCCCAGCGTCAGCATCGGCTCGATGGTGAACGTCATGCCGGGCCGGATCACGGTCGTCGCGTGCGGACTGTCGTAGTGCGGGACGATCAGGCCCGAGTGGAACGCGGAGTTGATCCCGTGCCCGGTGAAGTCCCGCACCACCCCGTACCCGAAGCGCTTGGCGTAGGACTCGATGACCCGGCCGATGACGTTGATCTGCCGGCCCGGCCTGACCGCCTTGATCGCGCGGTTCAGGGCCTCCCGGGTGCGCTCGACCAGCAGCCTGCTCTCCTCGTCGACCTCGCCGACCAGGTAGGTGGCGTTGTTGTCGCCGTGCACCCCGCCGATGTACGCCGTCACGTCCAGGTTGACGATGTCGCCGTCGCGCAGGACGGTGGAGTCGGGGATGCCGTGGCAGATGACCTCGTTGACGCTGGTGCACAGCGACTTGGGGAAGCCGCGGTAGCCGAGCGTCGAGGGGTAGGCGCCGTGGTCGCACATGTACTCGTGCGCCACCCGGTCCAGCTCGTCCGTCGTCACGCCCGGCGCGATCAGCTTCGCGGCCTCGGCCATCGCCCGCGCCGCGATCCGCCCGGCCACCCGCATCGCCTCGATCGTCTCGGGTGTCTGCACCTCGGGACCCGTGTACGGGGCCGGCGCGGGCTTGCCGACGTACTCGGGACGCCGGATGTTTCCGGGCACGGAACGGATGGGGGACAGCTCCCCTGGGACGAGCAGCGACTGGCCAGACATGTCAGCGAGTCTAACCAGCGGGCATACGAGACCATGTCCCTGGCGAAAGGAGCCGGTCATGGCCCTGTTCAAGAAGCGCACGGTCGGAAAACCGGGCGAGTGGTACTACTGCTTGGAGCACCACAAGGTGGAGGAGGGGCCGGAGTGCCCCGCCAAGAACCGTTTCGGCCCCTACGCCTCCCGGACCGAGGCGGAACACGCGATGCAGACCGCCCGCGAGCGGAACCTCCAGTGGGAGAACGACCCGAAGTGGCACGACGCGGCGACGGGCTCCGCGGACGATTGACGTCCGAGGGGGCGGGGGGCTCCGTCATGGGGCGGCTGCGGGAGCGTCGTGGCTGGTCGCGCGGTTCCCCGCGCCCCTTCAGGGCGCTCCCGTCAGGGGCGCGGGGAACCGCGCGAGCCACCACGCGCGAGCGTTCGACGGACGACGAGCCGTCACCAAGCCGTCGGCGGCGCAGCCGTCAGATGGTCGGCCAGGCGGGACAGCCGGTCCCGGAACCCGCGCCGCCCCCGCGGCAGCGGCCCCGCGTTCTCGCCCGCCGCCGCGCTCACCAGGTGCTGCACCGTGTCGAGGTCCAGCTCCGCCCCCCGGGGCACGGGCAGCGTCTCGTGGGCCAGCGCCGCCAGCCCCCCGCCCGCCGCGCCGAGCGCCAGCACCGCCGCCCCCGCCCGCCGCGCGTCGTGCACCCGTTCCAGCAGGTCCGCTTCCGGCTCGTCCGGCGCCACCACCAGCAACGTCTCCCCGCGCCGGGCCGCCGCCAGCTTCCCCGGACCCACCGACAGGTGCGCCGGGTCGCAGGGCCGCGCGCCGTGCCGTACCAGCGTCGGCGCCAGCTCCGGCGTCCCCGACCAGGCGGCCTCGTCGACCAGGTGCGCCGCCAGATGCCACGGCTCGTACGCCGCCGTGCCCACCAGCAGCAGCCCGCCCCCGTGCGGGACCACCCGGCCCCGCAGCTCCCCGGCGAACCTCCGGGTGGCCCCCAGCCACTCCGTCCCGGCGAGCACTTCCCGCAACAACGCGACCCGTACGGCGTCCATGGCGCCGCATCCTGCCGCAAGCGGCCACTCGTGACCCACGGTTCACCCGGAATTCGCCCGAAGCGGGCAGGAGCCGCCCATGAACGACACCTCCGTTGTGTTCCGCGCCGGTGACGACGGGTACGCCAGCTTCCGTATCCCGGCCGTCGTCGCCACCGGCCCCGCCACCCTGCTCGCGTTCTGCGAGGGCCGCGTGAACGGGCCCGCCGACCACGGCACCATCGCCATCGTCTCGAAACGGTCCACCGACGGCGGCCGCACCTGGGGCCCGCTCCGGGTCGCCGCCGACAACGGCGACGGCCTGGCCGGCAACCCCGCCCCCGTCGTCCTCGACACCGGCCGCGTCCTGCTCGTGCACGTCCGCAACGCCGGGCACGCCACCGAGGACGCCATCCGGCGCGGCACCGTCGGCGCCGGGGACGGCCGCCGGGTCTGGGTGCGGCACAGCGACGACGACGGCCGCACCTGGTCGCCCGCCCGCGAGATCACCGCGAGCGTCAAACGCCCCGACTGGCGCTGGTACGCCACCACCCCCGGCCACGCCCTCCAGCTCCGCGGCGGCCGGGTCGTCGTCCCCGCCAACCACTCCCTGGCCGCCGGCCCCGACGGCGGGCACTGCCTGCTCAGCGACGACCGGGGCGAGACCTGGACCCTCGGCTACGTCGACGACGGCGACGGCACCGCCGCCCGGATCGCCGCCAACGAGTCCACCGCCGCCGAACTCCCCGACGGCCGCCTCTACGTCAACGCCCGCACCGCGCCGCCCTCGCCCGCGCCCCGCGCCGACGCGTACTCGGCGGACGGCGGCCGGACCCTGACCGCGCCCTTCCGCCCGCAGCCCGGCCTGACCGGACCCGTCTGCCAGGGCAGCGTCCTCCAGCTCCGCGACCCGGACCTGCTGCTGTACTCCGGGCCCGCCGCGCCCGGCGCCCGCGCCCGGATGACCCTGCGCGCCTCCACCGACGGCGGCGCCACCTGGCACCCGGCCCACACCGTCGACGACCGGCCCGCCGCCTACTCCGACCTGGTCCGCGTCGACGCCCGCACCCTCGGCCTGCTGTACGAGACCGGCGACGGCGGACCGTACGAGACGATCACCTTCCTACGGGTGCCCGTAGCTCCGCCCGCCTGATCCGGTACGGCCGGCCGGGCGGACGTAGGCTCGGGCCCATGACCTCTACCGACAGTGCCGCACAGAAGGCCCCCGCCAAGGACCCCTGGGACCTGCCCGACGTCTCCGGGCTGACCGTCGGCGTGCTCGGCGGGACCGGGCCGCAGGGCAAGGGCCTGGCCTACCGGCTCGCCAAGGCCGGCCAGAAGGTGATCGTCGGCTCCCGGGCCGCCGAGCGTGCGCGGGCCGCCGCCGAGGAACTCGGCCACGGAGTCGAGGGCGCCGACAACGCCGAGACCGCCCGCCGCAGCGACATCGTGATCGTCGCCGTCCCCTGGGAGGGCCACGGCGACACCCTCGCCGCGCTCCGCGGCGAACTGGCCGGCAAGCTCGTCGTCGACTGCGTCAACCCGCTCGGCTTCGACAAGAAGGGCGCCTACGCCCTCAAGCCCGAGGAGGGCAGCGCCGCCGAGCAGGCCGCCGCCCTGCTGCCGGACAGCAGGGTCACCGCCGCCTTCCACCACCTGTCCGCCGTCCTCCTCCAGGACCCGGAGGTCGACACGATCGACACCGACGTGATGGTGCTCGGCGAGGCCCGCGCCGACGTCGAGACCGTGCAGGCCCTGGCCGGCCGCATCCCCGGGATGCGCGGCGTCTTCGCCGGGCGGCTGCGCAACGCCCACCAGGTGGAGTCGCTGGTCGCCAACCTGATCTCCGTCAACCGCCGCTACAAGGCGCACGCGGGACTCCGCGTCACGGACGTATGAGGCGATGGGGGACACTGGGGGGCATCAGCCATGCCGCCCGTGTCCCCCGACAGGAGCCGACCCCATGCCCCGCCTCGCCCTCTACGCCCTGATCGTCTGCGTGCTCGCCGTCGTCGCGGCCGTCCTCTCCTTCGTGCAGGGCGTCGTGCTGGTCGGCGTCGTCTGGGTGCTGCTGGCCGGACTGTCGTCCAACATGTGCTGGTACTACGTCAAGCGCGGCCGGGACGCCCGCCGGTCCGTCAGCCGCTGACCGAGCAGATCTCGTCCGTCTGCCAGAACCGGTACAGCTCGTAGCCGCAGTACGAGTCGAAGTCGTCGATCCCCAACGCACACAGGATCGCGTCGACCGCGTCGAAGAACACGCCGTTCAGCGCGGGCACCCACAACAGCGCGAACACGAACAGCAGACCGAACGGCGCGAACGGCTCCACCTGCCGCCGCACCCCGTGCGACAGCCAGGGCTCGACCACCCCGTAGCCGTCCAGGCCCGGCACCGGCAGGAAGTTCAGGATCGCCGCCGTGACCTGGAGCAGCGCCAGGAACGCCAGCGCGGACCGGAAGTCGCGGGGCACGCCGTCCAGGGCGCCCAGCCAGAACGGGGCCGTGCACACCACGGCGAACAGCACATTGGTCAGCGGGCCCGCCGCCGAGATCAGACTGTGCCGCCAGCGGCCCCGGACCCGGCCCCGCTCGATGAACACCGCCCCGCCCGGCAGACCGATCCCGCCCATGACGACGAAGACCACCGGCAGCACGACGCTCAGCAGCGCGTGCGTGTACTTCAGCGGGTTCAGCGTCAGATAGCCCTTGGCGCCGACCGAGATGTCACCGCCGTGCAGGGCGGTGCGCGCGTGCGCGTACTCGTGCAGGCAGAGCGAGACGACCCAGGCGGCCGTCACGAACAGGAACACGGCCAGGCCCGGCTGCTCGGCGAACCCGGTCCAGGTCGCCCACCCGGTGACCGCGGCCACGGCGACGATCCCGAGGAAGACCGGACTGATCCGCCGGTCGCCGGCGCGGGCGGGTGCGGTGGTCATGAGAAGAGGGCTCCTGGAGTGTGGTCGGAAGAGTAGACCGTACCGGTGACGACAGGGGAACGTCCCGCGCGCCGGCCCGGGTTCCGGGGGCCGGTCCGGGTGCCGGTGAACCCGGAGGCGGCCGGCGCGCGTCCCCGGGGACAATGGACCCCGTGCGTTACCGCGTCCTCGGCACCACCCAGGCACTCCGCCCCGACGGCAGCCCCGTCCCGGTCGGCGGGGCGAGGCTGCGCGCGCTGCTGGCCGCCCTGGCCCTGCGGGCCGGCCGGACCGTGCCGGCCGGCCTGCTGGCCGACGAGGTCTGGGGCGCCGACCCGCCCGCCGACGCGGCCGGCGCCCTGCAGGCGCTGGTCGGCCGGCTGCGCCGCGCGCTCGGCGCCGACGCGGTCGCCTCCGCCGACGGCGGCTACCGGCTGACGGCCGCGCCCGACGACGTCGACCTGCACCGGTTCGAGAAGCTGGCCGACGAGGGCGCCCGCGCGCTGGCCGACGGCGACCCCGCCAAGGCGGCCGTCGTCCTGGACGACGCCCTCGCCCTGTGGCGCGGCCCGGTCCTCGCCGACCTGCCCGACCGCGCCGCCGAGGCGGCCCGCTGGGAGACCCGCCGCCTGGACGCGCTGCGCACCCGGCACACCGCCGCCCTCGGCCTCGGCCACGCCGAGCGGTCGCTGCCCGAACTGACCGCGCTGTGCGACGCCCACCCGCTGGACGAACCCCTCCAGGCGCTGCGGCTGCGCGCCCTGCGCGACACCGGCCGCACCGCCGAGGCCCTCGCCGCGTACGAGGAGGTGCGCCGCCACCTCGCCGACCGCCTCGGCACCGACCCGGGGCCCGCGCTGCGCGCCCTGCACACGGAGCTGCTCCGCCCGGACCCGCCGCCGGAGCCGGACGCCGGCGCGGCGCCGGGCGCCGCCGCCCCCGGGAGCGGTCCCGCGCAGACTTCCCGGCCGCAGCGCCCCCGGGGCAACCTGCGGGCCCGGCTCACCTCGTTCGTCGGCCGGGACGGCGACATCCGGGCGCTCCGGGACGACCTGCGCGCCGCGCGGCTGGTCACCCTGCTCGGGCCCGGCGGGGCCGGCAAGACCCGGCTGTCGCAGGAGGCCGCCGAGGCCGCCGGGAACATCGCCCCCGACGGGGTGTGGCTGGCCGAGCTGGCCCCGGTGGACGACCCGGCCGCCGTACCCGAGGCCGTCCTGACCGCCGTCGGCGCCCGCGAGACCGTGCTGTACGGCGCCGGCGCCGAGGAGATGCGGGCCGCCACCGACCGCCCCGGCACCGCCGTCGAACGGCTGGTCGAGCACTGCGGCCGGCGCCGCATGCTGATCGTCCTGGACAACTGCGAGCACGTCGTCGACGCCGCCGCGTACCTCGCCGAGCACCTGCTGGCGCACTGCCCGCACCTGACCGTCCTGGCCACCAGCCGCGAACCCCTCGGCGTCCCCGGCGAACTGCTCCGCCCGGTCGAGCCGCTGCCCGAGCCGGCCGCGCTGGAACTCCTCGCCGACCGGGGCGCCGCCGCCCGCCCCGGCTTCCGCACCGAGGAGGACCCCGAGGCGTGCGCGGAGATCTGCCGCCGCCTGGACGGACTGCCGCTCGCGATCGAACTGGCGGCGGCCCGGCTGCGGATGCTCACCCCCCGCCAGATCGCCGACCGCCTCGACGACCGCTTCCGCCTGCTCACCTCCGGCAGCCGCACCGTCCTGCCCCGCCAGCAGACCCTGCGCGCGGTCGTCGACTGGTCCTGGGAACTGCTCGCCGAGGACGAACGCGAGGTGCTGCGCCGCCTGTCGGTGTTCGCCGGCGGCTGCGACCTGGCCGCCGCCGAGGCCGTCTGCGGACCCGCCGCCCTCGACGCGCTGGGCTCCCTGGTCGACAAGTCCCTCGTGGTCGCCGCGCCCACGGGAGACGGGGAGATGCGCTACCGGCTCCTGGAGACCGTCGCCGAGTACGCCGCCGAACGCCTCGACGAGAGCGGCGGGCGCCGCTCCGCCGAACGCGCCCACCTGGTCCACTACCGCGAACTGGCCCGCACCACCGACCCGTTCCTGCGCGGCCCCGGCCAACTGGACGCCATGGCCCGCCTGGAGCGGGAGTACGAGAACCTGCGCACCGCGCTGCGGCACGCGGTCGCCGAACGCGACGAGCAGGAGGCCCTCTGCCTGGTGCTGTCGCTGGTCTGGTACTGGCAACTGCGCGACCTGCGGGTGGAGGCCCGCACCTGGTGCAGCGAGGCCATGAGGCTGGGCCCCGACCCGTTCACCGAGCCGGTGGTGCCCGCGCGGCCGGTCTGGCAGCGCTGCACCGAGGCGCCGCCCCCGATGACCGGCGAGGTCCTCGCCGAGGCCCGCCGCGGGGTGCACCTCGCCCACCTCGCCTGCATGGACACCGAACTGGACGCCTGGCAGAACCCGGCCGCCCAGACCAAGCTGCGGATCATCGCCGACTCCTACGAACCCGGGCTGCCGCAGATCTGCCGCAGCCCCGGCATGCTCTGGTGGTTCGCCGTGATGCTGACCGGCGACGTCGACCGGCTGCGCACCATCATGGACGCCTCCGTCCGCACCTGCCGGGAGACCCCCGGCTTCGAATGGGAGCTGGCCGGGGCGCTCCAGATGCGCGCCAACCTGCTGGCCAACCGCACCGACTGGGCCGGCGACGCCGCCCGCGACGCCGACGAGTCGCTGGAGATGTTCCAGCGGCTCGGCGACACCTGGGGCACCGCCGAGGCCCTCTCCGCCCGCGCCGAGGCGTACGAGCGCAAGGGCGAGTTCCTGCGCGCCGCCGCCGACTACGAGGCCGCCGCCGGGCACGCCGAGCGGCTCGGCGCACACGCCCAGGTCGACGTCCTCGACGCCCGGCTGGGCAGCGTGCTGCTGGAGGCGGGGCAGGACGAGCGGGGCGAGCGCATCCTGCGCGAGGTGATCGGCCGGACCGAGGACGCGGCGCACAACGGGGCGATGCCGGCCGCCCGGCTCTTCCTGGCCGCCCGGCTCGGCATGACCGGCCGGACCGCCGAGGCCCGCGAGCAACTGCGACTGCTGCGCGAGCAGTTCACCATCGCCCACTTCGTCGTCTTCGACGCCTTCATCCTCGGCGCCGAGTCCTGGCTGAGCGCCCTGGAGGGCCGTTACGAGGACGCCCTGGCCACGGTCCGGCAGGCGCTGGAGCGGTCCACGGCCCCGCTGTCCGAGGCCGTCGCCCCGCACATGCGCGCCTCCTACCTGGCGATCGCCGCGATGTCCCTGGCCCGCGTCGACGGCGGGCGCCGGGCCCGGGACGCCGCCCGCTGCCTGGGCGCCGCCGCCGCGCTGCTGCCGCCCGGCCACGTGGAGAGCGGCACCGAGAAGGACGCCCGGACCCGCGCCACCGAGTGGGCCCGCCGGGCCCTGGACGCCGCGGAGTTCGAGGCCGCGTACGCCGAGGGCGGCGGCCTCTCCCCGCAGGAGGCCGCCGCCCTGGTCTGACCGCGCACCGGTCAGCTCTTGGTACGGAACTTGTGGATCGCGACCGGCGCCATCACCGCCGTCAGCCCCACCGACCAGGCCAGCGTCACCCACAGGCCGTGCGCGACCGGGCCGCCCACCATCAGCCCGCGCGCCGTGTCCGCGAGGGAGGACAGCGGGTTGTAGTCGGTGAACGCCTGGAGCCAGTCCGGCATCGACTGGGTCGGCGCGAAGATGGACGAGCCGAACTGGAGCGGCATCAGCACCAGGAAGCCCATCGCCTGCACGGACTGCGCGCTCTTCATGACCACGCCGAGGGTGAGGAACACCCACATCAGGGCGGAGCCGAACACCGCGGACAGCCCCACCGAGGCCAGCAGCCCGACCCAGTCGGTGATGTCGAAGCCCACCAGCAGGGCGACGACCAGCAGCACCACGGTGGCGAACAGCATCCGCAGCAGCTCCACCGCGATCTTCGCGAACAGCACCGAGCCGCGCCCGATCGGCAGCGACCGGAAGCGGTCCATCACGCCGGAGTTGAAGTCCTGGTTGAAGCCCGTCCCGACCCCCTGGGCCATGTTCATGCCCAGCATGGCCATCAGGCCGGGGATCACGTACTGCACGTACGCCTGCTGTCCGCCGCCCAGCGACTGGCCGATCGAGCCGCCGAAGACGTACACGAAGAGCAGGGTGAAGACGACCGGGAACAGGATGGCGTCGAACATCGACTCCGGGTCCTGCCGAATCCACAGCAGGTTGCGGCGGACCAGCGCACCGGTGTGGCGCAGATGGCCGCGCAGCGAGATCCGGGCGTCGGGAGTGAGGACGGCGGACGTGGGGGCGGCGGCGGTCATACGGCGACCTCTTCGCGGGTGTCGGCGGGCGTGGCGTCCTGCGGGGCACTGGCGCGGTGGCCGGTGAGGGACAGGAACACCTCGTCCAGGCTGGGCAGTTCGGTGGTGATGGAGGCGAGCGTGATGCCGCGTGCGGTGACCGCGCCGACCACGGCGGTGAGCTGCTCGTCGCTGAGGATGGGCACCAGCACCGCGCCGCGCTCGGTGTCCACGGTGGTGGAGGCGAGCCCGGTGATGCCGAGTTCGTCCAGGAACGCGGCGAGCGGGCGCAGGTGCAGCGGGTCGGCCGGGCGGACCCGCAGGGTGCGGCCGCCGACCTTGGCCTTCAGCTCCTCGATGCCGCCGTTCGCGATCACCTTGCCGCGGTCGACCACGGTCAGCTCGGTGGCGAGCTGCTCGGCCTCCTCCATGTACTGGGTGGTGAGCAGCACGGTGACGCCGTCGCCGACCATCCGCTTGACCTCGTCCCACACCTCGTTGCGGGTGCGCGGGTCCAGGCCGGTGGTGGGCTCGTCCAGGTAGAGGACGGCCGGGCGGCCGATCATGGAGGCGGCCAGGTCGAGGCGCCGGCGCATACCGCCGGAGTACGTGCTCGCGGGCCGCTTGGCGGCCTCGGTGAGGGAGAACCGCTCCAGGAGTTCGTCGGCGCGGGCCCTGGCCTCCTTGCGGGGCAGGTCCAGCAGCCGGCCGATCAGATAGAGGTTCTCCCAGCCGGGCAGCTTCTCGTCCACCGAGGCGTACTGCCCGGTGAGCCCGATCACCCGGCGCAACTGCCGGGGCTGCCGTATCACGTCGTACCCGGCGACGGTGGCCTGGCCGGCGTCGGGGGTGATGAGGGTGGACAGGATGCGCACCAGGGTGGTCTTGCCGGCGCCGTTCGGGCCGAGCACGCCCATCACGGTGCCTTCGCTGACATCGAGATCGACACCGTCCAGTGCTTTGGTCTCGCCGTAGTGCTTGACCAGCCCCCGTACGGACACGGCGGTGCCGGCGCCGCTGGGGTCGTCGTGGATTCGCTTCATGCCGACGACGGTGCCAGTCGCCACCGACAAACCGCCGACAGGCCGCCTACAGCCACCGACATCCCGCCGACACCGCCCCGGGCACCGCTCCCGATACCGCCCCCGCACACCGGAGCCCCGCCGACGGGGGAAGATCGGCGGGGCCCGGTGTCGTACCGCGGTGGCTCAGTGGACGGAGTGCTCCTCCTGCGGGAACGTTCCGCCGACGACGTCCTCGGCGAACGCCCGCGCCGCCTCGCCCATGACCTGGCGCAGCTCGGCGTACTTCTTCACGAACTTCGGCATCCGCCCGCCGGTCAGCCCCATCATGTCGGTCCAGACCAGGACCTGGGCGTCGGTGTCCGGGCCCGCGCCGATGCCGACGGTCGGGATGTGCAGCGACCTGGTCACCTCGGCGGCCAGCTCGGCCGGCACCAGCTCCAGGACGACCGCGAAGGCGCCCGCGTCCTGCACCGCCTTGGCGTCCCGCAGCAACTGCTGGGCGGCCTCCTCGCCGCGGCCCTGCACCCGGTACCCCATCGCGTTCACCGACTGCGGGGTGAGGCCGATGTGCGCCATCACCGGGATGCCGGACTCCACCAGCAGCTCGATCTGGCGGTGCGAGCGCTCGCCGCCCTCCAGCTTCACGGCCCCCACCCCGGCCTCCTTGACCAGCCGGGTCGCCGAGCGCAGCGCCTGCACCGGGCCCTCCTGGTACGAGCCGAACGGCAGGTCCGCGACGATCAGGGCGCGGCCGGTGCCCCGGACGACGGCCGCGGACAGCATGGTCATCTCGTCGAGGGTGACCGGGACGGTGGTGTCGTACCCGAGGTGGCAGTTGCCCGCCGAGTCGCCGACCAGCATGACCGGGATGCCGGCCTCGTCGAACACGGACGCGGTCATCGCGTCGTACGCGGTGAGCATGGGCCACTTCTCGCCGCGCTCCTTGGCGAGGGCGATGTCCCGGACGGTGATGCGGCGGTTGCTCTTGCCCCCGTACAGCGCCCTGCCGCCGTCGGCGGGCCTGGGGGATGCGCTCTGGGCAGCCGGAAGCTGCGTCATGGCAACGGCTCCTTCATGTCATCTCGAGGCGCCCTGACGGCGTCCCCGGATCTCCTCCATGGTGGCACCTCGTGCCATCGAGGGCCAGAGCACCCCCGGCCCCGGATGCCGGGCCCGGATTGTGCGGATTTCGTCACAGCGTCCCGGACCGTCTCCACAACCGGAACCGCGCATGGCGATTTCTTCGTCGTCGTCACCGTACGGCCGCCGGTGCGGCGGCGGAACGGAGCCGATCATCCCCTAGGGTTTCTCGGACACGGGGGGTGACGGTGTGTAAGGCAAGTGGTGAGGCAACGGTATGGCGCGGCAGGCTTACGTGACGGAGACCGACAGCGGCGGCCCCGGTTCCGGGCGCCGCGGGGACCGGCTGCGCCGCCTGTGGGCCGGGCCGGCCTCCGGATGGCGCGGGGACCGCGGGATCTGGCGCCGGGGCCTGGTCACCGCCGCGGTCGCCCTGCTGCTGGCCGCGGTGACGGCCGGGCACTCGCGGATTCCGAACGTGGTCGGCAACCTCGGCAGCCTGGTGGAGACCTTCCTGCCCTGGTTCGGGCTGCTGATCCCGGTGCTGCTGGTGATCGCCCTGCTGCGCAGGTCGGCGACGGCCCTGATCGCCGTCCTGGTCCCGGCGGTGGTCTGGCTGAACCTCTTCGGCGGGCTGCTGTTCACCAAGTCCGGCGGCGGCGGCGACCTGACGGTGGCCACGCACAACGTCAACGCCGACAACGCCGACCCGGCCGGCACCGCCCGCGCCGTGGCCGCCTCCGGCGCCGACGTGGTCGCCCTGGAGGAGCTGAAGGCGTCGGCGGTGCCGACGTACGAGAGGGTGCTCGCCCCGACGTACCGGCACCACGCGGTCGTGGGCACCGTCGGGCTGTGGAGCAAGTACCCGCTGAGCGGGGTCCGGGCCGTCGACATCGAGCTGGGCTGGAAGCGCGCGATGCGGGCCGCCGTCGCCACCCCCGAGGGGCCGGTCGCCTTCTACGTCGCCCACCTGCCGTCCGTACGGGTGAAGCTGGAGGCCGGGTTCACCGCCCGGCAGCGGGACCGCAGCGCCGACGCGCTGGGCGAGGCGATCAAGGACGAGCCGGTGGCCCACGTGATCCTGCTCGGCGACCTCAACGGCACCATGAACGACCGCGCGCTGAACGCGGTGACCGCCCAGATGCGCTCCACGCAGGGCGCGGCGGGCGACGGGTTCGGGTTCAGTTGGCCGGCGTCGTTCCCGATGGCCCGGATCGACCAGATCCTGGTGCGGGGCGTCGAGCCGGAGAGCAGTTGGACCCTCCCCGAGACGGGCAGTGACCACCTGCCGGTCGCCGCGCGTGTGAGGGTCGACACATCCGGTTCCTGAAAAGCCCAGGTCATCCCCTTTCCGACCGGCGCCGGAAACCCCTGCGTCACCTCGCGGAATACTCACCCTGAGAGTCTTTGTTCCGTACGGGAACATAAGAAGTGTCCGCTCGTCCCCGTCATCCCTCCCGTACGCGCATCGCTGTCGCTTCCGCTCCGAAAGGCGAAGACCCTCATGCCCCTGGCCCTGCTCGCCCTCGCCGTGGGTGCCTTCGGCATCGGCACGACCGAGTTCGTGATGATGGGCCTGCTGCCCGACGTCGCGGACGACCTGGGCATCTCGATCCCCAGCGCCGGCCACCTGGTCTCGGCGTACGCGCTCGGCGTCGTCATCGGCGCCCCGCTGCTCGCGGCGGTCACCGCGCGCATGCCCCGCCGTACCGTGCTGATCGGCCTGATGGCGCTGTTCGTCATCGGCAACGCCCTGTCGGCCGTCGCGCCCGGCGAGGGCTCCCTGCTGGCCGCCCGCTTCGTCAGCGGTCTGCCGCACGGCGCGTTCTTCGGCGTCGGCGCGGTGGTCGCCACCGGCATGGTGGCGCCCGAACGCAAGGCCCGGTCCGTCTCCCTGATGTTCCTCGGCCTGACCGTCGCCAACATCGTGGGCGTCCCCGCGGCCACCGCCATGGGCCAGCAACTGGGCTGGCGGGCGACGTTCCTCGGCGTCAGCGCGATCGGCGTGGCGGCGATCGCGGCGCTGGCCTTCCTCATCCCCCGCGACCACGCCCCCGCCCCGGCGACCGGCCTGCGCGGCGAGCTGTCGGCGCTGCGCTCGCTGCCCGTCTGGCTGGCGCTCGGCACCACCGTCGCGGGCTTCGGCGCGCTGTTCTCCGCGTACAGCTACATCACGCCGATGCTGACCGACGCCGCCGGGTTCGCCGATGCCAGCGTGACCCTGCTGCTCGCCCTGTTCGGCGTCGGCGCCACCGCGGGCAACCTGCTCGGCGGCCGGCTCGCCGACCACTCCCTGCGGGCCACCCTCTTCGGCGGCCTGGCCTCCCTGGTCCTGGTCCTCGCCCTGTTCCCGCTGCTCATGCGTACGGAGGTCACGGCGGCGCTGGCGGTGGCGCTGCTCGGCGCGGCGGCCTTCGTCACCGGCTCCCCGCTGCAGTTGATGGTCATGGAGAAGGCGTCGGCGGCCCCGTCCCTGGCCTCCTCCGCCAACCAGGCCGCCTTCAACCTCGCCAACGCCGGCGGCGCCTGGATCGGCGGCCTCACCCTCGCCGCGGGCCTCGGCGTCACCTCCCCGGCCCTCGCGGGCTCGGCCCTGGCGGTCCTCGGCCTGCTGGTCGCGGGCACGGCGTACGCGGTGGACCGCCGGACACCCCGGCCCGGCCGCGAACGGGTGGTCGCCACCCACGTCCCGCCGACCCCGGAACGGGCCCACCACGGCTGACGCGGGCGGGCCCACGAGGACTGACGCGGACGGGCCCACGATGGATGACGCGGGCGGGCCCACCACGGATGACGCGGGCGCGGCGCCGCCCGCCGCAAGGTCAGCGCCCCGGGCCCCCGGCCGAAGCGCGCCGACGTCACATGTCGGCGTAGCCGTACACCCGGTCGAAGCGCCCGACGGCGAGATCCTCGCGGCGGATCAGCCAGGTGACGACGGCTTCCTCGCGGCGCCAGGCGGCGAGGACGGTCCAGTCCCCGCCGTCCTCCGGCGCGGCCAGCGGGTTGTCGTTGAGCACGACGGGCTGCCCGCCGAGGGCGAACGTCCAGACCGGCCACGACCCGCCGACGGCCCTCCAGGCGTCGCCCAGTTCCCCGCCCAGCTCGTACTGCTCGTCGTCGGGCTCCTCCCACCGGGACTCGGCGTAACTCTCCCCGTCCAGCGGGGAGAGGTGCCGCCACACCGTGCGCAGCTCCTGCTCGGCGAACGGCCCGTACACACTGAGCCTTTTCCATCATCGGTCTGAGCTGGCCAAATGCAGGGTCATGACCGCTCGGACGAGGCTTGTGACGCGAGTGGTCGAGCACCGCAGCTTGC